>NZ_JBNCLC010000008.1:0-299893 GCF_049844475.1 Micromonospora sp. DT47 | reverse complement strand
TTCTCGACGCAGACGAGAAAGGCGGACCTCACCAGCATGGCAGCCAAGAAGCGATCAGTTATCGGTGGTGTCGACACCCACCGCGACACCCACCACGCCGCCGTCATCGACAGCACCGGCGGGCTCCTGGCCGACGCCGAGTTCCCCGCGACCACCGCCGGCTACGCGAATCTGCTGGCCTGGATGCGCTCCTTCGGACGGGTAACGGCCGTGGGAGTCGAGGGCACCGGCAGCTACGGCGCTGGCCTGGCCCGCCATCTGACCAGCAAGAAGGTGCCTGTCGCGGAAGTGGACCGGCCCGACCGGCGAGCCCGCCGCGCCCAGGGCAAGTCCGACCCGATCGACGCCATCGCCGCCGCCCGCGCGACCCTCGCCGGCACCGCCAAGGGCACCCCGAAAACCCGCACCGGACCGGTCGAGGCCATCCGCGCCCTGCGGGTCGCCCGCCGAGGAGCGGTCAAGGCCCGCACCGCCGCCCTGAATCAGATGCGCGGCCTGGTCGCCGCCGCGCCCGAGGCCTTGCGAGCCCACCTCACCAGGGTCAGCGCCGCCACGCTGGTCAGCCGGTCCGCTGCGCTGACCTACGACCCGGGCAAACTTCACGAGCCGGAACACGCCACCGCCGCAGCGCTGGCCGGACTCGCCCGCCGCGTCACCGCCCTCACCGACGAGATCACCACCCTCGACCGGCAGGTGGCACCCATCGTCCAGAAAGCGGCACCCCGCATCACCGCCTTGTTCGGCGTCGGCCCCGACGTCGCCGCTCAACTGCTCACCACCGCCGGCGACAACCCCGACCGGCTGCACTCCGAAGCCGCCCTCGCCCACCTCTGCGGCGCAGCACCCATCCCCGCCAGCTCAGGACGCGTGCGCCGCCACCGCCTCCACCGCGGAGGCGACCGCGGCGCCAACCACGCCCTGCACACCATCGCCCTGTGCCGCATGCGCTACGACCAGCGAACACAGGCCTACGTCCACCGCCGCACCACCGAAGGCCTCAGCAAGCAAGAGATCCTCCGCTGCCTCAAGCGCTACATCGTCCGCGACATCTACACCGCCCTGCTCGCCGACTTCACCGCCCTGACCACTTGACCTCCATAGGAGCATCGGGATGGAGCTGGACCCGGCGTTACTGCTACTGAGGTAAGGGATCGCCTTGCGCCCTTTCGTCTTGATCGCTCCGGATCACATCGTGCTAGACGGCTCGCATCAGATGTAGGAGTCTTGGACCATGAGGATCGTCCGGGCGCAGCTTGAAGGTATCGATGCCGAGCCAGGCCGGGTAGCAGCGGCTGACGTCGCGCGCATGATCCTTGGCCTTGAACGTGCCATTGCTCGGGCGGCCTACCTAGTTTTGGGTAAGCCGCGGCGTGGCACCGGCAGACATAGCCAGGCGATCGAGAGTGCAGCGCGGCTTCGCTTCGTCGGAGTTGAGCGAGGCAGCTTCGTTGAGGTGCTTGCGCTTCCAGAAGCCGCAGATCCAACGGATGAGGAGCTACCGTTCTCGGTCTCCGACCTTAGCCAATTGGCATTTGATCGGCTTATTGATGCGATTACCAGCGGCGCACCCGAGTCTGACGCCGAGCTGGCGGCTGCCGTTGCGCAGATGGCGGCGGAACTTGGTATCGGCGACCGCAACACCTCGATTACTCTGGTCGACGAATTTGCAACGCGAGCCGGGCAAGAGCCACGTCGGGCCAGGATTGACGCGGCGGTCCGAGAGCGGATGCAGCGCGTTGGTGACCAGGCCCCGGCGAGCAGAGATGAGACGCTAGTCGGAGTGCTCTTCGAGGCTGACTTCGAGGGAAACACGGCGAGATTGCGCCTCGCCAATGGCAGCGTTGTGACCGTCAATTTCTCTCCCAACCTTGCAGACAATATCCAAGAGGCGCTGCGATCGCGGGCGCGGCTTGAGGGTCATGTCAGTTATCATCCTCGAACTGCGCAGGCAACTAGCGTTGAACTACGAGCGGTTTCACGAAGTACCCAGCTTGAGCTAGATGTTGATTCTTTTTGGGAATCGCATACCTTTGCCGGCCTGCAAGCAGCGCAGGGAATCACGGGCCGAGTCGACCCGGCGGCTCTAGGGATTACAGACTTGACCGACGATGAGCGGGCCGCCTTCCTCGCGGCTCTCGCCGAGTGAGGCCGCAGGACGTCCCCGATGGGCCACTGCTCATCGATACGGACGTTGTGAGTTACTGGCTGTTGGAACATGAACTCGGCAAGGCGTTCAGCGACCTAACCGCAGGGCATGAGCAGGCGGTGAGCTTTGCCACATACGGTGAATTACTGGCCAATGCCCACCGCAGCCGATGGGGAGAGCGTCGGATACAGGCACTTCGTAACCAGCTAAAAACTTTTGTTGTCGTGCCTTACACGGCGCAAGCGGTAGAGCTGTGGGCGGAAATGCATGCGAAGCTCTCCGGGCACCTACAGAAGGGCGGCGCGAACGACCTTTGGACCGTAGCCTGCGCACTTGCGCTCCGCCCTCAGCTGCCAATCGTCACGAACAACATTAGTGACTTTGGAACAATTTCGAGAGCATTCCCCGAGCTTCGCCTTATCCATCCGAATCTCTGAGCGATGTTCGGAGGGTAGGTCGAGAGGTCGGCGGAGATGACCGACTGTGAGCAAGGACGTCCAGACTTAGGGGCTCGCCCAGGACGCCCCGCTCAGGTTGAGTTCCAGAGCGCTAGGCGACGAGCATGCCAGCTAGTAGGTTTAGCAAGAAACCAAGGGCGGAACCGAGCACAAACGTCCACCACGCGGTTCGGTTGCCCGACTTGCGTAGCCGCTCTACCTGCTCGGCATGGGCCTCCGCAAGCTTTTCTATTTCTTCCCGGAACTTCCGTTCGGTACGCTCTCCAAGAATGAACGATATTTGGCGGGCTTTTTCCTCATCGAGGGCGGCGGTGGCGCGAGCAGCATCAGCGCGTACCACAAGTTGCTTGACCTCCGCCTCAAACGCCTCGGCTTTGGCGCTGATCTCGCGCAATCGGTTCACTGTCGCCGACAGCGTGCCAGACACCTCGCCAATTTCGTCTTCCAGACTCGGGCGTGTAGGGGGAAGGCTTGCCTCCACAGATGCAACAGCGCTTGCAGCACTCGCCTCAAACTCCCGACGGAGAGCGACGATCATTGGTCGGCGTAGCCACAGCACGACAAGCGCAACGACGCCAGTGAGGACGAGCGCGCCGCCGAGCGTGACCATGACCCAGCTTGCGCCCCCGTCGTATTGCACGATGTAGGGCTGGATGCTGGGGACTGGCGTTGGGGTCTGGGTGGCGATCATCCAACCGTTGAGGCGAGGCACCGGCGTAGGTTATGCCCGCCACACCAGGTCGTCTAGATCTCCATCTTTCCTCGACCAGCGCAGCAAGCAGGGCCATGGGACAGCGGGAAACGCCGGCATCGAGCCATGAAAGACGTGCAGGGTCGGAGGCCAGGCGGTGGGCCGCTCCGGCATGAGCGGCCCGATCGAGGGTCGCCTACCTGTACTCGATGTCGTCGGGCAGCCCGTCACGATCGACGAGGTCAGTGATCCAAGGGTCCGGCTCAAGTGAGACCGGTGGGTAGTCATCGACCGGCCATGGCGTGATCTCTTGCGTGGCAGGCAACTCGTTGTCTGGCTCGTTTGTGGTTGGACATGTCTTTACCCCCTTTGGGTGGTCGATCAGGGCCTGGCGTGCCTGCCGGCCTCGGTGAGCCGGGTTCGGACCGGTTTGCCTCAATCTCTCATTGCTTGGGTGATGGTCACGATCGCGAGAGCCACCACCACAAGCCAAGTAGCAACGGCCAAGAGGCGGACCGAGAGTCGTAGGCGGTCGACCTTAATTTCCAATGGCTCCTGGTTCTTCTCATAGTCCGAAATCCGTGTGTCGAGGATTCTCCGTTTCGTCTCCTCAACCGGCCGCGGTAGGTAGCGGCCGTGCAGGGCCCTCGGGTTGATCGTGTTGTACAGCCGAGGTAGGACCACGCTTGCCGCGACTACGGCGGCCACCGCAGCGACGGCGGCACCCGGTAGCGCCCAGACAGACTTGCTGGTTAGGGCGAGACCGGCAAGGACGCCAGAGAACCCTAGGATCGCGCCTGCCCGACTATCTAACGTGTCATTACGTTTGTCCTGAGCTGCGCGTTCTGCGTCCAGCTCGGCTCTGATGACATCCAGTGACGGCATTGACGCGGACGATCGGGGCGGTTCCACGAACGGCTTCCTCCAAGGCGTAACCGCGCCTGACTAGCCATCGACCCAGCGAGCCTTTCAGGCCGTCTCCAGGCCGTCGAGGGACGAACAAGGGCAACAGACGATGACTAACGATCGCAAGGTTTGCCCATGTCACAGCTAGTGAGGTACACGGCAGCCTGCCAGAGCTGCGGCGGCTTACCTGTAGTTGGTGAACTGACGCGTACAGCGGGGTAGGCGGAGGCACCTTCTCAGTCTTTGACCCAGAACTGCCAGCCGTCTGGTGCAGGAGGCCACGACGGATCAGGCCGCCAGCCTTGGGGCGGTACCCAGCCTGCGGGCGGGGGTGGCCATCCCGGTGGAACCACGAACCGCCATTGCTGCACTCGGGCAATATCGTGACCGTGGCTCGCCGCAGCCGCCTGTTGTGCCGGCCGGGCTCCATCAGCCACCGGCGGCGCATCCAACCAGGCATCCGTCAGCGAGCTGGCCTTGCACACGTTCAAGGTGACGTCGGCCTTGACCCGGTTGCCCTTCAGGACTGCACGGGCCGCCGTCAACATGTCGAGTCCCGAGAGGTGGGCGAGCACCGGCAACATCTCGGCTGATGTCGCGGGACTCAGGGTGCCAGCCGGTTCGCCGTTGACTCGAACCTCCACCAGCGTTCGCGTCGATCGAGCCCGCTGCTGTTCAACCTGGTGCAACGTCACATAGATCCAGCACTCGCCCTGCGGACTCACCAGCTGAGCCAAGTGAGTCATGTGCTTCTCTTCGCCAGTCACCTGAACGACACGGCCTTGGGGAAGCATCACATGCAGATCGCACGGCGGCATGTTCGCTGGAACGATCATGTGCGGTTCAGCGAGGTCGAGAGTCACCGATCCCACGAAGTGGGGCCGGCGGCGCCCGTCCCAGTCTTCCTCGTCCCGTCCCCAGATGCGGGCGCGGACCTGAGGGGTCCAGCCCTGGTTGACGAGCGCCGTGAGGACCGGCGAGTATCTTTTGGCCTGGTCTTTTGGCAGATACCCGAGGGTTTGTCCACCGTAGACGGCTTTGACGGCGTCCGGGTCGAAGCGGTTGGTGGGCTCCGGGATGAGGTACACGTCCTTTTCAACCTCAGACCCGTAGGACTTGAAGTCCGCGCCGAGTGCGGCTCGAGTCTCCTTGGCGTAATTGGACTCGCCTACGACCTCCTGGTTGCACCAGCCTCGCTGGCCCCACAGGTCAAATGGTCGGATCATTGGCGGAGGCTACCGCTCCTGACCGAGCCCTCGTCAGCCCAGAGCCGCGCAAGTGTCAGTAGTCGACACCGTGTAGCCGAGACGTCAGGCAGCGAGGCAGCAAGGAGGCAGCGGAAGCCCCGATGCGGGTCGGTCCGGAACGTCAACCGATGAGTCCCGGCACCTGCTCGTCGACGCGGGTCGGCACCAGCTGACAGCAGCCGACAGCTTGCGACCGCATCCCCCCGACGGGGGTCATCTGCGCTTTCCCGCCGGTACCGGTCAGGCCGTTACGTGCGCGAAGTTACGAGCCACGGGGTGTGTCTCGCCCGTTTAGGGGTATCCGCCCTCATTCGGTGCGATTGAAGGCGGGAGGGCTGGTGGATTCGTACCCTGCTGTGGAGTCCCATGGCTTGATCGGTGATCTGCAGACCGCGGCGCTGGTGGCGATGGACGGGACGGTGGACTGGTTCTGCGCCCCTCGGTTCGACTCGCCGAGCGTGTTCGGTGGCCTGCTCGATCGGCACAAGGGTGGGTACTTCCAGGTCTCACCCGATGGTGTCGACTACGTGAGTAAGCAGTTGTACCTGCCCGGCACGCCGATCCTTATCACCCGCTTTCTCAGCGCGGACGGCGTGGCTGAGCTGGTGGATTTCATGCCCGTCGCGGGAGATCACGTCACCGACCGCCACCGCTTGGTCCGGATTCTCCGGATGGTCCGAGGCACAATGCGGTTCCGCGCGGTATGCCGGCCCCGGTTCAACTACGGCCGGGATCCGCACGAGCTCGAGGTGTACCCGGACGGGGAGGTCTTCCGCAGTCCCAGCCTCACACTCACCCTGAATCGGGTCGGCTTCGGCAAGCCCCCGTACGACACGGAGTTCCAACGCAGCAGGGAGGACGTGTCCCTGGTCGGCACGTTCCACGAGGGCGACTACGGCGGGGTGGTCCTGGAGACGGCGTCGCCTGAACTGCCGCGCCACATGACGGTGGACGAGGTGCGCGACCTGCTCGTGCAGACCCGCGACTTCTGGCGGCGCTGGCTCGGCCGCTCCCGGTATACCGGCCGCTGGCGGGAGATGGTCGAGCGGTCCGCGATGACGCTCAAACTCATGACGTACGCGCCGACCGGCGGGCTGGTCGCCGCCCCTACCGCCGGGCTGCCCGAGCAGATCGGCGGGGAGCGCAACTGGGACTACCGCTACACCTGGATCCGCGACGCGGCATTCTCCGTGCGCGCGCTGCTCCGCCTGGGCTTCACCGACGAAGCTCAGCAGTACATGCACTGGGTGAACGACCGGATCCGGGAGGCCAAGGAACGGGAGACGCCGGTGCAGATCATGTACCGCGTCGACGGCTCACCTGATCTCACCGAGGAGATACTCGACCACTTCGAGGGCTACCGCGGATCAGCACCCGTGCGCATTGGCAACGGCGCCGCCAACCAACTGCAACTCGACATCTACGGCGAGGCACTCGACGCCCTCCACGTCGCCGACGGTCACGGTCTGCAGGCCAACCACGAGGGGTGGATGAACACGGTAGGGCAGATGGACTGGCTGTGCGACAACTGGGACCAGCCCGAAGACGGGATCTGGGAAACCCGCGGCGCCCGGCAGGACTTCACCTACGGGCGCATGATGTCCTGGGTAGCCCTCGACCGAGCTGTCCGCCTCGCTCACCGACGCGGACGACCCGGCGACACCAACCGGTGGGTGAGTACCCGAAACCAGATCTACGACCAGATCATGGCGCGTGGCTTCCACCCCGGCGCCGGTGCCTTCACGCAGCACTATGCGTCCGACGTCCTGGACGCGTCACTGCTCGCCATGCCCTACCTCGGAGTCGTGTCGCCAACGGATCCGATGTGGCTGTCAACGCTGCGGGCCATGGACGCGAAACTGGTCTCCGACAGCCTCGTCTACCGGTACGACCCGAACGCCTCACCCGACGGCCTGCCCGGCCAGGAGAGCACCTTCACCATGTGCACCTTCTGGTACGTCCGGGCCCTCGCGCAGTCCGGACGGCTCGAAGACGCCAGGCTGACCTTCGAGAAGATGCTCACCTACAGCAGCCCCCTCGGCCTCTACTCGGAGGAGATAGCCCCCACTGGCGAGCAGACCGGCAACTTCCCGCAAGCATTCAGCCACCTCTCACTGATCAGCGCCGCCGTGAACCTCGACCAACTACTCGACGCCCGCCCCTGAGCGAAACGAAAGCGATAACCCGCCGGGGGTCGAACTGGAAGGACGGTTCGCGCACCGAGGCGACCACCCACAGGCCGAGCCCCATCAAAGCTGCCAGCAGTCAGCAGAACGTCAGCGAACGCGTTACAACGCGACGGGTGAAGGCCATAAGAAGCGGCAAGGCAGCCGGTGCGCAGGCAGACAGGATGACACCGATCGACAGTGTTCGACGACCAGGACCAGGCTCCCCCCGGCGGGGGTCGGGCTTAGCTGGACGTGCCACCGGCGGCGCTGTCGACAGCAACGCTGACAGCAACGGCCCCGGACGCCGACGCACCACCGAGACCAGGGATGGACGCGGCTCCGAGCTGACGGCCGCTCCCAGACGGGGACGGATGTGCCGCACACAACTTGTAAGCGAGATGTCGCCGGTTCGATCCCGGCCGGGGGCTCCAATTCCACCAGGCAGTTTCCCGACGGTCGCTGCCGCCCGTCAACCGTTTGACAGCAACCGCATTCACGACAGCCGCCCGTCAAGCTTGCCGAGCGCCTGACGCATCGCGTCGAGGCTCGTGTGAGCGTAGACCTTGAGCGTGATCTTGCGCTGTTCCAGGGACGAATATTGCTCGGCAATCGTGATCGGCACGGATAGCCTGTGGCCGTGAGCAGGCAGTATGGGTCGGCGGTGCGCCTGATGCGGCGAACTGGTCCCACCGCGGCGAGGGCGGGTCGTCGTCCTCATCCCAGCGCCGCTGTCCTCGTCATCGCGCTGGTAGCGAGCGGCCGGTGACTATCGACGATCCCGAGCTCCTGCCCTACGTCTACCAGTTGACCAAGTACGACCCCGCCGACCGAGACGAGCGTGGGCACTACATCGGTTCGGAGGACACCGACAGCGACCGCGGTCCGGTTGAGGCCGCCTACCTGGCGGCCGTGGCTGCCTTCGCCGAAGACAGCCAGATCAGCCGGCTGGCGATCCGGGAACCGGAGGCGGCAGTTCGCGTGGGCCTGGACGGTGACGGGCGCGACAGCCGGTTGGCTGTGCTGTTCGGGCCGGATCTGAGCGGCTACCACGACGGCGCGCAGGTACCCGTGGCGGTCGGGTTGGAGCTCGTGCGGCTCATGCTGCGCGGCGGCCCTGGTTGGTGCCGGCTTGAAGCCGAGGAGGACTTCTTCGTCCATGTCGGCTGGGACCAGTACGTGTACATCGGCAGCACCGACCCGTGCGAGCGGGCAGTAGCCCATGCCCACCGGCATAGGCTCTTCGCGAAACGGATCGCACAGTCGCCATACGACCCGGCGCTCACCGAGGACAACGCCAGCCCTCGACCGGCCGACAGCGGTTTCTGGGACGAGGTCGCCACTATCGCCGCAGAGCGCGGCGCCGTGCTTCTCGAAGAGGGCTACGTCTACAACGCCGCCCGCTGGCACCGCATCACGACCAGCAACGTCAATGCCATCCGGACACGGTTGACCCCCCGAGCCCGCCTACTGGTCTGGCCCGACCTGCAGACGAACATCGACGCTGCGCTGGCGAGCCTGCCCGACGAAGCCTTAGTGAGGTCATTTGGCAGGACCACAACGGTCAGGTCAACTGCCGATGCGTTGATGAAGCGGACCACAGTGCACTGCGCAGCCGGTTGGCCGACGCCCATGCCGCCATCGTCCTGCCCACGCTCATGGACGAACGTCACCCGCTGCTGAGTGCGGTCCTACCCCGATCCGGACGGCGTCCTGCGCGCCCGCTGGGCACCCTGAGGATCGATGCCCACGCCAACGGCCACTCTCCCCCTGCACTGATGCGGCCTCGCAGGTGAGGTCGGCCTCCCCGCCCTCGCTGCGCAGGGTGGCGGCAAGCTGGAGCCAGGATGCTAGAGGGACGATGGACGAGTCGACCTGTACGCCGGATACCGATGGTAGATGGCCGTCAGTCACCATGCGGACATGACGGGTACGGCATGGGGAGCCATCGTGGTCCTGCTGGTAGCGGTAGTCGGTGGTGGTGCGGTGTTGCTCCGACGCAGGCGTGCTTCACGAGTTGTTGATCGAGGAGAGCAACTCCGATTGGCCCGACGCGCCGCCCAGGAGATTGCCCGGGAAGCCCGCAGAAACAGACGTGGCAATCTGCGCGGGAAGGGAGCCGGGGGAAACGTGAATCTCTCGCATGACGCCGCGTCGGGGAGCGACCACGGTGGTATGCCGTAATGGAGGACTGAGCCTCCGCTACCTAACATGACAGCAACGCTGACAGCAATCTGCGCGGACGAACTCCCGCTGCCGGTGGGTGGCCTGACGCTCGCAAGCGGCTTCGGGAACCCGCGCGACCCTGGCGAGCTTGAGCAGGAACTCGTAGGACTGCGGTTCTATCGAGTCGGTGGTCGAGGGCAAGTTGGAGTTGGCATCCATCTCTCGGGTGAGTGCTGGCCTGGTACACGTCCAGAGTCCGTGCCGGAAGGTTCGTCTGGAACTGTTGACGACCTGATCCTCGTGCCCGTCGGTGGTGGCGGCCTGATGGCCGGCGCGATGCTGGCGGCCCAGTCACTCTCCCCTGGCTGCGCCGTTGTCGGGGTGGAGCCGGTCCTCGGCAACGACGCGGAACTGTCGCTGAGTCAGGGCCAGCTGGTGTCCATCGACACCCCGCGGACCATCGCCGACGGCGCGCAGGTACGACAGCTCGGGAGGTTGCCATTCGACATCATCCGATCGAACGGCGGACGGGTCGTCACGGTGAGCGACAAAGACCTGACCGACGCGATGGCGTTGGTAGCTCGGCACCTGCCCATCGTCGCCGAACCCACGGCCTGCCTACCGATCGCCGCCGTCCTCACCGGGGCGGTGCCGGTCAGCGGTCGCCGCGTCGGCGTCCTGGTCAGCGGCGGCAACGTGGACCTGGAATGGTTCACCCGGTTGCTCGCCGCTCGGCGGGACGCACCCTCCGGTCAGCAGGGCAGCGTGGCGAGCAGCTCCCGGATCTCCTGCCCGGTGCGCGGATGATTGTGGCTGTCGACATACCAGTCGAAGCGCCCGAAGCCACTCTCGTCGAGCAGCGACCGGATCAGCTCCCCGTCGTACGTGTCACCCGGCTGCCGCAGATGGTACGGCGGCGGGTAGAAACAGTCCCCGAGCAGCAGCACGCCGGAGTCCGGCACCGCCACCACCGTCGAGTCCTCGGCGTGCCCGCCACCGACGTGGCGCACCTCGACCCCGCCGGGCAGGATGAGCCTGTCGTCGAACACGGTGTGCGGGGGCAGGACGGCGAAGCCCTCCCAGGAGACCATCGCCCAGGCCCGGGCCCGGAAGCTCGGCCCGAGCCGCGGATTGGCGGCCACCTCGTCGCGCAAGTACTGGTGGCTCCACGGGCGGCGGGCCTCCGCGTCGAGGATGCGGGCACCGGCCCGGTGCCCGATGACCTCCACGTCTGGCCAGGCGCACGCCCCCCAGACGTGGTCCCAGTGGTGGTGGGTGTAGACCAGCCGGCTCGGTGCCGGCAGCCCGGCCGTCTCGATTTCCCTCCGGATCCGCCGGGCCGCCTCCGGGCTGTTGCCGGCGTCGACCAGCACACTGCCCGCCTCGTCGGCGATGACCGCGACCCCACCCTGGACGTTGTCGTGGTCCTCGTCGTGCGGATACCACCACACCCGACCGGCCAGATTCCGGAGCGACCCATGCATCGGCGCACGGTAACACCGACGACAGGAGCAACATGAACCAGCCAATCCACCGCGCCCGCGACCTCGGCGTCGTCGTCGGGCGGCTGCCCACCGGGCGACACAACGCGATCACCGATGTCGCCGGGATCCTGGTCGGGCACACCACCATCGACGACGGCGCCGACCTGCACACCGGTGTCACCGCGGTCGTACCGAGCCAACTCGGCCCAGGACGGTGGACCCTGCCGGCCGCCGTGTACGCCGGAAACGGCCACGGGAAACTCGTCGGCTCAACCCAGGTGGACGAACTCGGCGTACTGGAGTCACCGATCGTCCTGACCGCCACGCTGTCCGTCTTCCGGGCCGCGGACGCGCTGCTGGGGTACCTGATGGACCGCCGGCCGGACGGCTTGTCGTTCAACCCCCTGGTAGGCGAGACCAACGACGGCCACCTGTCGGACATCCGCCGCCGCCCGATCACCGAGGAACACGTGCTCGCCGCTGTCACCGGGGCATCCGACGGACCGCCGGCGGAGGGCTGCGTCGGGGCCGGCACCGGTACCACGGCCCTGGGCTTCAAGGCCGGCATCGGCACCTCGTCGAGGACGGTACGGGTGGCCGACCGTCCGGCGACGGTCGGTGCCCTCGTCCAGTCCAACTTCGGCGGAGTGCTGACCGCCCTCGGCGTCCCGCTGCCGGCCGACGAGCTGATCCCGGACGCCGACCGAACCGAACCACCCGGCAACTCGTGCATGATCGTCGTGGCCACCGACGCGCCCCTGGACGCCCGGCAGCTCGGACGCCTCGCCCGACGGGCCATCTTCGCGATGGGTCGGGTCGGGGCGTCGTACAGCAACGCCAGCGGCGACTACGCGATCGCGTTCAGCACGGCACAACCGGACCAGCCACCGATCCCCGACGGGGAGATCAACCCGGTCTTCGCCGCCGTCCTGGACTCGGTCGAGGAAGCGCTGCTCAACTCACTCTTCACCGCCGCCACCACCACCGGTGCGGGCGGTCGTACCAGTCACGCCGTTCCACACGAGGCGGTGATCCGGCGGTTGTCGGCGGTCGGCCGGCTGGCGGCGCGAGCCTGATCCGGCGGTGACCGTGTCGTTGCCGCCGCTGTGAAACTGCGGCGGCTGCAACGCCCCTGGCCAGGCCGGAGGCGGAAGCGTGAGTTACGGGTGCAGTTCGACGGCGCTCCGGCCCCGCTGGCTCTCTACCTCGGCTCCCACCTGGCCCAGGCCGCCGAATACCTCACCTGCATACCGGCCGGCTCCCTGCACCGATGGTTCCTCGGCTGGACCCGAGAATCCGACGAGATGACGCCAGCAGTACAGCAGCGAAGTACAGCAACCGTGCCGGCCACACCAGGCCGGGGCGTGCCTCAGCAGCGCGGATGACCTTGTGAGCAACCCGACCAGACCGGCTCGTCGCCAGCGCTTAAGGACCTCCTGTGACACGTGACGGGACAGACCGGCTGCCGGCGACGTGGGCGCTCCTATTTTCCGTCAAGGGCTGCATGCGGTGTCTTGGATCGGATCTGGGTGACGGCGGCGTAGGTGGCGCTTCCGAGCAGGGCACCGAGTCCGGCGAACAAGATGCCGTCCCAAGGCTGCGGTAGCCACCCCTTCAACAACACGGCAGCAGCAAAGGCGGCCGGCACCGCAGTCAGCAACGCTGCGCCGAGCGCCGAACGTGAACGCCGATCATCCTGACGGTGCAGGAAGATCAACGCACCGCAAATCGCGAGCAAGCCGTCGGAATGGATCCATGAGAAGGCCAGGACGAGGAGAGCTCCGAGGGCCAGGCCAACGGCCGAACGCCGGAGAGCAGTGCGGAGCGACACAACTCCCTGCCGAGAGGCATCCTCTCGGCCAACCGAGTCATCGGCCGTGCTCGTCACCGAGTTCGGAAGCTGCTCATCCATCGACCGATGATCGCAGCGGCCGGCTTCCGGCGGAAGCCCGACCCGCTCCTATCTCCCACAAGTCCTGCGCCTCGAACCGGTGTCAGACGGGATGGTCCGTCCGATGAACGTAGGTGAGCTGGTTCGGTTCGAACGTCGGTCATGCCGTCACCTGGCACTACGCACTAGGCTCGACACCGGTGGGGGTCGGCCGTGGCCGGAAGGGACGCGATGAGCCGGGCGGTGGAGGGGTCGAACCGGGCGATGCTGCGCGCCCGCGACGCGATGGACCGGGCGTACGCGGAGCCGCTGGACATCCCGGCGCTGGCCCGGATCGCATACGTCTCCGAGGCGCACTTCATCCGCACGTTCCGCGCCACCTTCGGCGAGACCCCGCACCGCTACCTGCAACGGCGGCGGGTGGAACGGGCGATGTCGATGCTGATCGAGAGCGACCGGGACGTCACCGACATCTGTTTCGCGGTCGGCTTCTCCAGCCTCGGCTCGTTCAGCCGGACGTTCCGGCAGATCGTCGGTGAGTCGCCCAGCGACTTCCGCAAGCGCCGCGCCGCCACCGCCGCGAACGTGCCGAGCTGTTTCACCAAGGCCTGGACCAGACCCAGCAGTTTTGGATAAGCAGCAGGTCAGGGCCGTCGTTTAGCGTTCTGGGCATGACGATGAACGCGATCAGCCGCTCCCAGATCTACGTCCTCGACCAGGACGAGGCCCTCGACTTCTATGTCGGCAAGCTCGGCATGGAGGTCAACACCGACCAGGACCTCGGCTTCATGCGCTGGCTGACGGTCAACGTGCCCGGCGACCCGGAGCGCGAGGTCCTGCTGGAGAAGCCCGGCCCGCCGGCGCTGGACCCGGCCACCGCCGAGCAGGTCCGCGAGCTGCTCACCAAGGGGGCGCTGGGCGGCTACCTCTTCATGACCACCGACGACGCCCACAAGACGTACGAGGACCTGGTCGCCAAGGGCGTGGAGATCACCGACGAGCCGACCGAGCGGCCGTACGGGATCGACTTCGGCATCCGCGACCCGTTCGGCAACCGGATCCGCATCGGCCAGATGTTCCCGCGGGCCTGAGGGGAGCACGGCGATGACCGAGGCGATCCCGTTCTCCCCGGTGCGCCCGGCCACCCTCGGCCGGGACCGGGCACTGCTGGCTGGCGGCGTCCTCGCCGGTCCGATCTTCGCCGCCTCCGCGGTGCTCCAGGGACTGACCCGGGACGGCTTCGACTTCCGGCGGCACCCGGTCAGCCTGCTGAGCACCGGCGACCTGGGCTGGATCCAGATCGCCACGTTCCTGGCCACGGGGCTGCTGGTGCTCGGCGCGGCCGTCGCGCTGCGCCGGTCACCGGCGACGGAGTCGGTCTGGCTGCCGCGGCTGCTCGCCCTCTACGGACTGGGCCTGATGGCCGCCGGAGTCTTCAGCGCGGACCCGGCCGACGGGTTCCCGGCCGGCACGCCGCGCGGCCCGGGGCAGATCAGCTGGCACGGTGGGCTGCATTTCCTGGCCGCGGCGGTCGCCTTCGTCTCGCTGATCGTGGCGACGGTGGTCGTCGGCCGCCGGGCCGCCCGGCGCGGTGCGTGGGGGCCGGCCGGGTACCACCTGGTGACCGGTGTGTTCTTCGCGGTGGCCTGGGGCGGACTGATGGTCCGGCCCGGTCCGGTGGCCATGGTCGCCTTCGGCCTGGCGGTGACCGCCGGCTGGGCCTGGGTCTCGGTCGCCTTCGCCCGGGCATCGGAGGGCAGGCGGGGCTGACGGCGGCCGACGGGGCTGACGGTCGGGAGGCGCGAGGTTACGATCGCGCCTCCCGATCTTGTGAGGTGACGATGGCGAGTCGGCTGCTCTACCTGGCGCGGCACGGCGAGCAGGAGAGCGCGGAGGTCGAGTCCCCGGAGATCGGGCTCTCCGAGCGGGGCCGCCGGCAGGCGACGCTGCTCGGCGAGCGGCTGCGGAGCGTACCGTTCCGCACCGTCCACCACGGACCGCTGCGCCGGGCCGCGGAGACCGCCGAGCTGGTCGCCGCCTCCCTGCCCGGGATCCCGGTGTACGCGACCGAGCTGGCCGGCGACCACCTGCCGCACGACACCGATCCGGCCGGCCTGCCGGCGGCGTACGCGAACTTCCTGGCCGCCTTCCCGGAGCGTGAGCGGGTCGACGGGCCGCGACTGACCGCGGCGGCCGTGGCGCGTTTCGCCACCGCGCCCCTCGACGGCGAGGACCGCGAGCTGGTGATCACCCACAACTTCCTGATCGGCTGGCTGGTGCGGCACGCCCTGGACGCGCCGGAGCGGCGCTGGCTCGGTCTCAACCAGCACAACGCCGGGTTGACGGTGATCCGCTACAGCTCGTCCGGGCCACCGAGCCTGATCGCCTTCAATGACGTCGCCCACCTGCCGCCGGAGCTGCGGGGGACCGGCCTGCCGTCGGATTATCGGGTGTGAGCGGTGGCGGCCCCGGCTAGGGTCGGCCCGGTGACCACGCCTGACATCTCTGCCCTGCCGACGTGCGAGTTCGCCTTTCCCGGGCCGCTGCGCGACCAGCTGGTCGCCGCCGTGCTCTCCGGCGTGAAGACCTCCGCCACCGGGCTGCTCCAGGACCACGAGCGGGACGACGAGCCGCTGCCGCAGGTCGGCGACCGCTCGGTGGTCGTCGACTCCGACGGCCGCCCCGTCGCGGTCATCGAGCAGACCGAGGTACGTGTCGTCCGGCTCGGCGACGTCGACCTCGACCATGCCCGGGACGAGGGCGAGGGGTACGACTCGGTCGCCGCCTGGCGGGCCGGCCATGAGGAGTACTGGCACGGGCCGGACTACCTGGGCTGGCTCGGCGACCCGGACTTCACCGTGGACGACGACACGCTCGCGGTGGCGGTGCGGTTCCGCCTCGTGCAGCGGCTCTGACCGCCCAACCGGCCGCGCGCGCAGGGGCGCGAGGTGGCCGCCGTCCGGCGGGCGCTGCAGGCGGCCGCCCGGGGCTGGTAGGGCCCGGCGCCCGCCGGTCGTCGCGCGGGTGGTTGAAGGCTCAGCCGCCGGTGTGCGACTGGGGACCGGCGCCGGTGGCGGCGGTCAGCAGCTCGACCGCGGCGCGGGTCACGGGCGGGCGGTCGGGGTCGGCGAGGCAGTCGGTGTACCGCGTCTCGGTCGCGCCGATGGTCAGCCGGTAGTCGTAGGCGTCCCGGCACACGGTCGACGTCGGGGGGCGGCTCGCCTCGGCGGCGAGTCTGGGGTCGGCGGCCAGGGAGTTGAGCCGGGCGAGTTGAGCCGGGGTGAGCCTCCCGCTGCCCCGCACCGCGCTCCCGGTGACGGTCCACCGCCCGTCCGGCTCGACGGTGACCGTCTCGGTCTGCCCGGCGAAGCCGCCGGCGCGGCTCAGCACCACCCGGGGGGCCGTCGTCCCGGTGGCCGAGGGGCTCGGGGTCGCGATACCCGGGGCGGCCGTGGTCGGGACGGGCGTGGGGGCGGTGGCCGTCGTGGCGGACGGCGATGGTGCAGGTGAACCGAGGTCGGTCGCTGAGCAGCCGGTCAGCAGGCCGGCCACAACCGTGATCTTGACAATGACCAGGGCCGATGATCTCATGCCGGTCGGACGTGCGTCGACGCCGCCGGGTTCCGTCAAGAGGGCTCATCCACCGTTTGGTCAGTGTCGCGGGTTGGAAGCGCTTCCCTCTTTTCTTTTCCTCGGCATATCGCTATATCTACATGCGTGACTACCCCCGTCACCACTTCCCTTGCCAGGAGGGCACGTGAAAAGACCCCTCGCCGCCGTCAGCGCAGCTCTGCTCACCAGCGGCATGCTGACCTGCGTCGCCACCGCAGCGCACGCGGCTCCCACCGCCCCTGCCCCGGACACCTCCTCCGCAGCTCGTGCTGACAGCCTGCTCCGCAGCAACCCCGGCGCCGTCCAGGGTGCCAGCGGGGAGTCGTACCAGGCCGTCCGCACGAAGGTGGACGCCAGCGGTGCGGCGCACACCCGCTACATCCGCACCTACAAGGGCCTCCGCGTCTACGGTGGTGACTTCGTCATCCACACGGCGCCCAACGGCAGCTACGCCGGTTCCTCGGTCGGCCTCTCCGCCCCGCTGACCCTCGGCACCGGCGCCAAGGTCTCCCCGTCCGCGGCCGGGGCGACCGCGCGCAAGCAGTTCTCCGGCAAGCTCACCGCCGTGGGCGCCCCGGAGCTCTTCGTCGACGCCAGCTCCGGCAAGGGCCGCCTCGCGTACGAGACGGTGCTCGGCGGATGGCAGACCGACGGCCAGACCCCGTCCCGCTTCCACGTCATCAGCGACGCCGTCACCGGCAAGGTGATCGGCTCGTACGACGAGATCGAGATGGTCGCCGGCACCGGCAACAGCGTCTACTCGGGCACGGTCAGCGTCGACACGACGCTCTCCGGCAGCACGTACCAGATGATCGACCCCTCGCACGGCAACGGCCGCACCTGCGACATGAACAACGGCACCTTCACCTGCACCACCTTCACCGACGCCGACAACACCTGGGGCACCGGCGCCACCTCCAACCGGCAGTCTGCCGCCGTCGACGCCCACTTCGGCGCCGCCAAGACGTTCGACTACTTCAAGAACGTCCACGGCCGCAACGGCATCTTCGGCAACGGCGCCGGCGTGCCGAGCCGGGTCCACTACGGCAACAACTACGTGAACGCCTTCTGGGACGGCTCCCAGATGACGTACGGCGACGGCTCCGGCAACGCGCGCCCGCTGGTGGCGCTGGACGTGGCCGGCCACGAGATGAGCCACGGCGTCACCGAGAACGTGGTGCCCGGCGGCCTGACCTACTCCGGCGAGTCCGGCGGCCTCAACGAGGCCACCAGCGACATCTTCGGCACGATGGTCGAGTTCTACGCCAACACCACCGCCGACCCGGGTGACTACCAGATCGGCGAGAAGATCAACATCAACGGCAACGGCACGCCGCTGCGCTACATGTACGACCCGGCGCTGGACGGCTCGTCCGACCGCTGCTGGACCACGAGCACCAAGAACAAGGACGTGCACTACTCGTCCGGCCCGGCCAACCACTTCTTCTTCAACCTGGCCGAGGGCACCGGCTCCACCGCCTACGGCAACTCGCCGCTCTGCGGCTCCGCCCCGGCGATGACCGGCATCGGGCGCGCCAAGGCCGAGAAGATCTGGTTCCGCGCGCTGGACGTGTACTTCACGTCGAACACCTCGTACGTCAACACCACCACCCCGTCGAACACCGCCCGGGCGTACAGCCTCCGCGCGGCGACCGACCTGTACGGCAGCTGCTCCACCGAGTACAAGGCCGTCCAGGCAGCGTGGACCGCGGTGGCGGTCTCCGGCAGCGACGCGCCCTGCTCGACCGGTAACGACTTCTCGGTCTCGCTCTCGCCGACCTCCGGCTCGGTGACCGCGGGCGGCTCGGTCTCCACCACCGTCGGCACCGCCGTCACCGGCGGCACCGCGCAGACCGTGACGTTCTCCGCGTCCGGCCTGCCGACCGGCGCGACCGCATCGTTCAACCCGACCTCGGTGACCGCGGGCGGTTCGTCCACCCTCACCATCGCCACCTCGACGAGCACCCCGGCCGGCACCTACTCGGTGACCGTCACCGGCACCGGAACCTCGGTGACCCGGACGGCGACCTACACGCTGACCGTCAACGGCAGCGGCGGTGGCTGCACCGGCGCCGGCCAGAAGCTCGGCAACCCCGGCTTCGAGTCCGGCACCAGCCCGTGGGCCTCGACCTCGGGGGTCATCGGCTCGTTCACCGGCCAGCCCGCCCGTAGCGGCACCCGCAACGCCTGGCTGGACGGCTACGGCAGCACCCACACCGACACGCTCTCCCAGGCGGTGAGCCTGCCTGCCGGCTGCACCTCGTACAACTTCACCTTCTGGCTGCACATCGACACGTCGGAGACCACCACCGGCACCGCGTACGACACCCTCCGGGTGCAGGTGCTCAACTCCTCCGGGACGGTGCTGGAGACCCTGGCGACCTACTCGAACCTGAACAAGGCCACCGGGTACCAGCAGAGGTCGTTCTCGCTGGCCTCGTACGCCGGCCAGACCGTCACACTGAAGTTCACCGGCACCGAGGACTCCTCGCTCCAGACGTCCTTCGTGGTCGACGACACCGCGGTCAACGTCTCCTGACCTGACCTGACCTCGCCGTCGGCGGGCCCGGCGGCCACCCCTCGCGGGTGGTCGTCGGGCCCGCGCCGTTATGGTCGCCGGGACGGGCCCCGGCGCGCGCCGGTCGTCGGGAGAGGGGTGGTGGCGGTGTCGGACGCGGAGCTGACCGTCGAGGTCACCGGCGCGGTGGCGACGGTGACGATCCACAACCCGGGACGGCGCAACGCGATGACCCCGCCCATGTGGCGGCGGCTGCCGGTGCTGCTGGACGGGCTGGAGGACGACCCGGCGGTGCGCGCGCTGGTGCTGACCGGCGCGGGCGGCACCTTCTGCGCCGGCGCCGACCTGGGCGACCTCGACGAGCTGCTGGACGCCGGCGACGCCAGCATCGCGGTCGCCGCCGAGGAACGGCTGGCCGCCTTCGCCAAGCCGACCGTCGCGGCCGTCCAGGGCCCCTGCGTCGGTGGCGGCTGCCAGCTCGCGGTCGCCTGCGACCTGCGGATCGCCGCCCGCGACGCCCGGTTCGGCGTACCGCCGGCCCGGCTCGGGCTGGTCTACCCGGCCCCCACCACCCGGCGGCTGACCCGGCTGGTGGGCCCGTCGACGGCCAAGTTCCTGCTCTTCACCGCCGAGCTGATCGACGCCGAGCGCGCCCTGCGGGTGGGACTGGTCGACGAGGTGGTCGACGACCTGAGAGCGCGGGTGGACGCGGTCACCACCGCCATCGCGCAGCGGTCCCAGCTGAGCGTCGCGGCGGCCAAGGAGATCATCGACGACCGGGCGAACGCCGCGCGGATCGCCTGGTGGCACCGGAAGGTGCGGGACAGCGGCGAGGCGCGCGAGGGCGTCGCGGCCCACCACGAGCGCCGGGCGCCGAACTTCGGCTGGACGCCGTCCGGCCGGCACTGACCGCGGTTCGACCGGTCGCCGTCGACCGGCTGGGGCTGGTCGTCCTGCCGGCGGACGCGGACTGCCCCATGGCCAACTGCCGATTGAGCGATATGACGGAGAGGCATATTCATGCCCCTCAGTCATATCGCACTCTAACCGTGGCGGGTTTCATCCGATGCAGTCCTCGCCACGGTGGTTGTCCCGTCCGCCGCAAGGTGGCACCGTCCGGACCGAGTTGGCACCGTCCCGCTCGAGGCGGTCCAGTGTCGTAGGCGAGTATCAGATCTGTGGAGATCGTGGAGCAGTTCGTGCTGGGCAAGTCCGGAGATCCGCAAGTATGCGAAGACTCAATCGTCGTGACCGCCGAGCATGCGGCTGTCATTGACGGCGCTACGGATGTGAGTGGCCGGCGCTACGGGAGCGCGGCGGGTGGATGGTGGGCTATGGCGGCTTGTCGGGACGCCGTGCAGCAACTGCCGCACGGCGTTGACCCGCATCGGGCGGTTGTGGCCATGACCTCGGAACTGGCGGCCCGCCTCGACTCTGGGCTGACAGCAGCCGAGCGGCCGAGCGCGGCGGTCACCGTCTATTCGCGAGCGCGCCGGGAGATCTGGCAGATCGGTGACGTCGGATTCTCCTATAGCGGACTCCCCGCGTCGGTCGGGCAGCCACGCAAACTTGTCGACCGCGTCGCTGCGTCGTTCCGGGCTGCGGTTCTCGCTGCGGAGGCCGCTGCCGGGACAATCAGCATGGATCGGGTGGTGGAGGCGGACCCAGGGCGACTCGCGGCGCGAGCTCTGACCAGGCGGCAGGGTGCCATGCGCAACAGCATCGGGCCATATGGATATGCCGCAATCGATGGGCGGCCCGTTCCTCCGTCGTTGGTGGTAGTGCATCCGGTGCCCGATGGCATCGACGAACTGATGATTGCCAGCGACGGCTATCCGGTCATCGGTGAGACACTGGCCGCGTCCGAGTCAGAGCTTGCCTTGCTCCTGGCGAAGGACCCCTGGTGCGTGGCGGAGCTTGCCGGCACCAAGGCGATCTTGCCCGGACAGGTGAGCTTCGATGACCGGGCCTACCTACGTATTCGCCTCTGATCCAGCCGGGATCAGGTCGAGCAACGGCAGCCGAGCCCATCGCCGAAAGTGCCACTTAGATCCGGACAACTAGCCTCGATCTTGTCCGGGCGCACCTGGAACGACCGCAGCTCAACACTCGCCACCAGGTGCCACTTCAAGCCGGACGGGACAGCGGTCGAGCGAGGTGGAGCACCGGGAGTGGCCGCGCGCTTCGGCCTGTGCCGGCGACTAACGGTCCTTCAGGTCAGCGGCATCTGATCAAGGCGGGCTACCCTGCTGCGATGCTATTTGAGCCGGGAAAGATCATCAATCGTCGCTATCTGCGTGGACGTTGGTGCACGTGGGTGCAGCCGATGCGCGTCATCGCCGACAACGAGGATGGGCTGCTGCTCTGGCATCCAGCCGGCAGTGACTTCGCCCGGCTTGTCGATGCGGACGGCAAGACTCAACACGAGGTCACCGTCGATCGGATGCGCGACCCGAAGCTGACGGTCCTGACCTGGCAGACGTACGACATTCTGGTCCTCATGCCGCCGCAGGCCGCCTACTCGGTGTGGTGGTTCTTCCGCGATGGCGCCTTCACCGGCTGGTACGTCAACCTCGAAACGCCCTGTCATCGGCAGCCCAACGGCGTGGACACCAACGACCTCATCCTCGACATCGTCGTGACCCCAGACCGGCAGTGGGAGTGGAAGGACGTCGACGAGTTCGACGGGCGCATCGGAAACCCCCTCTACTTCGACAGGGCTACGGCCGACGCCGTCCGCGCCGAGGGAGAGCGGCTCATCAAGCTGATTGCGGCAGGCGATTTTCCCTTCGACGGCACCTACACCGACTTCCGTCCGGACCAGCGCTGGCCGATGCTGCGGCTCCCGGCGACCCTCGACCCGCAGCCAGGCTTAGCCAAATAGCAGGTCGCCCAGGGCTTGCCCTCAGCTTTCATCTGATGAAGGATCCCTTCGTTTGATGAAAGACACGGAGGGTGGTCCTGCATGGGTCGCGGGAGCGGAGCGCCGGGCTCGGCGGGGCTGCTGCTGGTCGACGGGGTGTCGCTGCTGCGTCCGGAGGAGCAGGTGTTCGGGGCGATGTGCGACGGGTGGCGAGCGCAGCAGCTCGCCCGGAACCTGTCGTTCTCCACGATCGACAAGCGGCTTGCCACGGTGCGGGCCTTCACGGGGCATGCGGACGCCTATCCGTGGGCGTGGCGCCCACAACTGCTCGACGAGTGGCTGGCTGACCTGCGGTCGGTGCGGGGCCTACGCCGCTCGACGATCCGGAACGACTCGACCTCGATCGCGGCGTTCTGCGACTACCTGACCGACCCTGCCTACGAGTGGGCCGCCGAGTGCGAGCGGCGCTTCGGCATGCACCCGGTCCAGGTCGTGCACGAGTGGAACACTGCGGTGCACGCCCAGGACGCCGAGGGCGACCCTTCGCGGCGGGCGTTCACCCTCGACGAACTGCAAGCCCTGTTCGACTACGCCGACGACCAGGTGGTGTGGGTACGCAACGCCGGCCGCAAGGGCTGGCTGGCCGCGTTCCGCGACGCCGCCCTGTTTAAGGTCGCCTACGGCTACGGGCTGCGCCGCCGGGAGGTGGCCATGCTCGACCTGATCGACTTCGGCGCCAACCCACACGCACGCGAGTTCGGCGACTTCGGAGTCTGCCGGGTGCGCTTCGGCAAGGCCCGCAAGGGCTCACCGCCGAAACCACGCAGCGTCTTGACCGTTTGGGGCTGGACCACGGAAATCCTCCAGCAGTGGATCGCCGAGGTCCGGCCGCTGATGCCCGAAGCAGGTTCGCCGGCGTTGTGGCCATCGGAGCGCGGCAGTCGGATCACCCTGGGCACGATCAACAAGCGGCTCACCGACTACCGCAAGGCGCTGGGGTTTGGCCCCGGGTTGGACTTCCACTCGCTGCGTCGCTCCTACGTCACTCACCTCATTGAGGCCGGCTGGGACCCGCTGTTCGTGCAGCAGCAGGTCGGCCACGAGCACGCCTCCACGACGTCGATCTACACCTGCGTGTCCTCGGACTTTCGCACCCGCACCCTGCGGCGAGCCCTTGATGCGACGATGACGGCCGCGACCCGGCCGGAGAGGACGACGCGATGACGCCCAAGCGACAGGTGGCCTACCAGTGGCGGCTGAGGGAAGTCATGGCTGCCAACGGGCTGTTCAACGCCTCCGACCTGGTGCCACTGCTGGCCGATCGCGGCATCCAGTTGTCCGCCGTGCAGGTCTGGCGGCTGGTCACCCAGACCCCGGAGCGGCTATCCCTGCCGGTGCTCGCCGCGCTCTGCGACATCCTCGACGCCAGCCCTGCGCAGCTCATCGCGACGCGGGCCGAAGATGTCGTCCCGTCCCGCAAGGCGGCCGGCGCCGCCGACGGCGTGGTCGACCTCGCCGCGGTCCGGCCCAAACGGGCTACCCTGCGCGCCGAACCGTGATCGAACCGACCCCAGGGTGGTCCTGCCGACGCTGCGGCACCGCCCTACCCAAACGGCCGGGCAGGCGCCCGACCTGCGTGAGCTGCCGAGCTGCGTTGCGCATCGAGCAGGTCCTCGACGACGGCACCGGGGCCATCAGTCCCGCACTCGCGCCGCTGGCTGGGGCGTTAACCGTCAAGCAACCCGAGAAGGTGCTGCGCTGGCTGCGCAGGACCCATGTCCGCGAGCTGCTCACCGCGCTGGCCACCGGCCGGCTGCCCCTCACCCACGACGCGCTCAGCAGCCACAGCCACCCGGTCGCCGCCCGATACATGCGCCACGAACTCATCGTCTGCGGCCTCCTCCCGCCGGTTGACAAGCACTTGGTCGACACGGAGGAATGGCTACGCCGCCGGCTCGCCGAACTGGTCGACCACCCCCACGAACGGCTGCTGCGCCGATTCGCGCTCTGGCACCAGCTGCCCCGCCTGCGCGCCACCGCAGCAACCCGACCACTGCGGGCCACCGCCAAGCCATACGCCACCCAGCAGTTCACCCAAGCCCAGAGGTTCCTGACCTGGCTGCATGAGCACAGCATCGACCCGGCCGACCTCACCCAAGCCCAGCTCGACACCTGGTACACAAATGCCCGCGTTCACCAACGGCACAGCGTCCACGGCTTCCTCACCTGGGCCATCGAGCACGGCCACCTACCCCGGCGCCTGGTCGCGACCCGGCTAACCTTCAAGCCCGGCACCGTCATCACGCAGCAACGGCGCCTGGCCCTGCTGCGCCGGTTCGCCGTCGACGATCACTCCGACGCCGGCCCTCGCACCGCTGCCTGCCTGCTCCTGCTCTACGCCCAACCACTCAGCCGCATCCAGCACCTCACCACCACCGACGTCACCGAACACGACGGCGAGCTACTCATCCACCTCGGCGACCCGCCCGCCCCCGTTCCCGAACCCTTCGCCGCGCTCCTGCGGCAACTCGTCGCCGCCGCCGGGCCACCACCGGCCCTGCTGTTCCCCGGTCGACTCGCCGGGCAGCCCGTCGCCTATCAGACGCTGCACAAACGGCTCAGAAAGCTCGGCTTCCCGATCAAGGAAGCCCGCATCGCCGCGCTGCGCCAACTCGTCCTGCAAGCCCCCGCCCCCGTCATCGCCGACGCCCTTGGCTTCCACCAGACCACCGCCACCCGGCAGGTCGCCAACGCCGGCGGCACCTGGAGTCAGTACGCCCCAGGCGACCACACACCGTTACCCTGACCCACCGCGCCCGAAGAACCCGCCACAGTCGAATACGCGCCCCTACCGGTCGGCATGTTTCCGGCCGGCGGCATCTCCGGGGTGGTGCCACCCGTTGCCCGTTGGCATCGGCGCCGGAGACAGGGGCCGGCGGGCGCCGCGCCGGAGGCGTACCCCCGACGCGGCCCCCTGTGCCCGCCGGCCGGTCGGTCACCGCCCGGCGAGCGCCGCCCAGCCCGGCGTCGCCGGTTCGCGGCGCAGCGGCATGCCCGCCTCGGCCGGGGTCCGGTCGCCCTTGCGCTGGTTGCAGGCGTAGCAGGCGGCGGTGGTGTTCTTCCAGGTGTTCCGGCCACCGCGCGAGCGGGGCAGGATGTGGTCGATCGTGCTGGCCGGGCCGCCGCAGTAGGCGCAGCACCGGGCGTCGCGGCGCAGCACCCCAGCCCGAGACCAGGCGGGTCCGGCGCTGAACCGCCAGCGGGTGACCACGTACCGGACGAGGCGGACCACCCGGGGGACCGGGAAGATCCCGATCACCTGGTCCGGCTCGGCCTCGTGGATCTCGGCGACCCGGCGGCACAGCATCCGGATCGCGTGCTGGACGGTGACCCGGTGCAGCGGGCCGAGGTCGGCGTTGATGACGAGGACGGCGTCCACCGGGCTCTCCCTTCACGATCGGCGGCGGACCGGGCCGGACAGCGAAAAGCCGCCCGGTCCGGCGTGGGACGGGCGGCTGGATCGCGTGCGGGCACGCGTCAGTCGGGCCACCCGTCCCGGGGACCTTCGGCTCGGCAACGGCCGACCGGCAGCGTCGACGACGCGCACGTGACGTGCGACAACGACATGGCTGGCTCCCGGCGGGCTGGTTGACCTTGCGCGGATCACGGTAGGGCGGGGCCGTGGGGGCGGGCAACGCATTTCGATGCCCTGCCGGGCTGGTTCAGCGGGAGACGGGCAGCCGGGGGCCCGGTGGCCGGGCCGCTCAGTGCCGGGCCAGCAGCCCGCGGGGCCGGACCGAGCGGACCGGCTCCGCCGCCGCGCCCGCGGCCCGCAGGATGTGGTTGGCCGCGATGATGCCGGTCGCCGCCGATCGTTCCATCAGCGCGCTCGGGAAGTCGGTCCGGATCCCGTCGCCGGCCAGGTAGAGCCCGTCGGCGTCGGTGCGCACCCCTGGGCGGCCGGCGTGGCTGCCCGGGGCGAACGCGGGGGCCTGCGCCTCCACCCGGGCCCGCAGCTCGCGGACCCGCAGGTCGGCCGCCTCCGGCCAGAGCGCGGTCAGCTCGACCCGCATCCGCTCGGCCAGCTCCTCGGCGGGCACGCCCGGGTCGCAGGCGTACGCGTGCAGCTCGACCACCGAGCCGCCGGTCCGCTCGGCCCAGCGGCGGGACTCGTTCTCCAGCCGGTGGTAGAGGGTGACCGAGTCCAGGGTGGGCTGCCGGGACACCCCGCTGAACACCGCCCGGTCCGCGCGCACGTCCCCGTCCATCCAGTAGCGCGCCACCGCGTACGGCGGGCCGGCCTGGCCGAACGCGGGCATCCGCGCCACCAGCCGGGGCGCCGCCGCGGTCAGGCCGGGGGAGGCCGCGACCAGCGCGGCGAGCGCGGGCGGGTTCACGGCGAGCACGACGTGCCCGGCGGTGTACGACGTACCGTCGGCGACGGTGACCCGCCAGCCGTCCGGGCCGCGGTCCAGCCGGGTCGCGGCGGCGCCGGTGACCACCCGGCCGCCATGCTTCTGCACGTGCCGGGTCAGTGGCTGCCAGATCGCCGTCGCGTAGTCCTCGTCCGGGCAGTCGAAGGCCAGCCCCTCCGGGTTGCCGAGCAGGTAGAAGTGGAACTGGGCGATCATCTCGGCGGCCGACATCTCCGCCTCGTGGTTGAAGAACGAGTGCGAGAAGACCTCGAAGAGCATCGCCCTGGCCCGGTCCGGCAGCCGGAGCGAGGCGAGCAGCTCGTCGGCGGTGGTGGTGTCGAACTCGGCGTAGGTGCGTACCGGGTCGTAGCTGAGCAGCGGCAGGGCCGCGTCCCGGTCCATCCGCCGCAGGTCGGCCAGGCGCAGGCTGGGGCTGCGCAGCAGCAGGGCGAGCAGGTTCATCGGCGGGGCCGGCGGCAGCCTGCCGAACTCCTCGGACGGCCACTGCTCGGACAGGATCGGATAGCCGTGGATCGGCTTGAGGAACCCCAGGCGCGGGTCGACCCGGCGCAGGATCGACCGCCAGTTGTAGTACTGCCGGAAGAACGCGTGGAAACCGTGCTCGTTCAGCTGCGTGCCGTCGGCGAGCGCCTCCGGCCAGGCGCCGAGCCGGCCGCCGAGGGTCGGCGCGGCCTCCAGCACGGTCACGTCCGCCCCGCGCTCGGCGAGCACCACCGCCGCCGACATGCCGGCGATCCCGCCGCCGACCACCACCGCCGCGACCGGGCGCGGCACGCGGAGGGCGCCACCGCCGCGCGGGTCCACCTCGTGCTCGCGTACGCCGATGAGCCGACCCACCACTCGCGACAGCGCCATGTGCACCTTCCCGGGCCGGCCGAGCCTCCAGTCTGCCCGCTCAGCCGTCGGACGGCAGCAGGCAGCGCCGCTCGCGGTCGGAGGCGGGCCAGACGTACTCCAGGTCGGGCGGGACGTCGCCGAACCGCGGCCGGTAGTGCTCCGGGTCCTTGCGCAGCAGCGAGGAGCGGTGGCTCAGATGCAGGTCGTCCCGGCCCAGCCAGGGCGGCAGCTCGCCGGCGGCGGCCAGCTCGGGCTGGGTATGGATCGTGGTGATGCCGCACGCGGCGGCGAGGTCGGTCGCCATGGTGGCTGCGCAGGTGTCGGCCCGGCCCGGCTCGCACCAGACCGCGCACATGTCCAGCCCGTACCGGGTGAGGGCCTCCTCGTAGCCGGCCCACATCTTCACCGCCGGGTGGTTGCGCCAGCCGTAGTCGGGCCGGGTCAGCCCGCGCAGCACCTGGATGGTCTCCACCCGCTGCTTGCCCAGCCGTTTCTGGTCGAGTGTCCGGGCACTCGCCAGGAAGTCCGGGTACGGGAGGAACGTCTGCATGCCGCTGCACTACCCGCCGGCAACGGCGACATGCGTTCGTGATCACGGGGCTGCGCCCGGTGCGACCGGCTGACTACGATCCGGTCATGGCCGAACCCCTGCGCGATCGCGCCCGGCGCGCGACCGGCTGGCGGTTGCGGATGAACGGCGACACCCGCCCGCACTACGTCGTCTGCGGCAACGACCCGCTGGCCTACTGGGTCGTCAAGGCGCTGCTCGCCACCGAGCTGCCGCAAGGGCAGGTACGCATCACCCTGGTCGTGCCGGAGCGGCGCCGCTCCGACGGGCCGGACGGCCGTGACCTGGACGGCGTCCAGGTGGTGAAGGCCGACCGCCTCGACGAGGCCACCTTCCGCCGGGCCGGGCTGGCCGGCGCGGACGGGCTGGCCCTGCTGCACCAGGACGACGTGGGCAACATGCAGGCGGCGCTCTGTGCGCAGGAGGTCGAGCCCCGGCTGCGCCTCGTGGTACGGATGTTCAACACCAGCCTCGCCAACGGCGTACGCCAGCTCTTCCCCGACTCGGCGGTGCTCTCGGACGCCTCGATGGCCGCACCGGCGTTCGTCGCCGCAGCGCTCAGCGAGGTCGCCCCCACCCACTTCCGGCACAGTGGCCGCACCCTCTACGTGGCCCGCCGGGACGACGTACGCCCGGCGGACGTGGTGTGCGGGCTGGCCGTCACCACGGACCCGGACCTGGTCCGGGTGCTGCCCGCCGACGAGCAGTCGGCCGATGTGGTGCTCGCCGAGGCGACCGGCCAGCCGGCCGGGACCGAGCTGGCCGCCCGCCGGCTGGTCCGGGCCCGACGCCGGCGGCAGCCGCTGGCGGTGCTGCTCCGGGCGGTCCGCAGCTTCGCCACCCGCAAGATCGGGATCGCGGTGCTCCTGCTGCTCGGGGTGATCGCGGTGCTCGGCTGGCTGAACGGCCGGGCGGCGGGCGTCAGCTGGGCCGAGGCGCTCTACCTCACGCTGGTCACCACCCTCAGCGGCCAGGATCCGGACGTCACCAAGCCGGCCGCCGCCCAGATCATGCAGGTGGTGCTGAACCTGGCCGGGTTGGCGCTGATCCCGCTGATCACCGCCGTGGTCGTGGACGGCATCGTCAACGCCCGGCTGGCCCTGCACGCCGGGCGGATCCAGCCGGTCCGCGCCGGGCACGTGGTGGTGGTCGGGCTGGGCAACATCGGCACCCGGGTGATGGCCCAGCTGCGCGACTTCGGCGTCGAGGTGGTGGTGATCGACCGGAACCCGGAGGCCCGGGGCGCGGCGCTGGCCCGCCGGCTGGGCGTCCCGCTGATCGTCGGCGACGCGGCCCGGGAGGAGACGCTCCGGTCCGCCTCGGTGGAGCACTGCCAGGCCCTGGTGGTGGTCTCCACCGACGACGGGGTCAACCTGCGGGCGGCGCTGAACGCCCGGGTGCTCAGCGCCGACGTGCGGGTGGTGCTGCGGCTCTTCGACGGCGATTTCGCCGAACGGATCCAGAAGGCGTTCGGGATCGGCATCTCGCGCAGCGTGTCGTACCTGGCCGCGCCGTCGTTCGCGGTCGCGCTGCTGGACCGCGCGGTGATCGCCACCATCCCGGTGGACCGGCACGCGCTGCTGGTGGTGGAGGTGCCGGTGGTGGCCGGCGCCCCGCTGGACGGCCGCCCGATCGCCGCGGTGGCCCGCCCGGGCGAGGTGCGTCTGCTCGCGCACACCCCGTCCGGCCAGAAGACGGACTGGAAGGCCGACCCGCGGATGATGATCTCGGCGGGGGACCGGTTGACGGTGGTGGCCCGGCGGGCGGGACTGAGCGCGTTGCTGCGCGAGAGCACGCCACCTCCGCCGCCGGTGACTTCCCCCGGTCCGGCGGGCGCGCCGGTGCCGCGGTCACCGGAGGAATGACCTCGGCCAGTGGCGTTTTCCCGTGGTCCGGAAGCCGCCACCTGCCGCGCACGGGTCCTTTCTAGCCCTGGTGGCGGAGGGCGTACCAGGCGGCGCCGAGGGCGAGCACGCCGAAGCCAGCGAGCACGCTGGCCAGCGGCAGGTTGACCGCGAGCAGCAGGCAGCCGACCAGCCCCAGCGCGGCGAGCAGTTGCACCGGCAGCTTCCGCGCCGGGTCCCGGCCCAGCGTCAGCGCGGCGGCGTTGGTGATCGCGTAGTAGACCAGCACGGTGCAGCTGGAGAAGCCGATCGCCCCGCGCACGTCGCCGAGCGCGACCACCACGACCACCACCGCGGCCACCGCCAGCTCGGCCCGGTGCGGCACCTGGCGGACCGGGTGCACGGCGGCGAGCGCGCCGGGCACGTCCCGCCGGCGGGCCATCGCCAGCAGCGTCCGGCCGACCCCGGCGAGCAGGGAGAGCAGCACCCCGGTCACCGCGACCGTCGCACCGGCCCGGACCACCCAGGCCAGGCCGGGCAGCCCGGCCGCGGTCACCACGTCGGCCAGGGGCGCGGCGGAGGCGGCCAGCCGGTCGGCCCCGAGCACGCCGACCGCGACCACCGCCAGGACCAGGTAGACGGCGAGCACCACACCGAGGGCGAGCGGCACCGCGCGGGGGATGGTCCGCTCCGGATCGCGGACCTCCTCGCCGAGGGTGGCGATCCGGGCGTATCCGGCGAAGGCGAAGAAGAGCAGGCCGGCGGCGGTCAGCACGCCCCGGGCGGAGCCGCCGCCCGCGCCGAGCCGATCGAGCTGGACGTCGCCGGCCGCCACGCCGGTCACCGCCACCAGGGCCAGCACGGCCAGCACCGCGACCACCAGCACCCTCGTCGCGGCGGCGGTCCTGGCGATGCCGCCCAGGTTCACCGCGGTCACCGCGAGCACGGCGGCCACCGCGACCGGCCGGGCCTGCCCGGGCCAGAGGTACGCGCCGATGGTCAGCGCCATCGCCGCGCAGCTCGCCGTCTTGCCGACCACGAACCCCCAGCCGGCCAGGAATCCAGCGAACGGGCCGAGCCGTTTCCGCCCGTAGACGTAGGTGCCGCCGGACTCGGGATAGCGGGCGGCCAGCCGGGCCGAGCTGGTCGCGTTGCAGAAGGCGATGAAGCCGGCCAGGGCCAGCGCCGCCAGCAGGCCGGCGCCGCCGGCCGCCGCCGCGGCCGGGGCGAAGACCACGAAGACGCCCGCACCGAGCATCGATCCGAGTCCGATGACCAGCGCATCGGGTACGCCCAACCGTCGCGCGAGTTGATCCACGGCCCGGACCCTAGGGGTACGAGGTGAACGGACGGTCCCACTCCCGCAACCGCCCGGGCAGCGGCAGGTCGTCCCACGGCACCCGGTGCAGCAGCCGGTCCAGCAGCAGGCCGAGCAGCAGCCCGGCCACCGAGTCCGTCAGCCAGTGCCAGCCCAGGTAGGTGGTGGTGGACAGGACCACCAGCGGCGGCACCACCCGGACCACGGTGACCAGCCCGGGCGGGACCCGCCGGCCGACGCTGCGCAGCAGCGGGGCGAGCAGCAGCGCCAGCACCCCGTACCAGACGATCGCGTTGGCCACGTGCCCCGACGGGTACGACTGCGCGTAGCTCACCGGCAGCTCGTGCTGGAACAGCGGCAGGGTCTGCGCGGGCGGCAGGAAGGGCTCCCTGAGGCTCGCGCTGGGGGCCGGCCGGGCGGTCCAGACCTTGAGCGGGCCGATGGTCAGGTAGGTGAGCGCGAACGCGACCACCGGGGGCAGCACCGGGCGCACCGAGCGGAGCCGGACCGCGACCAGCACGCCCAGCCCGGCGGCGATGAGCGTCAGCGGGGTGCCCTGGCCGAGGAGGTTCAGCACCCGGGCCACCCAGTACGCCACCGTGGGCCGGTGGTCGGCGGACCAGTCGGCCACCGCCCGGTCCACGCCGAACAGGTGGTCGGTGGCGAGGGCCACGGTCAGCGCGACCAGGGCGAGCAGCAGTGACGCGTCGAACCACCAGCCGGCCGGACGTAGCCGTCTCCTCGTCACTCCGCTGCGTACCGTCGTGGTTTCCCGCACGCGGTCACGCTACCGGCCGCGAACGGCGGCCGACCGGCGCGGGCCGCGGCCGGCTGTGTGCCGAACCACGAAGGGAAGCGCTTCGCGGGGGCACCCGTCACACTTGTCCGCGTGCGGATCACCTCGGCCCTCGTCGACCCGGCGCTGCTCGACCTTCCCTGGTCGACCCCGCTGGAGGAGTGGCCCGCGCGCCACCTGGTGGCGCTGCCGCAGGGCATCTCCCGGCACATCGTCCGGTTCGTCCGGCTCGGCGACTTCGTGTACGCGGTCAAGGAGACCGGCGAGCGAGTCGCCGAGCGGGAGTACGACCTGCTCCGGGCGTTGGAGCGGATCGGCTTCCCGTCGGTGGAGGCGATCGCGATCGTGGCCGACCGGCAGACCGACGACGGCGAGCCGCTGGACCCGGTGCTGATCACCCGGCACCTGCAGTTCTCGCTGCCCTACCGGGCGCTATTCTCCAACACGCTCCGCCCGGAGACGATGAACCGGCTGCTCGACGCGCTGGCCGCGCTGCTGGTGCGGATGCACCTGACCGGCTTCTTCTGGGGCGACTGCTCGCTGTCGAACACGCTGTTCCGCCGGGACGCCGGGGCGTTCGCCGCCTACCTGGTCGACGCCGAGACCGGGGCCCTGCACAGCTCGCTCTCCAACGGCCAGCGGGGCGAGGACCTGGAGATCGCCCGGGTCAACATCTTCGGCGAGGCGCTGGACCTCCAGGCCGCCGGGCTGCTGCACGAGTCGATCGACCCGGAGGTGGTCTGCGAGGAGGTCGTGCAGCGCTACGAGCGGCTCTGGCACGAGATCACCTACGAGCAGCAGGTCGAGCGGGAGGCCCGGCACGACATCGAGGGGCGGATCCGTCGCCTCAACGAGCTGGGCTTCGACGTCGCCGAGGTGGCCCTGTCGACGGTCGACAACGGGCGTTACCTGGTCCGTCCCAAGGTGGTCGACGCCGGCTACCACACCCGGCGGCTGCTCCGGCTGACCGGCCTGGACGCCGAGGAGAACCAGGCCCGCCGGTTGCTCAACGACCTGGACGCGTACCGGGTGGAGAGCGACCTGACCGACGAGCAGCAGGCGGCGCACCGCTGGCTGACCGAGGTCTTCGAGCCGGTGGTCCGGGCGGTGCCCGCGCACCTGCGCCGCAAGCTCGAGCCGCAGGAGCTCTTCGCGCAGATCATCGAGCACAAGTGGCTGCTCTCCGAGCAGGCCGGCCGGGACGTCGGGATGGGTCCGGCGGTGCAGTCCTACCTGGCCGACGTGCTGGTGCACCGCCCCGACGAGCAGGCCGTGCTCGGCGTCGAGGTCCCCGCCGCCGGCTGACTGCGCCCGCGGTCTCCGGAGGCCCGGAGGGGTCAGTCCAGCCAGGAACCGGCGCGCATCACCCGGACCACATTCAGCTCATCGTCGAGCACCACCAGGTCGGCGCGGAGGCCGACCTGGAGGGCGCCCACCCGGTCGCCCAGGCCGATCGCCCGGGCCGGGGTGGTGGCCACCATCCGGACCGCGTCGGCGATCGGGATGCCGGCGGCCACCGCGTGCCGCAGTGCGGCGTCCATGGTGAGGGTGCTGCCGGCGATCGCGCCGTCGGAGGCCAGCCGGGCCACCCCGCCGGCCACCGTGACCGCCTGGCCGCCCAGCTCGTACTCGCCGTCGGCCATCCCGGCGGCGGCCATCGCGTCGGTGATCAGCGCGGCCCGCTCCGGGCCGGCCACCGAGGTGGCGAAGGTGAGCGTGCCGTCGTGCAGGTGCACCCCGTCGGCGACCAGTTCGCAGACCACGTTCGGGGCGTCCAGCAGGGCCACCACCGGGCCGGGCTCGCGGTGGTGCACCGGGCGCATGCCGTTGAACAGGTGGGTGGCGACGCTCGCGCCGGCCGCCACCGCGGCGCGGGTCTGGTCGTACGTGGCGTCGGTGTGGCCCACGGCGGCGACCACGCCGTGCGAGGTGAGCAGCTTGATCGCGTCCAGCGCGCCGGCCCGCTCCGGGGCCAGGGTCATCATCCGCACCGCTCCCGCGCCGAGCTCGATCAGTTCGGTCAGCTCGTCGGTGGACGGGTCGCGGAGGAACTCCGGGTTCTGCGCGCCGCAGCGCGCCGCCGAGAGGTACGGCCCCTCGAAGTGGACGCCGGCCAGCACGCCGTCGCGCACCAGCGGGGCGAACGCGGAGGTGGCGTCCCGCATCAGGTCGAACGGGGAGCTGACCAGGCTGGCCAGCAGGGTGGTGGTGCCGTGTCGCAGGTGGAACGCGGCGGCCCCGCGGGCGGAGTCGGCGTCACCGGTAGTGAAGGTGTGCCCGCCCCCGCCGTGGGTGTGCATGTCCACGAAGCCGGGCACGACCCAGTGCCCGTCGCGGACCGACGGGTACTCGGCCACCGCCCTGATCCGGTCGCCGTCGATCTCCACGCACCCCTGCCGGACCACACCGGTCGGGGTCACCACCTTGCCGTTCACCCGCAGGGCCATCACTTCTCCAGACTGTCGAGGGCGAGCAGGGCGGCGCCGAGGCAACCCGCCTCGTCGCCCAGGGCCGCCGCGACCAGGCGCGGCTCCCGGTGGAAGGTCATCCGCTCGCGCAGCGCCACCCGCAGCGGGTCGAGCAGCTGCGCGCCGGCCCGGGCCAGGCCACCGCCGATCACGATGGTCTCCACGTCGAAGAGCGCCTGGCCGGTGGCGAGCCCGTCGGCGAGCGCCTCGACGGCCTCCCGCCACACCCGGCCGGCCAACTCCTCACCGCCGGCGGCCCGCGTGGCCACGTCCGCCGCGGTCACTCCGGCGGTGAGGCCCGTTGCCGCGGGGCCTAGCTCCGCGTACCGGCGGCCGATCGCGGCGGCCGACGCCACCGCCTCCAGGCAGCCGGCGCGCCCGCAGCCGCAGCGCGGGCCGTCGGGACGTACCAGGATGTGGCCGATCTCCCCGGCGGCGCCGTGCGCGCCGGCGGCGGCCGATCCGCCGACCACGTGCGCGCCCGCGATGCCGGTGCCGATCGCGACGAAGAGCACGTGGCCGGTGCCGCGGCCCGCGCCGAGCCGGGCCTCGGCCAGGCCACCGACGCGCACGTCGTGGCCGAGCGCGGTGGGCAGTCCGAGCCGCGCCACCGCCAGGTCACGCAGCGGTACGTCCCGGAAGCCGACGTTCGCCGACCAGACCGCCACCCCGGCGGCCTCGTCCACGACGCCGGGCACGGCGATGCCGCAGGCGACCGGCAGGAGCCCGTCGGCGCGCGCCTTGCCGGCCAGGCCCTCGGCGACGTCCAGGATGGTGTCGACCACGGCGGCGGGTCCGCGTCCGGCGTCGGTGGGGTGCCGCTCGGCGTGCACGACGGCGCCGTCCGGGCGGACCAGCGCGCACTTCATCCCGGTGCCGCCCACGTCGAGCCCCACGACCACCCGGTCGTCACCGACGGTGGAGCCGTCCGTCATGTGAGGACCACGGAGCGGGTCAGGTGCCGGGGCGCGTCCGGGTCGAGGCCCCGGCTGGTGGCGAGCGCGACCGCGAAGCGCTGGGCGAGGATCAGGTCGGCCATCGGGTCGACCGGGGTACGCCCCGCCGCCCAGCTGCCCAGCACCGTGTGGCAGCCGTGGTGGCGGCTGTGCACGAAGGCGGCGCCGGTGGCCGCCACGTCCTCCGGCAGCCCCTCGGGGAGCGCGCCGAACGCCCAGACCAGCCGGCCCGGGGCGGCGATCGAGATCGGGCCGTGCCGGTAGTCCATCGCCGGGTACGCCTCGGCCCAGAAGGTTGCCGCCTCGCGGCACTTGAGCGCGGCCTCCTGGGCCAGCCCGACCGTCCAGCCCCGGCCGAGGAAGGTGACCTGCTCGATCCGGGCCGGGTCGATCGGCAGCGGGGCCCGGACGCTCACCTCCGCGTCGGCCGCGAGGGCCTCGACGTTGTCGCCGAGGTGGGCGCGGAGCAGCGCCAGCGAGGTGGTGGCGAAGCGGGTCTGCACCACCGACCGTTCGTCGGCGAAGGGCATGGTCACCGCCGCGTCGGCCAGTTCGACGGCGGGGGAGGCCGGGTCGCCGACCAGCACGGTGGTGGGCAGCTGGCCGCGCAGGGCGGCGAGCAGGTCGACCACCTCGGTGGTGGTGCCGGAGCGGGTGATCGCGATCACCCGGTCGTAACGGCGACCGGTGGGGAACTCGCTGGCCTGGAAGGCGTCGGTCTCGCCCTGGCCGGCGCGCTCGCGCAGCCCGGCGTACGCCATCGCCATGAACCACGATGTGCCGCATCCGACGACGGCGACCCGCTCGCCGGGGCGGGGGAGGTCCGCGGCGACGGAGCGGGCGAGTCCGACCGCCTCCCGCCAGCAGTCGGGCTGGCTCGCGATCTCCGCGTCGACGTACGCCATGAGAACTCCTCGCACAGGGAGGCGGTGCGCAATACGGCTCGTAACGACCGTCTTTCGCGCGTCATTCTGCGCGAGCCCGGGTGGCCGTGGCAACCAACTCCCGGATCGCGCAGGCCGTGGTTTTGCGCCCTCGTAGTTTCGCGCACTACTGTGCACGCAATCAATCACCGTTCGTGCAGAGTCAACGGAGGCCCCCCCGGTGGACCGGTACGCCAGATGGAACGCTCTGCTCGAGATGCTGACCGACAGCGGGCGGGTCAGCGTCGAGGAGGCGGCCGAGCGGCTGAACGTCTCGCAGGCCACCATCCGCCGTGACTTCGACCAGCTCGCCCAGCAGCAGATGATCACGCGTACCCGGGGTGGCGCGGTCGCCAACGGCGTCTCGTACGACCTGCCGCTGCGCTACAAGACCGCCAAGCACTCGGCCGAGAAGCAGCGGATCGGCGCGGCCGCCGCGGCGCTGGTCTCGCCCGGCACCGTGGTCGGCCTGAATGGCGGCACCACCAGCACCGAGGTGGCCCGGGCGCTCGCCGTCCGGCCGGACCTCAACACCAACGCCGAGGGCGCCCAGTTGACCGTGGTCACCAACGCCCTGAACATCGCCAACGAACTGCTGGTCCGGTCCCGGATGAAGGTGGTGGTCGCCGGCGGTGTGGTGCGGCCCAAGTCGTTCGAACTGGTCGGCCCGCTGGGTGGGGCGCTGCTGCGCGAGGTCACCCTGGACGTCGCGCTGCTCGGCGTGGACGCGGTCGACCCGCAGCTCGGCGCGGCCGCCCACCACGAGGGCGAGGCGGCGATGAACAACCTGATGGTGGCCCGGGCCAAGCGCGTGGTGATCATCGCGGACTCGTCCAAGCTGGGCGGTCACGCCTTCGCCCGGATCTGCTCGGTGGACCGGGTGGAGACCCTGGTGACCGACTCCGGGGCGTCGCCCGAGGTGGTCGAGGCGTTCCGGGCCGCCGGGGTCAACGTCATCTGTGCCTGACCGGCGGCGCGTCACCCTCCGTGTCGGCCTGAAATCAGCCGAAACGCCGATGCACACCAGGTATTGTCCGCCGGTGTATACCGAGTATGGTGACCGTCGTCATCATGCCACCATCGGGGGAGGCGCAGCTTGTCGGCTGTCCTGGAGATCGAAGGTCTACGTAAGACGTACACGAGCCGCCGGCGGGGGACCCGCAACGCGCTGGACGGCTTCGACATGCGGGTGGAGGCCGGGCAGGTGCACGGCTTCCTCGGCCCGAACGGCTCGGGCAAGACCACCACGCTGCGCACCCTGCTCGGCCTGATCCGGCCCAACGGCGGCCGGATGGCCATCCTCGGGCACGAGGTCCCGAAGGCGCTGCCCAGCGTGGCCGGGCAGATCGGGGCCATCGTGGAGAGTCCCCAGTTCTTCCCGCACTTCTCCGCGCGGGACACCCTGTCCCTGCTTGCCGGGGCGGGGCGGGTCCCGGCCACCCGGGTCGACGAGGTGCTGGAGCTGGTCGGCCTGCGCGACCGGGCCGGCGAGCGGGTCAGGACGTACTCGCTCGGCATGAAGCAGCGGCTGGCGGTCGCCTCGGCCCTGCTCAAGAACCCGAAGCTGCTGATCCTGGACGAGCCGGCCAACGGCCTGGACCCGGGCGGCATCCGGGAGATGCGCACCCTGATGCGCGCCCTCGCCGAGTCCGGGATGACCGTGGTGCTCTCCAGCCACATCCTCGGCGAGATCCAGCTGATCTGCGACTCCGTCACCATCATCTCGCTGGGCCGCCGGGTCGCCTTCGGCCCGGTCGACCAGGTGCTCGCGGCGCACTCGCACGGCGCGGTCCGCCTCCGGCTGGAGGCGGCGGAGGACCTGGCCGCCGCCGCCGACCTGCTCGGCCGGGCCGGCGTACCGGTCACCCGGCATCCCGACCACCTGATGCTCACCGGCGTCGACAAGCCCGCCTCGGTCAGCCGGCTCCTCGCCGAACAGCACCTGTACGTCAGCGAGCTGACCCCGGTCGCGGTCGACCTGGAGAGCGTCTTCCTCGAGCTGACCGCGACCGCGCCGGTACCCGGTCAGCACCGCCAGGTCGACCAGTCCACGAAGGTCGGTGAGCCGGGGTCGACCGGCGGCACCGCGGGAGGTTGGGGCGCATGAGCCTGTACGTCACCGAGCTGCGCCGGCTGTTCAAGCGCCGGCTGACCCGGGTGCTGCTGGTCCTGCTCGTGCTCGGGCTGGGCGCCATCGCCACCGCCTTCGCCTTCTCCAGCCACCAGCTCTCCCCGGCGGTGGTCGCCGAGGCGCGGGCCGCCTCCGACGCCGACTTCCGGCAGTCCGTCCGGGACTGGGAGAAGTCCGTCGCCGAGTGCGACGCGGCCAAGGCCCGCGGGGAGGAGGTCGAGCAAAAGTACGGCCCGGACTGCGCCCGGTCGTGGCAGCCGCAGCCGGAGATGTTCGACCCGGCCTGGCGGCTGCCGTACCAGTTCGACTTCCGGAACGAGTTCGGCACCTTCATCGCCGTCTTCGCCGGCGCGGTCGCGCTCTTCGCGTTCCTGGTCGGCGCCTCCTTCGTCGGCGCCGAATGGAGCACCGGCGGAATGATGAACCTGCTGCTCTGGCGGCCGAAACGGCTGGCCGTGCTCGGCACCAAGCTGGCCGCCGTGCTGACCACGCTGCTCGGGGTGACCGTGCTGCTCGGGGCGCTCTGGACGCTGGCCTTCTGGCTGATCGGCACGTACCGGGGCACCACCGCGAAGGTGACCGACGGGGTCTGGGCGTCCTCGGCGATCGGCGGTGCCCGGGCCCTCGCGCTGGTGCTCGCGGTGGGCGCGGTGGCGTTCGCGCTGGCCTCCCTCGGCCGGCACACCGCGATGGCGCTCGGCGTGGCCGTCGGCCTCGGGGTGGTCAGCGAGATCGGCATCCGGATCGCGGTCGCCATGGCCGGCGTGCGGTTCGGTGACCGCTGGGTGCTCTCCACCTACGCGCTGGCCTGGTTCCAGAAGCAGTGGACGCTCCTCGACCACAAGTCCTGCGAGTTCGTCCAGGGCCAGTGTAACCCGAAGGAGATGCTGATCACCTGGCAGGACTCGGCGCTGGTCTTCGGGCTCGGCACCGCGCTGGTGCTGGCCGCCGCGTTCTGGATGATGCGGCGACGGGACATCTCCTGAACCCCGGGCCGTCCGGTTCGGACGGCCCCGGTGGGCGAGCGGGCCCGTGCCGACCCGGTGACCGGGCGCACGGGCCCGCTCGTCGCGCGCTGCGGTCCTCGCCGCCGCTGGTTAGGCTGGGTGTCCCCCCGGCCGGCCCCCGCCCCGCCGGTCATCCGTCCTGCTGAGGAGCGCCATGCCGCCCGCCGACGCCGCCCCGGCCGCCGCCGACCGGTCCGAGCCGTCACCGGCGGTCACCGGCCGGTCGGAGACGGGCGGGCGTACCGTCCCGCCGCCCCGGCCAGCGCCCGAGGTGGAGAGCGCGCCGCCCGCCGCGTCGCCGGCGGCGCCCGCGCCGGGGACCGTCGCGGCCGAGGCGGAGACCGCCGGACCGGTCGCGGAGCCGGCCACCTCCGGGGCGGACGGGCTGACCGAGCGGGAGCTGCGGATCCTCGCCTTCGAACAGCAGTGGTGGAAGCACGCCGGGGCCAAGGAACAGGCCATCCGGGACACCTTCGGGCTCTCCGCAACCCGCTACTACCAGCTGCTCAACGCGCTGCTGGACCGGCCCGCCGCGCTGGCCGCCGAGCCGTTGCTGGTCGGCCGGCTCCGCCGGCTGCGGTCGTCCCGGACCCGCAACCGGCGCCGCTGATCACTTCTCGTACGTCCGCAGCCGGCCGCCTCGGGGCGCCGGTCGGGTGACGGGAAGCCGAGGCTCCTGACACTACCGTCGGTCACCGTCGCGTACCGGTGAGTTCACCCGATCGCGGAGTGGGGTCGGGTGCGCGATCGGGAATGGCACGGGCCCGGCCGGGTAGCCGACCGGCGGACCGGTCGGTGCGCAGAGGGCAGAGGGGAGTGGGGCGGATGACGGGACCGGAGGCGCGGCACCCGGTGGGACACACGGTGCGGACCGTCGGTGAGGCCTGGACGATGCGGGTCCGGTCGGCGTCGGCGCCCGCGCCGGGGCGGCCGGAGAACGAGGACATGGTCTTCCGGTTCGGCCCGCTGGTCGGGGTGCTGGACGGGGCGACCGTGCCCGAGGGGTTCGACACCGGTTGCGTGCACGGGCCGGCCTGGTTCGTCCGGCACCTCGCCGCGCGGATCGGTCTGGCGGTCGCCGCGCGACCGGCGGCGACGCTGGTGAGCAGCCTCGCGGCGGCGCTGCTCGGCGTCCGCGCCGATCACGGGGACAGCTGCGACCTGGATCATCCGGGCACCCCGTCCGCCACGGTCTGCCTGCTGCGCGAGGGCGCCGACGAGGTCGACTACCTGGTGCTCTGCGACAGCCCGCTGGTGCTCGACCTGGGTGGACGGGTCGAGGTGGTGTCGGACGACCGGCTGGACATGGCGATGGCCGACCTGCGGCGGATCGCGGCGAGCGTGCCGGCGGGGGAGGTCCACCCGGTCACCCGGTTCCGGCAGGCGGTGCGGCTGCAGCGCGAGCGGATGAACCGGACCCACGGCTACTGGGTGGCTGCGGCCGACCCGGACGCCGCGTACCACGCGGTGACCGGCACCCGGCCGCTGCGCGGGCCCGACGGCGTCCGCCGGGCGGCGCTGCTCTCCGACGGCGCCTCCTGCGCCGTCGAGCAGTTCGGGCTCCTCGACTGGGGCGGCCTGCTCGACCTGGTTGCCGTCGAGGGGCCGGGCGCGCTGATCGACCGGGTCCGCGCCGCCGAACGCGACCACCCGGACCGGCTGCGCCGGCACAAGCGCGCCGACGACGCCTCGGTGGTGCTCTGCGAGTTCCCGTCGCGTCCCTGAACCGGCGGCCGACAGCGGAGCGTGACGTGGAACACTCCTATGGGACGACCGGTCGAGACGTCCGACCAGACCGCCAGTCGACGCCCAAAGGGGTGGACTAGGGCCGGTGGGGCCGGCAGACTGCGGCACGTGGCGGGTGCGGTACGGCTGGAGCCGGTGGACGAGCGGAACCTGGAGTCGTTGCTCTCTGTAGCGGCCGCGGAGGCGGAGCCGGGTGACGTGATGCCCCCGGTCGAGGCGCCGGCCGGTTGGTCGCTCGCCCGGCGGGAGGCGTTCCGGGAGTTCCACCGGGCCAGCTTCGCCGGCCTGGACGGTCCCACCCGCACCCGGATGTACGCCATCCTCTCCGGCGGCGAGGTGGTCGGCATGATCCGGATGAGCCGGTGCGACGAGCCCGGGGTGGCGGAGACCGGGATGTGGCTCGGCGCGTCGGCCCGGGGTCAGGGGCTGGGCGCGGCCGCGCTGCGGGAGTTGCTCAACGCCGCCGCGGCGGCCGGCATGCGCGCCGTCGTCGCGGACACCACGCGGGACAATGCCGGCGCTGTGCAGGTGTTGAAGAAATGCGGCGCCAAATTGCTCGAAGATGGCGATAAGGTGCACGCGGAGATCTGCCTTGACGCCACTCCGCCGGCATTCTGAGTCGCATCGCGCCGATTCCTTGCCGTCTGACACACTCTCGCATTCGTCCTGCTCATAGCTGCCCGCCTGTCTCTTTTGCCGCCTTCGTCGGCTGCTGAGAATGGTCTCCCCATTGCCGCTGTGAGGTGGCTGGGGAATAGCGCGGAAATGTTTTGTCGGGTGACTCCCGGGTACTGCCGGCCGGGTCCGCCAATACGGGACACCCGATCGCAGGCCCGCCGTGCGCCATTCCCCGGTAGTTGTTTTCCGGCCTCCGGTGGATCGGGTCGTCCGACCACCCGGGGAGTGAAGGAGAACTGATGAAGAGTGGAATGCGGATCGGCCTCGCGGTCGGTCTCGGATACATACTCGGGCGGCGCAAGAAGCTGCGTACCGCCCTCACCCTCGCCGCCGCGGTCGCCGCCGGACGGGCCAGCCGGGACCCGAGCCAGCTGCTCAAGCGCGGCGGTGACCTGCTCAGCTCCTCCCCGCAGCTGGCCAACCTCAGCAAGCTCGGCAGTCCGCTCGCCTCCGCCGGCAAGGCCGCCGCGACCGCGGCCGCCGGCAGCGGCATCGACGCGCTGAGCGGCAAGCTCCGCGGCAGCGCGGACAGTCTGCGGCGCCGGTCCGGCGCCGGTGGCGACGAGCGGGACCGCTCCGACGAGGCGTCCGCCCCGGACGAGGAGCAGGAGCTGGACGACCAGCCCGCCCCGGGCGACGAGCAGCACCGCGACGACGACCGTGACAAGCGGCCGGCGCCGGCCCGACGGAGGCGGTGACCATGGTCCAGAACCCCACCGGTGGCCTGGCCGACCGGGCGAAGGAGCAGATCGGCGCCGACCTGAGGGACCTCGCCTCCGCGATCGGCGAACGCGCCGTCACGGTGGTCACCGAACGGCTCACCGGCGCCACCGGCCGACTCAGCGAGTACGCGAGGTCCGGTGGCGGACCCGGCCTGATCGCGGCCGCCACCGGCGCGCAGAAGCTCGCCGAGGGCCACTCCCCGATGAAGGCCATGTTCCATGCCGGCCTGGCCGGCGGTAAGGAGAAGTTGATGTCGGCGTTCGGCGGTGGCGGCGGCAAGGGTGGCAAGGGCAAGAAGAAGCTCAAGGTCACCAACATCGTCGAGACGCTCGAGGTCGGCGTGCCGGTCCGGGTCGCGTACGACCAGTGGACCCAGTTCGGCGACTTCCCGAGCTTCATGAAGAAGGTCGAGCAGGCCGACAACGAGTCCGAGGAGAAGATGACCTGGAAGGCGCAGGTCTTCTGGTCGCACCGGAGCTGGGAGTCGACCATCGTCCGGCAGATCCCGGACAAGCTCATCCACTGGCGGTCCAAGGGCGAGAAGGGCTCGGTCGACGGCACGGTCAGCTTCCACGAGCTGACCCCGGACCTGACCCGCATCCTGGTCGTCCTCGAGTACCACCCGCAGGGCCTCTTCGAGCACACCGGCAACCTCTGGCGCGCCCAGGGCCGCCGGGTCCGGCTGGAGCTGAAGCACTTCGTCCGGCACGTGATGACCACCACCGTGCTGGACCCGGACTCCGTCGAGGGCTGGCGCGGCGAGATCGAGGACTCCCAGGTGGTCAAGGACCACGAGACCGCGCTCCGCGAGGAGCAGGAGGCTCGCGAGGAGCAGGGCCGGGCGGAGGAGCCTGAGGAGGAGCGGGAAGAACAGCCGGAGGAGGAGCGGCCGGAGGAGGAGCGGCGCCGGCCCGCCGAGCGCGGCCGCCGTCGGCCGCCGGAGCGCCGCCGTCCCCCGGAGGAAGAGGAGTACGAGGCGTACGACGAGGGCGAGGACTACGACGAGGGGTACGAGGAGGAGCCCGAGGAGGAGCAGCCTCCGCCGCGCCGGCGCCAGCCGGAGCGGGCCCGCCGTCCGCAGCCCCGCGCGGAGCGGGAGCCGCGCCCGGAGCGAGAGTCGCGCGAGGAGCCGCAGCGTCCCCGCCCGGCCGCCCGCCGTGCCCCGGAGGCACCCCGCCGGCCTGTGGTCCGGCGTCGACGTGAGGAGCGTGGGGAATGACGGTCGCTGCGACCGACGGGCAGCCCGGTAACGCGCTGGAGCGCGGCGGCGGAGGCGGTGCCGGGGGCACCCTCGCCGACGTCGTGGAGACGGTGCTCGACAAGGGCGTCGTCATCGACGCCCAGGTGTCGGTCGCCGTGGTCGGCATCCAGCTGTTGGAGATCAACGCCCGGATCGTGATCGCCAGCGTCGACACGTACCTGCGGTTCGCCGAGGCGGTCGACCGGCTGAGCATCGTCCCGAAGGACCAGAAGGGGCTGCCCGACCTGGTGGGGGACGCGGCCGGGGCGGCGACCAAGGGCAAGGCCATCTCCGGCCTCGGCAAGGCGGCCCAGGAGATCAGCGGCGCAGTGGCGGACTCGCTGAGCGACCGCGGCTCCGACCGGGAGCGCGAGCGGGAGCGGCCACGCCGACGCCGGGACGAGGAGCGGTGAAGATGACGGACGAGCAGGCTCAGCCCGCCGGCGAGGTCGGGCTGTTCATCTACGGCATCGTGCCGTCCGACGTGGAGCCGACCCCGGACGCGGAAGGGGTCGGCGAGCCGCCGGGCGAGGTGACCGTGGTCCGGCACGGCGACCTGGCCGCGCTGGTCAGCGAGGTCGGGTTGGAGGAGCCGATGGGCCGCCCGGCCGACCTGAGCGCGTACCAGACGCTGCTGGACGGGACGGCGGCCGTCGCGCCGGTGCTGCCGGTCCGGTTCGGCACGGTGGTGACCGGGCCGGACGCGGTCGAGGACGTGCTGGAGGCCCACCACGACCGGTTCGCCGCCGCCCTCGACGAGTTCGAGGACCGGCTGCAGTACACCGTGCACGGTCGCTTCGACGAGGAGGAAATGATCAGCGACTTCCTCGCCGAGAACAGCTCCGCCGCCGCACTCGCCGACCAGGTGCGCGGTCGGCCGGAGGTGGAGAGCCGGGAACAGCGGATCCGGCTCGGCGAGATGATCAGCCAGGGGGTGGAGCTGCGGCGGGAGGCGGAGAACCGGGCGCTGATCGACACGCTCACTCCGTACGCGGTGGCGCACGCGCCGCGCCAGCCGAGCAGCGAACTGGACGCGATGAACGTCGCCTTCCTGGTCGCCGCGGACGACGAGGAGGAGTTCGTCCGGGTGCTGGAGGAGTTCGCCGAGCAGCGTCGGGGCCTGATCCGGATGCGGCTGCTCGGCCCGATGGCCCCGTACGACTTCGTCAGCGCGCACCAGCTGGCGGAGTGACGGATGGACATCCTCTTTTCGCTGCTGACCCTGCCGTACGCCCCGGTGCGCGGCCTGACCGCGGTCGTCAGGGTGATCGCCCGGGAGGCGGAGGCGCGGCAGTACAACCCGGCCAACATCCGGCGCGAGCTGGAAGAGCTGGACCAGGCCGCGGCCGCCGGCGACATCACCCCACAGGAACGGGACCGGGGGCAGCAGCAGGTCCTCGACCGGCTGACCGGCACGGGCGGCGCCCCGGCTGGCAGCGGTTCCGGCGCTACGCCGGCCCGGCGGCCCGCCGCCCGGCGGCGGACGGCCGCTCAACCACGGCGGGTGGACCGGCGGGACGACCCCGAACGACGGCGAGGGTGGTGAGCGGGATGGCACCAGGACGCATCCGGGGCGACGGCGACCGCGCGCGCCGGCAGGAGCCGGAGGACCGGCACGACGACCAGTATGACGACGAGGACTACGAGCCGGTGTCGGCCGCCGAGGCGGCCCGCGAAGGGCTGCGCCAGATCGTCGGCCTGACCGGCAAGGATCCGCTCGGCATCACCTCGATCCAGCCGACCGACACCGGCTGGCTGGTCGGGGTGGAGGTGGTGGAGGACCACCGCATCCCCGCCTCGACGGACCTGCTCGGCCTCTACGAGGTCGAGCTCGACCTGGAGGGTGGCCTGCTCGGTTACCGGCGGGCGCGGCGCTACCAGCGCGGGAAGGGGGACTGAGATGACCACCGCCCGGCAACAGCCGGTCGTCCAGAACACCGGCCAGGTGATGGGTGCCGGGCACGAGCCGGCCAACCTCGGCGACATCCTCGAGCGGGTGCTCGACCGGGGCATCGTGATCGCCGGCGACATCCGGGTCAGCCTGCTCGACATCGAGCTGCTCACCTTGAAGCTGCGGCTGGTCATCGCCTCGGTCGACACCGCCCGGCAGATCGGCATCGACTGGTGGGAGCACGATCCGTGGCTCAGCTCGAGGGCCCGCCCGCCGGTGGAGCCGGGGCCGCGTGACCCGGAGCAGGTCGAGGCGGAACGCCGCCCCCGGGTGGCCCGGCGGGCCGCCGGACGGGAGGAGTGAAATGAACACGACAGTTGATCCGGCGGTCACGGTCGGCGCCTGGCTGCACGGTGTGGTCCGCGACGCGGACCCGGCCGCCCTGGCCGCGGTCCCCGGCATGGACGGCGGGCCGGTCCGGGCCGTCCGGTCCGCCGGCCTGGTCGCAGTGGTCAGCGCCGCACCGCTGACCGAGTACGGCGAGGAGGCGCTGCGCCGCAACCTGGAGGACCTGGCCTGGTTGGAGCGGGCCGCGCGGGCGCACCACGCGGTGGTGGACGCGCTCAGCCGGTCCGGTGCGGTGGTGCCGGCCCGGCTGGCCACCGTGCACCACGACGACACCCGGGTCGCCGCCATGCTCGCCGAGCGGCGGGCCGAGCTGACCGGCGCGCTGGACCGGCTCACCGGCCGCGGCGAGTGGGGCGTCAAGGGGTACGTGGTGCCGGGCGCCCTGCCCCGCACCGAGGCGCCCGCCGACGCGAGCGGGGCGGGTGCGGCGTACCTGCGGCGGCGTCGGGCCCAGCTCACCGCCCGGGACGAGGGGCAGCGGATCGCCGCCGAGGCGGCGGCCGCCGTGCACGCGGCCCTCACCGGGTACGCCGCGGCCGGCCGCCGGCACAGCCCGCAGGACCGCCGGCTCTCCGGCGCGCCGACCGCGATGGTGCTCAACGGGGCGTACCTGGTGGACGTCGGCGCCGTCGACGGCTTCGCCGCGCTGGTATGGGAGCTGGCCGACCGGCACCCGGAGATCCGGCTGGAGCTGACCGGCCCCTGGCCGGCGTACTCCTTCGTGGCGGACGGTCCGGAGGAGCCCGCGCACACCGTCCGGGAGCCGGCATGGTGACCACCGCGCTCGCCCCGAGCAGCGCCGACGACCCGTTGGCCTACCGCCCGGTGGCCCTGGTCGACCTGCTCGACCGGGTGCTCGGCGCCGGCGTGGTGATCACCGGGGACATCACCCTGGCGATCGCCGACATCGACCTGGTCCGTATCTCGCTGCGCGCGGTGGTCGCCTCGGTCGGCGCCCTGGTCCCGCCCGAACTGCGCGGATCCACCGCGGTGGCGCCCGACGCGGCGCCGCCCGGCGGTGCGGCGCTGCCGGGCGCCCTGCCGGAGGAGGCGGGATGACCAGGCCCGACCAGCCGCGCCCGGAGCAGCGGGACGAGGCGGCCGAGCTGGCCGCCGCGCTCGGCGACACGACGCCCTGGCAGGCGCCCCGGGTGCAGCCGCTGGACCGGCGCCTCGCGGTCGACCGGGACTCCGTCGAGCGGGGACTGGCCAGCCTCGTGCTCACCGTCATCGAGCTGCTGCGGCAGCTGATGGAACGGCAGGCGCTGCGCCGGGTCGACCTCGGCGACCTGACCGAGGAGCAGGTCGAACGGGTCGGCGCCACGCTGATGGCGCTGGAGGAGCAGATGACCCAGCTCCGCGAGTACTTCGGCCTGACCCCCGAGGACCTCAACCTCGACCTCGGCCCCCTCGGCCCACTGCTGCCCACCGACTGATCGGCTGAGCCCCCGCCCTTCCGCGTCGATCATGGAGTTGGCGGCGATGTCGATCTCCGTTACTGCCGTCAACTTCATGATCAACGGTGGCCGCCAGTGGTCAGCCGGTGTGTTGCTCGGCGTAGGCGGCGAGCCAGGCCACCTGCGCCGGGTCCAGGGAGGGGCGGACCCGGCGGCGGGCGGTGGCCACGTGGGTGGCGGTGATCGTGGACGCGGTCAGCGACTCGCGCATCGCGGCCAGCGCCGACTCCCGGACCAGCGCCGCGCAGTCTGCGGCGGAGAAACCGGTCAGCTCCTCGCCGAGCGCCGCCAGGTCCACGTCGTCGGCGAGCGGCACGGTCCGGGACGCGGCGCGCAGGATCTCCGCCCGGGCCGGGCCGTCCGGCGGCGGCACGTAGACCAGCCGTTCCAGCCGGCCGGACCGCAGCAGCGCCGGATCGACCAGGTCCGGCCGGTTGGTCGCCCCGACCACCACGACGTTGCGTAGCGCCTCCACCCCGTCCAGCTCGGTGAGCAGCGCGGCGACCACTCGGTCCGTCGTACCCCCGTCGGTGGCCTGGCCGCGGACCGGGGCCAGCGCGTCCACCTCGTCGAGGAAGACCAGCGTGGGTGCGGCCTCGCGGGCCCGGCGGAACAGCTCGCGGACCGCGCGTTCGCTCTCCCCGACCCACTTGGAGAGCAGCTCCGCGCCCTTGACCGAGAGCACGTTCGCCCGCCCGGACCCGGCCAGCGCGGTCACCAGGTACGTCTTGCCGCAGCCGGGCGGCCCGTAGAGCAGCACGCCCCGGGGCGGCTGCACGCCGAGCCGGGCGAAGGTGTCCGGGTAGGTCAGCGGCCAGAGCACCGACTCGGTGAGGGTCTGCTTCACCTCGACCAGGTCGCCGACGTCGTCCAGGGTGACCGAGGCCAGCTCCAACGTGGACGCGGCCATGGTGGTCGGCCGGACCACCTCCAACGCCGCGTTGAAGTCGGCCATCGCCACCGTCGGCGTCTCCGCCGACTTCTGCCGCAGGGCCGCCCGCACCCCGGCCTCGCGGACCAGCGCGGCCAGGTCAGCGGCGACGAAGCCGGGGGTACGACCGGCCACCTCGTCCAGCCGGACGTCCTCGGCCAGCGGCACCTGCCGGGTCAGCACGGTCAGCTGCTCCCGGCGCAGCGCCGGGTCGGGCAGCGGGACGGTGATCCGCAGGGAGAGCAGGTCCGGGGCGCGCAGCGCCGGGTCGACCGCCTCCGGGCGGGAGGTGGTGCAGACCACCGCCGCCCCGGACCGGACGGTCTCGGCGAGCACCTGGCGGAACACGGTGGCCAACGGCCCCTGCTCCTCGGCCGGCGCGAGCGCCTCCACGTCGGTGACCAGCAGCACCGCCGGCCCGCCCGCCCGGACGTCGGCGGCGGCCTCCCGGAGACGGCGGGCCGCCGCGTCGTTCGCCAGCGCGGCCAGCTCCGGCGCCCAGAGCGGGCGGACCCGGGCCCGCACCGTGGCCGCGACCGCCCGGACCAGGGCCGACTTGCCGGAGCCGGCCGGCCCGCTGAGCAGTACGCCGAGCGAGACGGTGGTGCCCAGCCGGCCGAGCACCTCCCGGTGGTGGAAGCCGAGGTCGAGCAGCTCGGTCAGCTCCTCGGCCTGGGCCCGCAGCCCGGGCAGCTCGTCCACGTGCGGCGGCTCGTCGGCCACCGCCGGATCGGCCCGCACGGCGTCGGAGTCCCCGTCGGCGCGCGGTCCGGGCCCCCGGCCCGCGCCGGTCGCGCCCCGGTCGCCGGCCGGCCCGCCGCGCGCCGGGTCACCGCCGTTGCCGGCCCGCGTCGGGTCGGCGGTCCCGTTCAGCCGGCCCCGGACCGGCCCGGGGGAGCCGTGGGTGGCCGTCCCGTGCTCCCAGCCGACCACGGTGTCCATGGTGACCAGCGCGCCCGCGTCCGGATCGGCGTCGACGACGGTGAGCAGGGTGCTCGTCCAGGCGTACCCGACGGTGTCGGCCAGCCGGCGCCGGGCCGCCTCGACCAGGCTGCGCACCGAGGCGTCGGGGAGCACGTCCTGGGGCAGCAGGGAGACGTCGTCGCCGGTGGTGACCACCTTGCCGAGCAGCGCGAGCCGGAGCATCTCCGGTGACACCGCGGCGACGACCGGCACCGGGCCGCGCAGCGTCACCCGGCGGGCCGCGGTCACCGGCGCCGGGCTGACCGTCACCTGGCCGCCGTCGCGCAGGCCGAGGTTGCCCAGCACCAGGTCGTCGGCGTAGAGCAGGGCGGTGCTCGCGCCCGGCCCGGCGGTCGCGACGATCCCGGCGGTCACCCGCCGACCGGAGAGCCGGACCGGGTCGCCGGGGCGCAGCGCGAGCGCGGTGAGCACCTCCGGGTGCAGCCGTACGATGCCCCGTCGGGCGTCCAGCGCGGCCGGCCGCAGGCTCGCGGTCAGGGTCAGCTCCGGTTCGGCCATCGCCCGACATTAGCTGGCGGCGGCACGGTGGCCCGCCCGACCGTCCGCGCCACCGTCACCGGCCGTCCTCCAGCGAGGGATCACGCCGGATCATCTCCGCCAGCCCGGCCGCCGGGGGCGTGGTCGGGTTGTCCGGGACGACCGTCGCGCCCGCGTCGGCCCAGTCGATCCGCAGCGGGTACGTCCGGCCCTGGTGCTCCACCCGTACGACGACGGCCGGCCCGGGGTGCTCCGCCACCACCCCCCTCTTCGATGAAAACGGGTCGCTCACGCACCCGTCTCCCGGGTGGCCCGGTCCAGGGCCCGGTCCAGGACGACCAGCAGGGCGTCCCGTACCGAGAGCCGGTCGCGGGCGTCGAACTGCACCAGCGGAACGTGGTCGTCGATCGCCAGCCCCCAGCGGATCGCGCCGAGGTCGTGCGCCAGCCGGCCGTCGAAGGCGTTCACCCCGACCACGAACGGCAGGCCGGCCCGCTCGAAGAAGTCGATCGCGGGGTAGCAGTCGTCGAGCCGGGCGCTGTTCACCACCACCAGCGCGCCGAGCGCCCCCCGGGCCAGGTCGTCCCACATGAACCCGAAGCGGGACTGCCCGGGCGTGCCGAACAGGTAGAGCTTCAGCCTGCGGTCGATGGTGACGCAGCCGAAGTCCATCGCCACCGTGGTGGTGGTCTTCGTGCTTTGTATCCCCGGGTCGTCCACGCCGATGCCCGCGCTGGTCATCTCGGCCTCGGTGATCAGCGGGGCGATCTCGGAGATCGCGCCGACCGTGGTGGTCTTGCCGACGCCGAAGCCACCCGCGATGAGGACCTTCACCGGGATCGGCGGCGCGGGCCGGGCCTCCGGCACCGGAGCGGCCTGCGCCGTCGGCGGCCGGTACGACGGCGGGGGTGCGGCGGGCCCGCCCACCGGGTGGCCATAACGGGCGGAGGCGCTGTTCGCGGTGAGCCCGCCGAGCGGGGCGACCGGCCATTCAGGAGATCGCACGGAGTCCATCAATCACTCGCAGGATGATGTCGGGGTCATGGGCGTCCCCGACGGCGCCGACGTGCACGTCGAGGTCGCCGACGGCCCGCAGGTCACCCACCAGGACCCGGGTCACGCCCAAGTGCATCCGCATCCGGGCGGAGATCTCCGCGACCGAGATCGGCTCGCCGCAGAGCGCGACGATCGCCTGCAGCTCGGGGGCGAGCCGGGACGGCGCGGCGGCCGCCCTACCCCCCGGCCGGGCGGTCACCTGGGTCTCCAGCCCGATCGCCGGGTCCGCGCCCGCGACCCGGCCGGCGGTGAGCACGAACGGGCGCGGACCGGCCGGCCGGCCGGCCTCCGGTTCGAGGTCGACCGCCGGTGCCGGGGTCGTCGCCGGCGGACCGTCGCCGGACGGCGTCCGCAGGTAGGGGCGGATCCGGACCAGGGGTTCCGGCTCCGGTTCCTCGCCGGCGACCTCCGGAGTCATTGCTGCACGGCGTTCTTCAGCTCGGCGATCAGTCTCGGGCTCAGCGCACCACCGGCCCGGCCGGCGAAGAGGGTCATCTCGTACGCCACCGTGCCGAGGTTGGCCGACCGGTCGGCGACCACGCCGAGAACCGAGCCGCTGCTGATCGCGCTGATCAGCAGGTATCCGTCGGCCATGTCGACGATCACCCGGTTCAGGCCGCCGAGGGCGTACCAGCTCGCCGCACCGCCGGCCAGGCTGGTCATGCCGGAGACGACGGCGGCGAGGCGTTCCGCGTTGGACCGGTCCTTGATCGCTGACATGGCCATCAGCAGCCCGTCCGACGAGACGGCGATCGCCTCCATGACGCCGGCCGTGCTGGAGGTGAACGAGTCCAGCAGCCAGTTGAAGGTGCGGGCCTCCGGGCTGAGCTCGGGACCGGCGTGGGTCGGGTGGTCGACGTTGTCGTGCAGGAAGGGGCTGGTCACCGTGATGATCCCTCTTCGTCGTGGCGGTGGTCTGGACTGACTTCGCGCAGAGCACGGGCGACGCCCGCCTCGAATTCGGTGATGAGGTTGCGGACCTGGGCCGGGTCGCCGGGGTGCTGGCTGGTGGTGACTGGCCGCGGCGGGGCGACGGTCAGGTTCGCGCCGGGGACCCGCCGGCTCAACCGCGGCCGGTCCGGAGTGGCGCCGAGGTCGACCGTCCGGCCGCCGGGCCGGCTCTGCTCGGCGCGGCGTACCCCGGACTGGAACTGATCGACCAGCGCCCGCGCGGCCTCCGGGTCGGCGCCGGTGGCGTCCACCGGTCCGGTCGGCGGGTCGGGCTGCGGCAGGCTCGCGCCCGGCACCCGCTGCCGGATCGCCGGCGCGCCGGTCGGCGCGGCGGCGGTGACCGGCGGCCAGGCGGCCGGGCCGGGGGGACCGACCGGTGCCGGCCCGACCGACGTCGCCGGCGCGGCGACCGGTGCCGGCCCGAGCGGAAGCACGGGCGCCGGGGCGGGCGGTGCGACGGTCGACCCGGCGAGGGGGACGGGCGGCGCCGGGGCGACCGGCGGTGGGCCGGCGACCGGCCCGACCGGCGGGGCAGCGTCGCCCGGCTGCTCGTCGGTGCGCCGCCGCCTCGGCAGCCCGGCCGGGGTGGTCAGCTCGTCCCGGCCGGGGGCGGCGTCCGGGGGCGGCGGGTCGATCTCCAGGAACGCGGTGGCCCCGGCCGGCGCGGCCGCCTGCCCGGTGCCCGCGCCGAAGGCGTCCCACGACTCCCCGGACTCCATGGTCCGGGTGGCCCGGCTCAGCAGCGCCGGGTCGAAGCCGGCGGCCGGCGCGTCGTCCCGGTGCGCCCCGCCCTGCGGCGCGGCGGGGACCGCGGTCAGCGCTCGCCCCGCCCGGGCCGCCTCGACCGCCGCCGAGCGGCGGTCCCGGGCCGGTACGGTCGCCCACGCCACCGTGGCGCCGGCCCGGTCGGCCCGCCGGACCACCAGCAGCGCGTGCGGCACCTCCAGCCGGGCGGTCACCCCGCCCCCGGCGGTCGGGGCCAGGTCCACGATCCAGCCGTGCCGGCGGGCCAGCCGGCCGACCACGAAGAGCCCGAGCACCTCCGTCGGGGCGAGGTCGAGCCGCTCCCGGCGGGTCAGCCGGGCGTTCTCGTCGGCCAGCCGATCCTCGGTCATGCCGATGCCCCGGTCCACCACGGACAGTCGGGCGCCGGTCGCGGTCAGCTCGCCGGCCACCACCACCCGGGTGTGCGGCGGGGAGAAGACGGTGGCGTTCTCCATCAACTCGGCCAGCGCCAGCACCAGGTCACCGACGGTGGCGGGCGCCGCCGACACGCCCTGGGGGACCTGCACGTCCACCCGGGTGTAGTCCTCGATCTCACCGAGCGCCAGCCGTACCACGTCGGCCAGCGGCACCGGGGCGACGTGCCCGTCGCTGCCGGCCGAGCCGGAGAGGACCACCAGGCTGCCCGCGTTGCGGCGCAGCCGGCTGGAGATGTGGTCGAGCCGGTACAGGTGCTCCAGTCGGTCGGGGTCGGTCTCCTGCCGCTCCAGCCGGTCGATCAGCGCGATCTGCCGGCCGACCAGGTTCTGGGTACGCCGGCCGACGTGGCCGAACATCTGCGCCACGTTGCGCCGGCCGGCCACCTGCCGTTCGACCAGCCGGGCCGCGGTGCTCTGCACCCGCTCGAAGGCCCGGGCCAGGTCGCCGATCTCGTCGCGGGCCCGGACGTCGACCGGGTCGAGGCGTACCGGTGGGCCGGCCTCGGTCTCGTCGTCGGCGACCCGGACCAGCTCGGCCTCGGCGACCCGGGCGACCCGGTCGGCGGAGCGGGTGAGTCGGGTCAGCGGCCGGGCCACCGTACGGGCCACCGCCACGCTGAGCAGCACCACGGTCAGCAGGATCAGGATGGCCCCCCCGCCCACCAGCCAGGCCTCGGTCAGCGCCTTCCGCTGGTCGTCCCGGGTCTCGGCGATGACGTCCGCGACGATCTTCTTCTCCACGAACTGGCCGAGGGTGATCATCGAGCGGACGGACGGGAAGAGCGCGTCCAGTGGGACGTTGGCGATCGCGGCGACCGGGTCGCGGACACTGTCGGTCTGGAACGTCGGGCTGGTCCGGGCGGCGACCGCCGCGTCGTCGAGCTGCGCGAGGGTGTACTGCTCGGCCGTGATCAGGCTGCGGAACCGCAGGTTGTCCACCTGGAGGGCGGCCATGCAGGCGATGTAGCCGGCGATCGCCTTCGGATCCTTGGTCGCCTTGACCAGCACGATCAGGGTGGCGCAGGCGCCCAGCCCCTCGTCGGTGCGCAGCAGGGCGTCCAGCGCGAGCACCTGCCGGCCGGCGGAGGTGCCGGTGTCCACCTGGAAGCTCAGCCGGAGCGAGTCGATCAGCGCCATGTCGACCGGGCCGTAGACGTCCATGATCTGGATCGGGGTGGCCGCCCCGGCGAGCACCAGGGTGCGCAGGTCGGCCAGCCTCCGTACCCCGTCGAGCGCGGCGGAGACCTGGGCCGGGAGCTCGCCGCCCAGCTCGGCGCGGAGGTCGGCGACCCGGTCGTCCACGGTGGCCGACTTCTGGATCAGCTCGCTGCGTTCCACCCGGCCGAGCAGCAGGCCCACCGAGAGGATGCGCTCCTGCTGGAGGTCCTGGACCAGGGTGCCGATCCGGCTGGCGAGCCGTACGGTGTCGGCGATGTCGCCGGCCTGCCGGGCGGCGGCGATCCGGTCGAGCACCACCGGCACGGCCAGCCCGACCATGCTGAGCAGCGGGATGATCACCAGCAGGGCCAGCTTGCCCCGGATCCGGAGCCTACCGAGCAGCATCGAACGGCCCCCAGCGTTCGGATCCGTCCTGGGCCGGCCCGACGGGCTGGAGCAGCCGACGGTCGTCGGCCGGGATGGCGCGTTCGACCGGCGGCTGCCAGCCGCTCGGCTCGGGCAGCGCGCCGGAGTCCTCGCGCCGCGCGCGCCGCTCCTCGGCGGCCCGCCGGTACGCCCGCCGGAAGGCGGCGATCAGCACCCCGGCCAGCACCAGCACCAGCAGCACCGCGACCGCGGCGGCGCCGATGGCCAACCAGCGGTCCCGGTCGTAGGAATCGACCCGCTCCTTGAGCAGCACGTCGAGCTCGCCGAGGATGACCGGCTGGAGCTGCTTGGCCGCGGCCTGGGCGTTGAGCCGGGCGGCGGCGACCTGCCCGGGCTCGGTCTGCCCGGCGCGGCCGGTCGGCGCGGAGAGCGCGGCCAGCGCCTCGACGGAACGCTGGTAGGTGTCCAGCGGGGTGAGCACGTTGGTGCCGAGGTCGGTGCTCTCGGTGCTGTCCACCGCCGCGAGCAGGTCGGCGCCGAGGCCGGTGGCCGCGCCGAGCGCGGAGACCCGCAGCTCGGCCAGTTGCGCCTCGGTCCGGGGGCGCTCGGCGGCCGGTCGGCGCGGGGCGAGCGAGGTCAGGTCGGCGAGCCGCCCGGCGGCCACCATGGCGGTCGGCAGGTCCCTGCCGATGCCGTCCTGAAGGAAGAACGAGTCGGGGTCGGGGTCACGGATCAGCCCGGAGCTTTCCCGTACCTTGCGGTGCAGGGCCAGCAGCAGGTCGGTGACCTCCCCGTACGCGGCGAACGCGGCCTCCGGGTCGGTCAGCGCCCGGTCCGGCAGCGACTCCAGCTTGGCGCGCAGCCCGGCCCACCGCTCGTGGCTGCGCAGCTCGTCACCGATCCGGGCGTCCACCCCGGCGGCGGTCTCCACCGCCCGGTCCAGCGTCTCGCGCGAGCCGGGGCGGCCGGCCACGGCGGCGGACTGGGCGTCCACCAGTGCCTCGGTCACCGGGCCGAGGGCGCGCAGGTACTCCACCCCGAGCCGTTCGCGGACCGCCAGGTCCCGGTCCTCGTCGGTGAGCCGGTGGGTCTGGGTGAAGAGCAACACCACCGGTGCCAGCAGTGCCGCGACGAGCAGCAGGGGCAGCACGTGGCCCGGCGCGGAGGGCCGTCGACGGACCCGCTGCGCGGGGACTGTCATGGTTTGTCTCCTCCGGCGACGGCGGGGGATTGTCGGTGTCGGGGGTCGCCGATGGAGTCCCGTGCACCGGACCGGAAACTAACCGACCGGTGTGCGGGCAAGGTCGCGTTTGGCCAGTCATTTTCGCGTCACTCGGAGCGATGTCACGTGCCGTTGATCTGCAACCACGCAACGTGGCGCGCGGTGCGACGTGATGATCGGATCGGAGGTGATTTCGGACGAGGGTCGGAATTCACGTGATCCGAAGTCATCCCGACGGCTTTGGTCTGGACGGAGCGCGGTCGACCGGTTCGGTGCACCGATCGGACCAACCGGACGGACGTACGGAGGATCTCAGCCAACCCTCAGGAACTGCGCCGTACCGTGACCCGCATGAGATCACCGCTGTCGGCCGCGTGGGTGAAGCGCGTCCTGGCCAGCCGGCGCCGGGTCGTGGTCGCGTCGGTGGTCGTCGTGCTGGTGGCCGCCGCCGCGGTCTGGGCGGCCCGGCCGGACCGGCCCGGCCACCGGACCGAGCCGGCCATGGTCACCGTCCGCTCCGGGCCGGCCGGGGACCAGCCGGTGGAGCTGGACACCACGCTCTGGCTGCCTGAGGACGCCTCGGCCGACCGCAAGGTGCCCGCCGTGCTGCTGGCACACGGCTTCGGCGGTACCAAGGACTCGGTCCGCGCCGACGCCGAGGACCTGGTGGCCCGCGGCTACGCCGTGCTCACCTGGACGGCGCGCGGCTTCGGCCGCAGCGGGGGCGAGATCCATCTGGACAACCCCGACTACGAGATCCGGGACGCGCAACGGCTGCTGGACCGGCTCGCCGCCCGCCCAGAGATCCGTACCGACGCCGCTGGCGACCCCCGGGTCGGCGTGGTCGGCGGCTCGTACGGCGGCGGCCTGGCCCTGCTGCTGGCCGCGCAGGACCCGCGGGTCGACGCGATCGTCCCGATGATCACCTGGAACGACCTGTCCCGCGCCTTCCTCCCGGAGAGCACCGGCCGCCCGGCCACCGATGGCGTGTTCAAGAAGGGCTGGGCCGGCATCTTCTTCGGCGGTGGCGGCACCGCCGGCTCCGGCCCGGCCGGGCTCTCCGGCGCCACCGCCGGTCAGCCCGAGGGCGCCCCGGCGTCGGCCGGCCCGCCCAGCCCGCAGCCCGGCTCGGGCCCCGGCACCGGTCCCGGGCGCGCCCCGGGTGGCGCCGCCGACCCGTCCTGCGGCCGGTTCGCCGCCGACGTCTGCGCCGCATACCTGCGGATCGCCACCACCGGCCGGGCCGACCAGGCGGCGGTGGACCTGCTGCAGCGCTCCTCTCCGGCCGGCGTCCTCGACCGGATCAAGGCCCCCACCCTGCTGGTGCAGGGCGAGGCGGACACCCTCTTCCCGCTGACCGAGGCGGATGCCAACGCGCGCGGGATCGCCGCCGCCGGGACCCCGGTGCGGGTCGCCTGGTTCACCGGCGGCCACGACGGCGGCGCGGGGCCCACCAGCGACTCCGACCGGGTGAAGTTCCTGACCGCGCAGTGGCTCGACCACTACGTCAAGGGCGAGGGCGAGGCGCCCGGCGACGGCTTCACCTTCTCCCGGATCGCCGGTTTCGACGCCCTGGACCGTGGCCTGGTGGCCACCGGATACCGGACCACCGACTACCCGGGCGTGGCCGGTGACTCCCGGCGCGAGGTCGCGGTGACCGGGCCCGCGCAGCCGGTCGCGAACCCGCCGAACGGCAACCCGGCGGCGATCTCCTCGGTGCCGTTCGCCGGCGCGCTAGGTTCGCTGCTCGACGGGGTGGCCGGCGACGTACCGGGCCAGCACGCCCGGTTCGAGTCGGCGCCGCTGTCCGACGCGGTGGACGTGGTCGGCGCGCCGACCTTCTCCATCCGGGCCGCGTCGCCGACCGGCGAGGCGGTGCTCTTCGTCAAGCTCTACGACGTCGACCCGAACGGCGCCGCGACGCTCCCGGACGGCCTGGTCGCCCCGGTCCGGCTCACCGGCCTGACCAGGGAGATCGGCGCGGCGCGGCCGGTGACGGTCACCCTGCCGGCGATCGTCCGGCGGATCGAGGCCGGGCACCGGCTGCGGGTCGTGGTCGCCACCTCCGACCAGGCGTACACCACGCCGGCCGAGCCGGCCGTCTACACGGTGGCCGCGGGCGACGGTCCGGTCAGCCTGCCGACGGTCGGCGCCGAGCCGATCCCCACCACCGCCACGGTCTGGCGCTGGGTGCTGGTCGGGCTGCTCGCGGCCATCGCGGTCGGGCTCGTCGTGGTCGTCGCCGTGGTCCGGCGCCGGCACCGCCGCCAGGACAGCTCCGTGCATCCGGGGTACGCGGGCACCCCGCTGGCCGTCCGCCAGCTGCGCAAGGAGTACGCGGACGGCTTCGTCGCGGTCTCCAACGTGGACTTCGACGTGCACCCCGGTCAAGTGGTCGGCCTGCTCGGCCCGAACGGCGCCGGCAAGACCACCACGCTGCGGGTGCTGATGGGGCTCACCCAGCCCACCGCCGGGGAGATCTACGTGTTCGGGCACCGGCTGGTGCCGGGCTCGCCGGTGCTCTCCCGGATCGGCGCGTTGGTCGAGGGGCCGGGCTTCCTGCCGCATCTGTCCGGCCTGGACAACCTCAAGGCGTACTGGCGGGCCACCGGGCGGCCGTGGGCGGACGCGCACTTCGACGAGGCGCTGGAGATCGCCGGCCTGGGCGCGTCGGTGCACCGGCGGACGAAGAACTACAGCCACGGCATGCGGCAGCGGCTCGCCATCGCGCAGGCGATGCTCGGCCTGCCGGAGCTGCTGGTGCTGGACGAGCCGACCGACGGGCTCGACCCGCCGCAGATCGCCGAGATGCGCCGGGTGCTCCAGCGGTACGCCACCGACGGCCGGGCGGTGCTGGTCTCCAGCCACCTGCTGGCCGAGGTGGAGCAGACCTGCACCCACGCGGTGGTGGTGAACAAGGGCCGGATCGTGGCGTCCGGGCCGGTCGAGGAGATCGTCGGCGAGTCGCCGAGCGTGCTCTTCGAGGTGACCGACCCGGCGGCCGCCCGGACGGTGCTGGACGGCCTCGACGGGGTCCGGGTGTTGCCCGACGACGACGGTCACCTGGTGGTGGACACCAACGGCACCGCGCGCAGCGAGGTGGTGGCCGAGCTGGTCCGGGCCGGGATCGGGGTGGACCGGGTGGTGCCGCGGCGCCGCCTGGAGGACGCGTTCCTCGCCCTGGTGGGCGAGAACTCTCGGGGAAGCGGGGACCGCTGATGGCTGGCTCTTCTGTCGACACGTCGTCGGTGGGCGCGGCGCCGGGTTACCGGCCCTCGGCGACCATGCCGTTCGCCGCCGAGTTCCAGCGGCAGGCGTCGCGGCGGCGCACCCAGTTGGCGCTCGGCTTCATGGTGCTGCTGCCGCTGATCATCCTGGTCGCGTTCCAGTTCAACTCCGACGGCGACGACGAGAACGGGCGGAACGAGTTCGCCAGCCTGGTCGACCTGGCCACCTCGGGCGGGTTGAACTTCACCCTGTTCTCGATCTTCGTGTCGGCGTCCTTCCTGCTGGTCGTGGTGGTGGCGCTGTTCTGCGGGGACACGGTGGCCAGCGAGGCGAGCTGGGGGAGCCTGCGTTACCTGCTGTCGATCCCGGTGCCCCGCGCCCGGCTGCTGACGGTGAAGCTGCTGGTCGCGCTGGCCTATTCGGCGCTGGCGCTGCTGCTGCTCGCCGGCACCGCCCTGCTCGCTGGCACCCTCCGGTACGGCTGGCACCCGTTGCGCAGCCAGGTCGCCGCCGAACTGGCGCCGGGGGAGGGCCTGCTGAGGTTGCTGGCGGTGCTCGGCTACCTGGCGGTCGTACTGCTGGCGGTGGCCGGCCTGGCGTTCCTGCTGTCGGTGACCACGGACGCCGCGCTCGGCGCGGTCGGCGGCGCGGTGCTGCTCTGGATCCTCTCCAGCATCCTGGACCAGATCACCGCCCTCGGCGCGCTGCGCGACTTCCTGCCGACGCACTACAGCACGGCCTGGCTCGGGCTGCTGTCCACGCCGGTGCAGACCGACGACGTGGTGCGGGGCGCGATCTCGGCGGTGAGCTACGCGACGCTCTTCTGGGGGCTGGCCTTCTGGCGATTTACGCGCAAGGACGTGACGTCATAGCAGCGCCGCCGACCCGGTCGACGCGGGCGTGCTCGGTGCCGGGCCGCTCGGGGGTCCTTCTTCCAGGCGCTGACCCCGATCCGGTCGGTGTTGCCCAGGTCGACCTGTCCGGGTCGACGGGCTGAGCGGGCTGGCCCACGGCCGGGGCGATCTCCAGGCGGAGGCACCGCGGGCATTGGAGGCACCGCGGGCAGCGGCGCGGGAGCGACCAGCGGCGGTACGTCCGGCACTGCCACGGGCACCGACAGCACGGGCCCGGAGGCAGGTGAGCAGGAACTGACGTTCAGCCTGATGAGCAGCCTGACTGACGATGCCAGACGCGAGGCTGTTCGGCTGCTGCTGCGGGACCTCGCCAACGTCGTCGATGAGGGCAAAGTGAGCTATGTCCAGTTGATGCTCAAGGTCATCGTCGACTCGTCAGCCGCAGGCGCTATCGCCGACGAGGCTCGTGAAGCCGGAGCGACGCCAACGGTCAGAGATGTATGAGCCCTCTGTCGATGATGAGGTAGTCGCCTGACCCGCCTAAAGTGATGAGCCGGTTAGGGGCCGGACGTACCTTGCCCAACGGGCGCCTACGGCTTGGCTAGGCGAGGCGTCGGCACTTGTGGGGACCGTTGATGATGCCTTGCCGCTGCCAGGTGGCCCTGAATGTGTTCGACGAACCTACGGGCCCCAGTCTTGTGGAGGCATTCGAGTAGTTCATCAACGCTCACGAACATCAGGTCGAGCCGGCCCGGGTCGATGTCCGGGCGTAGTCGCAAGATCGTCCGTCGCGTCTCTGCGAGGACATCCTGGCTCCAAAGCGGACGGTAGAAGTCCGCCTCCGCGACCCGCAAAAGAGTGTCGCGGAGCGCATTCGGAACCAGGACGTTCGCGTCGAGCAGGGCGGAGAACGGCACCAAGCGAGCCTAGGTGCCAAGGATCGCCGACGGAAGCGTTGGCTTCACGTTCTGTTGTCGTCTTCCTCAAGGTCGGGACCTGGAACGTCATAGAGCCCCATCTCAAGGCTTTCCGCCGTCATGCGTTGGAGCAACTGCCGCCGCTCCTGTCGCCGCTCCTGCTGGTACTTCAGCAGGTCGGCAAGCTTGATTCGACGGTGGCTGTTGGGTCGCTCATGCGGAATCCTTCCCTCGTCCAGAAGCTTGGTGAGGGTTGGCCTTGACACTCCAAGCACGTCTGCGGCCTGCTGTGTGGTGAGTGTCGTGTGCTGGGGGGCGATGGTGACGGCGTAACCGTTGGCCAAGGCTTCAAGCGCCTTTACCAAGATGTCGTGGAGACCGTCGGGCAGCGGCTTGGAGCTGGTGCCATCTGCGCTAACCAGGCGTGCTCGCGCCTCGGGTGCACGCTGACCGCGGTCGCGTAGGACCCTCAGCAGGTCCACGACTTCCGCGTTGTTGGCGGCATCGGGCAGGATCGTCTGCTCATCCATGACACGGGCGGCGGCTGTCATGGGGCTAGCGTCCTTCTAATTCGCAAGAAACGCAACGTGATCAAGGGCCGTTGCTCGCCATGCTGAATTACGGACAAACCGGGCACGTGATCCTTGTTGTCCTGTGGCTACCGCCTCTTATCTTCCAGACCGGGGAGTACGTCGACCCGGTCGGGGAGTATCGACCCGGTCATCACCTTGCCGCGCTCGCTGCGGAACAGCCGCCCATCCTTGGCGACCCCGAAGCGGCCAAGGTGCCACCGAAGGATGCCCGCCCCCGCCCCCGCGCCGCCGGCCCGCTCGTCGTCTCCGACCCGGTCGCCGTCCTCACCCGCTGATTCCCGCCTCGCCGACCCGGGGTTCACTCCATGGGAACCCGGGTGGCGACGCGTGGGTGCGGTCGTAGACTCGGCGGCACAACTGCATACCTCATCCAGAGGGGCTGAGGGATACGGCCCGACGACGCCCCGGCAACCACCCCGTGCGCTCACCGCAGAGCGACCGACGGGGCAGGTGCCAATTCCGTCCCCGCCGCACGGTGCGATGCGGGGAAAGATGAGAGGACTCCTCGACATGACGTCGACGCTTCCCGCCGCCGGCCTCGACACCACCGCCAGCCCCGCCCGCGCCCTGGTCTGCCGCGCCTGTTCCGCGCGCTACCCGCTCGCCGCCCAGCACGCCTGCTACGAGTGTTTCGGCCCGCTCGAGGTGGACTACGACGCGGCCGCGCTCGCGGCGGTGACCCGCGAGCGGATCGAGGCCGGCCCGCAGAACATCTGGCGGTACGCCGCGCTGCTCCCGGCCGGCCAGGACCCGGCCACCCGGGTGACCCTGGACCCGGGGCTGACCCCGCTGGTCGCCGCCCCGCATCTCGCCGCCGAGCTGGGCATCACCGCGCCGCTCTGGGTCAAGGACGACAGCGCCAACCCGACCCACTCGTTCAAGGACCGGGTGGTCTCGGTGGCGCTGACCGCCGCCCGGGCGCTCGGCTTCACCCGCTTCGCCTGCGCCTCCACCGGCAACCTGGCCAACTCGGTGGCCGCGCACGCGGCCCGGGCCGGGACGCCCTCGGTGGTCTTCATCCCCGGCGACCTGGAGCAGGGCAAGGTGGTCACCACAGCCGTCTACGGCGGCGAGCTGGTCGCCATCGACGGCTCGTACGACGACGTGAACCGGCTCTGCGGCGAGCTGGTGGAGACCGACGAGTTCGAGGACACCGCGTTCGTCAACGTCAACGTCCGTCCCTACTACGCGGAGGGCTCCAAGACCCTCGGCTACGAGGTGGCCGAGCAGCTCGGCTGGCGGATCCCCGCGCAGGTGGTCATCCCGATGGCGTCCGGCGAGCTGCTCACCAAGATCGACAAGGCGTTCTCCGAGCTGGTCGAGATCGGGCTGGTCGAGGCGCCGGCCGGTGGGTGGAAGGTCTTCGGCGCGCAGTCCGCCGGCTGCAACCCGATCGCCACCGCGCTGCACGCCGACCGCGACACCATCACCCCGGTCAAGCCGACCGGCATCGCCAAGTCGCTCAACATCGGCGACCCCGCCGCCGGCCTCTACGCGCTGGAGGCGGTGCGCCGCACCGGCGGCTGGATGGAGTACGTCGACGACGACGAGATCCGCGAGGGCATCCGGCTGCTGGCGCGTACCACCGGGGTCTTCGCCGAGACCGCCGGCGGGGTGACCGTGGCGGTGCTGCGCAAGCTGGTCGCGTCCGGCCGGCTGGATCCGGCCGCCGAGACGGTCGTGTTCAACACCGGCGAGGGCCTGAAGACCATCGACGCGGTCGCCGGCCAGGTCGGCCCCACCCACCGGATCAAGCCCTCCCTCCGCGCCGCCCGCGCCGCCGGCCTGCTCTCCTGACGGTCGCCCACCCCACCCCGGACAGGGCCGCCGGGCGGCAGGGTCGACTCCGTGCCGGCGGTGTGGCGGTATCGGGGCGCCTCGGACACCGCCACACCGGCGACCTGGCGTGGATCTTGGACCGGTGGCCGGACGCCTAGCCAGATGGCCGAGTGGGAGAGGGGTGGATCGCCCGGACGGGGGACCGGACCGATTCGTGGGGTAACTGGCTTTTCGCTGTGAGTGTGGAAAACCCGCCGACAAAGACTTGACGGCAGGAACCGGACGACGCAAGATGCTCCATGCGGGAGGGCGTGCCGCCGGAGACTTTTGAAGTTCTTACGACCCAACGCCGGAGGCGTTGTGCGGCCGACCCTCCCGACCAACGTCCGAAGGGGCCAGCGGAAAACCGCTGGCCCCTTCGTCGTGCAGGGCGCAGGCTCGCCGGCATGGGCATCTCGATATCGCCGATCGACGCCGCCGACCAGGCCGCGATCGACGAGGCGTACCGGATCGGCGCGGCGGCCAACGACGCGGACCTGCCGGACTTCCCGCCGTACTGCCGGCGCCGCTTCGAGGCGCTGATCCGGCACCCGATGCCGGGCATGGCCACGCGCTGGGCGCTGGCCCGGCTGGACGGGGTGCCGGCCGGCTGGCTCCAGCTCGACCTGCCGCAGCTGGACAACACCGACAACGCCCTCGCCGACGTGGCGGTGCACCCGGCGTACCGGCGGCGGGGCGTCGGCCGGGCCCTGCACGCGCACGGCCTGCGGCTGCTGCGCGCCGAGGGGCGTAAGCGGGTGGTGGGATCGAGTGTGTCGGCCCTGCCCGGTGGACCGGCCCGGGACGCCGCCGGGGACGCCTTCGCCGCCGCGGTCGGCGCCCAGCCCGCACTGGCCGCGGTACGCCGCCGGCTCGACACCACCCGGCTCGACCGGACCGCCCTGGACGCCCTGCTGACCGACGCCCGGGGCGCGGCCGCCGGCTACCGCACGGTCCGCTGGCGGCAGACCACCCCGGAGGAGTACGTGGCCGACGTCGCCTACCTGGAGGGCCGGCTGATGATCGACTCGCCCATCGGTGACGTGGAGTGGGAGCAGGAGAAGGTCGACGCCGAGCGGATCCGGGCCACCGAGCGGGCGCTCGACGTCCGGGGCACCCGCCGCTACCACCTCGGGGTACTGCACCAGGCGTCCGGCCGGCTGGTCGCCTGGTCGATGCTGAGCCTCGGCCCGAGCGCCGACTGGCACGCGTGGCAGCAGATCACCATCGTCGACCCGGCCCACCGGGGCCACCGGCTCGGCCTGCTCGCCAAGATCGAAAACCTGGGGTACGCCGTGACGCACGAGCCGGGGCTGCGCGCGATCGACACCTACAACGCTGCGACGAACGCGCACATGATCCGGATCAACGACCAGCTCGGCTTCCAGCCGGTCGACGCCTCGACCGAGTGGCAGCTGACGCTCTGAGGCTCCGACGCTCCCCGGGTCAGGTCTCCTGGTGGGCGACCTCCAGGTTGACGTAACGGGGCGCTCCCTTCGCCAGCTTCCGCATCCGCTCCGCGTACGCGCCCGTCTCCGGCCGGCCGCTGTGCGCCATCGCCTGTTCGTAGGTGTCGAACTCGGCGACCATGACGAAATGGCCCGGCCGGTCCCGGTCCTCGGCCATGACCAGCCGGCTCGGGCCGTCGTCCGGGCGCTCCCGCGCCCACCGCTCGCTGAGCTCCCGCAGCTCGTCACGCTGGTCCGACTCGTACTCGATGACCTGGACGAACGGCATCTGGTCCACCTCCCGACGGGATCCTTCCCTTCCCGGCCGGGCATTCCCCCTGGGTTCCCGTCCATGTGTCCCGGCCCGGCCCGCGGGCCGGGGCCACCGGTGACCGCGGCCCCTACTGCCCGGTCGGCGGCTGCGGCATGATGGCGGGCATGACGGAGACCCCGCATCCCCTGTACGACAGGCACGCCGACACCCTCAACCGTGCGCTGACCGCGATCACGGAGCGCGGGTACTGGTCCGCCTACCCCGAGTCACCCAGCCCCCGGGTGTACGGCGAGACCGCCGCCGCCGACGGCAGGGCCGCCTTCGAGGCGTACCTGAACGGCGACTTCCCCCTCGACCAGCCGGGCGACGGCGACACGGTCGCCACCGAGACCAGCCCGTTCGGCCTGGAGCTGAACGTGCGCTACCCGCACGCCGCCGCCGACCAGCTGGTGGGCGCCGCGACCGTCGCGCTGCCGGCCTGGCGTGACGCCGGCCCGCAGGCCCGGGTGGGGGTCTGCCTGGAGATCCTCGACCGGCTGCACAAGCACATCTTCGAGCTGGCCAACGCGGTGCAGTTCACCAGCGGCCAGGCCTTCGTGATGGCCTTCCAGGCCGGTGGCGCGCACGCGCTGGACCGCGCGCTGGAGGCGGTCGCCTACGCGTACGCGGAGATGACCCGGCACCCGGGGACGGCCGGCTGGGAGAAGGCCGCCGGCAAGGGCGACCCGCTGCGGATGACCAAGACGTTCCACGTGGTGCCGCGCGGCGTGGCCCTGGTGATCGGCTGCAACACCTTCCCGACCTGGAACTCGTACCCGGGACTCTTCGCGTCGCTGGTCACCGGCAACCCGGTGATCGTGAAGCCGCACCCGCGTGCGGTGCTGCCGCTCGCCGTGACCGTGCGTTACGCCCGGGAGGTGCTCGCCGAGGCCGGCTTCGACCCCAACCTGGTGCTGCTCGCCCCCGAGGCGTCGGGGGAGAAGGTCGCCTCGACCCTGGCCCTGCACCCGGCCGTCAAGATCGTCGACTTCACCGGCTCGACCGAGTACGGCGACTGGTTGGAGGCGAACGCCCGGCAGGCCGCCGTCTACACCGAGAAGGCCGGCATCAACACGGTGGTGGTCGACTCCACCGACGACTTCGCCGGGATGTGCCGCAACCTCGGCTTCACGCTGACCCTCTACAGCGGCCAGATGTGCACCACCTCACAGAACATCCTAATCCCCCGGGACGGCATCGAGACCGACCAGGGGCACAAGAGCTTCGACGAGGTGGCCGGCGGGATCGCCACCGCGATCGGCAAGCTCACCGCCGACCCGGCCCGCGGCGTCGAGCTGACCGGCGCGATCGTCAACGACGGGGTGCTGGAGCGCCTGGACGAGGTCACCAAGGTCGGCGAGGCGGTGCTGGAGTCGCGTACCGTCGAGCACCCGTCGCTGCCCGGCGCGGTGGTGCGGACGCCGACCATCGTGAAGCTGGCCGCGGACGACACCGCCACCTACGGCAAGGAGTGGTTCGGGCCGATCTCGTTCGCCATCGCGACCGACTCCACCGCGCACAGCCTGGAGATCCTGCGGTCCACGGTCGGCGAGAAGGGCGCGCTGACCGCCGCCGTCTACTCCGCCGACGAGGCGGTGCTGGACGCGGCCGAGACCGCCGCGGTCGAGGTCGGTGTGCACCTGTCCTGCAACCTGACCGGCGGGGTCTTCGTGAACCAGTCGGCCGCGTTCTCGGACTTCCACGGCAGCGGCGCCAACCCGGCCGCCAACGCCGCGCTGACCGACGGCGCGTACGTGGCGAACCGGTTCCGCATCGTCCAGAGCCGTAGGCACGTCTGAGGTTGCTGTTGGGGTTTCCGGGGCAGACCACCCCGCTCCGGGCGGTCAGGCTTGATCCCTCCGCGGGGCGGCCTGCCCCGGAAACCCTGGCGGGGTGCGCCGCGACCGGGCGGCTCAGGTCGATCCGGTGGTGAAATCAATCAGGCGGTGCGGCGCATCTGGAGTTCGCGCATCGCGGGGACGGTCGGGTGCGGCACCCGTACCCCGGTGTCGGTGAAGCCCAGCCGGCGGTAGGCGCGGCAGGCCCGGTCGTTGCCGACCACCACCTCCAGCATCAGCTCCGGCCGGCCGCATTCGTGCGACCAGGCGGCCACCCCGTCGATCAGCGCGCCGAGCAGCCCGCTGCCGCGCCAGGACGGGGTCACGTAGACGGCGTAGACCACGGTCAGCCCCGGCTCGTCCGGGGCGGCCGTGCCGCCGGCGTGCCCGACCAGCCGGCCGCCGGGGTCGGCGACGAACTGGGCGGTCCGGCAGCCCTCGGCGACCTGGGCGATGCGGGCCGCGTAGTCCGCGTGCGGGCGGGCGGCGGCCTGGGCGACCGTCTCCAGGAAGGCCAGCGGCGCGTCCGCGAGCATCTCCAGCCGCAACGCCCGCATCCGGGCGGCGTCGGCCGGGCGTACCCGGCGGACGGGGGCCGTCCGGGCGTCCGGTGGGGCCGGGGCAGATGTCATGTCCGCATGCATACCGCAACGACGACGGACGATGGCCGAGGTGCCGCACGGAGCGCCGGAATATGCCGATTTGTGGTCGTGCGCCGTCGTCACGCCTCGTGTAGCGTGCGATTTCGGTCACCGATTCAGCGACCGTCGCCGATCGCCGGAACGGTGGTCTCCCGGTGCCGGGCCCCGCCGACCACCGGGGTTGTGGAACGCCGCGCAGAGTGAGGAAGTGCACCGTGGCACAGGGCACCGTGAAGTGGTTCAACGCCGAAAAGGGTTACGGCTTCATCGCCGTCGACGGCGGCGAGGACGTCTTCGTCCACTTCTCCGCCATCGAGATGGACGGCTACAAGGCGCTGGACGACGGGCAGCGGGTGGAGTTCGAGATCGCCCAGGGCCAGAAGGGGCCGCAGGCCGAGCGGGTCCGCGTCATCGCCTGATCCGCGCCCCGTTCCCGACGTACCGGGGCACCCCCAAGGGCAGCGCCGCCCGGCGGCACCAGGGAAGATCATGAGCCGTTCCAGGCGTCGTCGCTGAGGAGGCTTCATGTCCGACCAGTCCCCGTCCGGTCCGCCCGAGCCGCAGGCCGGGGGTCCGGCCGGGTCGCCGGATGGTCCGACCGGGCCGGAGGCGTCCGCACCGCCACCCGACCCGACCGCGCCGTCGCCCGACCCGACCGCGCCGTCGTCCGAGCCGACCGCGCCGTCGTCCGAGCCGACCGCGCCGACCGCGCCGACCGCGCCGCTCGCGCCGCCGTCCGAGCCGGTCCCGCCGGCAGTCCCGCCCGCACCGGGGCAGCCCGGTGGCCCGGCGACCCAGGGCCCGCCCGACGCGCCGTGGTCCGGCCAACCGTCGCCCGGCCACTGGGCCGCGCCGTGGCCCGGCCAGCCCGTGCCCGGGCAGCCCATGCCCGGACAGCCGTGGCCCGGACAGCCGATGCCGGGGCAGCCGTGGCCCGGGCGGCCGTACCCGGACGATCCGGCCGCCGGGCAGCCGCAGGGTTGGGCCTTCCCGCCCACCGGCGGCTTCCCGCCCGGCGCCGGCCCGTACGCCGGATTCCCGCCGGGCTACCAGCCCTACGGCTGGCCGGCCGGCGGCGGTCTGGACCCGGACGATCCCCTGGTCAACCCGCCGTACGCCGGGGTCAACGGCTGGACCTCGCGCTGCCTGGGTGCGCTGCGCCGCGGCTGGCGGATCCTGCTGCCGCTGATGCTGCTCACCCAGGCGGTGCCCGCCGCGGTGGTCTCGCTGCTCTCCCTCGGGCTCGGGCCGTCGGAGGAGACGCTGCCCGCGGACGGCTCGCTGCCCGACGGCTACCTGGCGGAGTTCGCCGCGTACGGGAGCGCGGTGCTGGTCGCCAGCCTCCTCCTCGGCTTCGCGCAGAGCCTGGGCTGGGCGGCCGGCACCTGGGTGGTCGCCCGGCAGGCCGCCGGTGAGCCGGCCGACCTGGGCGGAGCCCTCCGCTACGGCCTGCGTCGCGCCCTCGGGCTCTGGGGCTGGAGCCTGCTGATCACCGCGATCGTCACGGTCGGGTTCTGCTTCTGCCTGCTGCCCGGCGTCTACCTCGCCTTCGCGCTCGCCCTGGCCGGCCCGGTCTACCTGTTCGAACGGCAGAACCCGATCGGCCGCTCCTTCCGCTTCTTCCACGACCGGCTCGGCCTGGTGCTCGGCCGGGTGGCGCTGGTGGCGGCGGCGGTGATCGTCGGCAGCGTGATCGGCGGGATGCTGGAGGGATTCGGCACGCTGCCGTTCGGCACCGACCCGCTCGCGTCGCCGGGCACGGCCGTGGGCGCGGTCCTGGTGATCGTGCTGAGCGCGCTGGTGGTCGTCCCGGTCTACCTGGCGCAGTTGGTGGGGCTGGTGGTGACGTACGCCGAGCAGCGCGCCCACGAGGCCCCGGTGAACGCCGCGCGACTGGCGGCGGAACTCGGCTGACCGACCCCGGCGTGCTTGCACTCGGCAGGGGAGAGTGCTAAACAGGTCATTGGCACTCGCATACGCTGAGTGCCAATGGTCGGGACGGTGGGGCCACGGTCGCGCCGGCGTTGGAGACGCCGGTGGGGCCACATGGCCGGTCGTCGCGGGCTATCCGGCCCGGCCGAAGGACGTCGTCGTCGCCAGGTGGCGACGTCCCAAGGTGCGTACACCAGGCGGCCCATCCGGGACACACACTCGGGTGGCCCGTGAGTGTCCAGGAGGACAACGCCGTATGGCCAAGATGATCGCGTTCGACGAAGAGGCGCGCCGCGGCCTCGAGCGGGGCATGAACCAGCTCGCCGACGCCGTGAAGGTGACCCTCGGCCCCAAGGGCCGCAACGTCGTGCTCGAGAAGAAGTGGGGTGCCCCCACCATCACCAACGATGGTGTGAGCATCGCCAAGGAGATCGAGCTCGAGGACCCGTACGAGAAGATCGGCGCTGAGCTGGTCAAGGAGGTCGCCAAGAAGACCGACGACGTCGCCGGTGACGGCACGACGACGGCGACCGTCCTGGCCCAGGCCCTGGTCCGTGAGGGCCTGCGCAACGTGGCCGCCGGCGCCAACCCGATGGCCCTGAAGCGGGGCATCGAGGCCGCCGTGGCCAGCGTCTCGGAGGAGCTGTCCAAGCTCGCCAAGGACGTCGAGACCAAGGAGCAGATCGCCTCCACCGCCTCCATCTCCGCCGGTGACAGCACCGTCGGCGAGATCATCGCCGAGGCGATGGACAAGGTCGGCAAGGAAGGCGTCATCACCGTCGAGGAGAGCAACACCTTCGGCCTGGAGCTCGAGCTCACCGAGGGTATGCGCTTCGACAAGGGCTACGTCTCCGCGTACTTCATGACCGACCCGGAGCGCATGGAGGCCGTCTTCGACGACCCCTACCTCCTGATCGTCAACAGCAAGATCTCGTCGGTCAAGGACCTGCTCCCGATCCTTGAGAAGGTCATGCAGTCGGGCAAGTCGCTGCTGATCATCGCCGAGGACATCGACGGCGAGGCCCTGGCCACCCTGGTGGTCAACAAGGTCCGCGGCACCTTCAAGTCGGTCGCCGTCAAGGCGCCGGGCTTCGGTGACCGTCGCAAGGCCATGCTGGCCGACATCGCCATCCTCACCGGTGGCCAGGTCATCAGCGAGGAGGTCGGCCTCAAGCTGGACGCCGTCGACCTCGACATGCTGGGCCGCGCCCGCAAGGTCGTGGTGACCAAGGACGAGACCACCATCGTCGACGGCGCCGGCGATGCCGAGCAGATCCAGGGCCGGGTCAACCAGATCCGGGCCGAGATCGACAAGAGCGACTCCGACTACGACCGCGAGAAGCTGCAGGAGCGCCTGGCCAAGCTGGCCGGCGGTGTTGCGGTGATCAAGGTCGGCGCGGCCACCGAGGTCGAGCTGAAGGAGCGCAAGCACCGCATCGAGGACGCCGTCCGCAACGCGAAGGCCGCCGTCGAGGAGGGCATCGTCCCGGGTGGTGGCGTCGCGCTGGTGCAGGCCGGCAAGACCGCGTTCGACAAGCTGGACCTGGTCGGCGACGAGGCGACCGGTGCGAACATCGTCAAGGTCGCGCTGGACGCCCCGCTGCGGCAGATCGCCGTCAACGCCGGCCTCGAGGGCGGCGTCGTGGTGGAGAAGGTCCGCAACCTCGAAGCGGGTCACGGCCTCAACGCCGCCAACGGCGAGTACGTGGACCTGCTGGCCGCGGGCATCATCGACCCGGCCAAGGTGACCCGCTCGGCGCTGCAGAACGCCGCGTCGATCGCCGCGCTGTTCCTCACCACCGAGGTCGTCGTGGCGGACAAGCCGGAGAAGGCCCCGGCCGCCCCGGGTGGTCCGGGTGGCGGGGACATGGACTTCTGAGTCCAGCTCCAACACCGGAAGGGGCGGGCCGCGCGAGCGGTCCGCCCCTTTCCGTCGCTATCGGGGCAGCGGGCGCTGGTTGCGCCGCTTCTCGGCCCGGTCGTACGGCGGGGGGACGGGGACCGGCTCGTCGACCACCGTCACCGGTTCGTCGGCCTCCGGTTCGTCGACCCCGGTCATCTCCGCCAACTGCTCGGCGTCGCCGTAGTCCCGCCGGTCGAACGGCACCGCGGTGGGCCGGTCGCCGGCCGGCGTCCAGGTGACGTGCTGAACGTCGTCGGTCTGCTCGTCGTCCGTGGTCATGGCCGCCTCCTCTTACCGAAACGGTAGGGGGCGTCGATCAGTCACGCGGTCGAACCGGGTTAATCGGGTCCATGTCCCCTTCGCCCCGTTGTCGATGTCTCCCGGCGGCCAGCCGTCAGAGCGTCCGCCGGTAGAGGAAGAAAACCCTCTCGATCCGCGCACCGGCGCTGCCGGAGTAGAACGGCACCGGTCCCACCCAGCCGATCTGCGCCGCGCCAACCCCGGCCGCCCGCTGGTCGCGCAGGCAGCGGCGCAGCAGCACCCCGCCGATCCCGGAACCCTCCGCCGCGGGGGCGGTCCCCATCGGCCCGAACCAGCTCGGCCGCGACGAACCCCAGGCGGCGAAGCCGAGCAGCTCGCCGTCCCGCTCGGCCAGGTGGCAACCGGCGCCGTCCCGGCCGACCGAGCCGGCCAGCTCGGCGTCCCAGAGGCCACCGAAGGTGGACCGGGCGAAGGCGGCCAGCGCCGGCAGGTCCGCCGGCTCGGCCCGGCGTACCACCACGCCCTGGCCGGCCAGCCGCCGCTCCGCCGGCTCCGTCGTGCGCAGCGCCGGCGATCCGTCGTACGACAGGTCGGCGGTCATGTTCCAGGCGGTACGGTCCTGCCGGTAGCCGAGCGCCAGCGCGACGCAGACCGCCGGCGTGTAGCGGACGTCGATGCCGGGCCAGGCGTAGTACGGCGGATTCCCGGCGAGCAGCACCTCGGCCGCCCCGAGCCCGGCGAGCCGCCGCTCCGCGTCGGCCAGCAGCGCCCGCCCGACCCCGCGGCGCCGCCAGGTCGGGTCCACCGCCATCAGGTCCACATGCCCGAGCCGCGGGTCCCCGGCGGCGAGCGAGCCGATCAGCACCCCGACCAGTTCGTCGCCCGCGTACGCCCCGGACGCGACCACCGTCCGGTCCGCCGCCGCCCTGGTCCAGAGGGTGTCCACGAGGGCGTTCGCCTCGGCGGCGTCCTCGGGCAGGTCCAGCGCACGCCGGCAGAGCGCGACGGCGGCGGGGGCCCGGTCGACGGGCAGTTCGGCGAGGGTGAAGTCGGCCTCCATGGTCGCCGACCCTAGATCAGCCACCACCGGTCGGCGCAAGGCCCGATCAGCCCCGGGCCGCCCGCACCGCCCCGTACGCGTCGACGATGCCGGCGCCGTCGACGTTCCCGTGCCCGCCGCAGGTGTCCTGCGGGGCGGACGAGGGGTAGTTGGTCGAGGCCGGTTTCGCCGTCTCCCGCAGGATCCGCCGGGTGCGCTCCAGATCGCCGACGAGTGCCGGGTTCGCCGACCACATCAGCGCCACCACGCCCGCCACCTGCGGCGTCGCCATCGAGGTGCCGTCCAGGACGGCGTAGCCGCCGCCGGGCATCGCGGAGAGCACATCGGCGCCCGGGGCGACCAGGTCCGGCTTGGCGGTCCCGTCGGGAGCCGGACCCCGGCTCGAGAACCGGGTGACCAGCCTGCCGCGGTCCACCGCGCCGACGGTCAGCACGTCCGGGTACGGCCCCGGCGGGTCGGCGATCGAGCCGCAGTACGGGCCGGTGTTGCCGGCGGCGGCGACCACCAGGATGCCGGCGGCGTCCAGCGCGGCGGTGGCTGGTCGCAGCGCGGCCGGGTCGCAGCCCTCGATCGGCGGGCAGCCCCACGAGTTGGTCAGCACGTCCGGCGCCCGATCCGGCCGCCCGTCCGTGAACGGGTCCCCGCCGGCCGGGAAGGGGGCCAGCATGAACTGCAGGCAGTCCAGGTAGTGCGCCGGGCTGCCCAGGTTGCGGTCCAGGTTGACGCAGCCCACCCAGCGGGCGCCGGGCGCCACCCCGATGCCGTCCCGGCCCACCGCGCTGCCCACCGTGTGGGTGCCGTGTCCACCCTGGTCGGTCGGGGCGCGGGTGCCGTCCCACGGGTCGTACCAGGAGTCGTCGCCGCCGCGGAAGCCGCCGGCGAGCGCCGGGTGGGCACCGTCCACCCCGGAGTCCGAGCTGCCGACCACCACCCCGGAGCCGGTGACCCCGAGCTCGGACCAGACCCGGTCCGCGCCGATCATGCGGATGTTCCAGGCCGGCCCGCCGGGTGGCGGCTGGGCGCCGCGGCTGGTCGGCGCGGGGGCGGGCAGCGGCCGGACCCGCTGGCTGACCAGCACCCGGGCCACCTCGGGACGGCCGGCGAGCCAGGCCCGCACCCCCGGACCGCCGTCCGTCTCGATCGCGTTGACCAGGTAGTAGTGCCTGGGGTGCAGGTGCAGCCGGTCGAGGTCCCGGCGCAGCCCGCCCTGGGTCCGCTCGGCGGTGGCCACCAAGCGGCGATGGACCTCGATACGCCGGGCGTCCCGGCCGGCCCGACCCGGCGTACCGGCGGGGATGCCGGAGAGGTCGGCCTGCTCACGGAGCACCACCAGCAGCCGCTCGCCGTGCAGGCCGGGCTGGCCGGGGCCGAGGTCGACCGCGCCGACCGTGACGAGCAGGACGCCGACGGCCAGCGCGGCCACCCGCCGGTCGGGGGTGAGCCCGCGCGGGCGGGCCAGCAGGACGCCGTACCCGACGGCGAGCAGGACCGCGACGGCGAGCCCGGCGCCGGCGGCGACCGCCACCCAGAACGGCACGTCGCGGCTGCTCATTAGGATGATCGAGATCTCCTCCGGGTCGGCGAAGGCGAGCGGCCCGAGCAGCGCCAACCCGACCAGCCAGCGGACCGGAGCCGGTCCGGCCGGTACGCCGCCGCGGCGGGCCGCCGCCTGGAGCGCGCCCAGCGCGAAACCGACCGGCGGCAGGGTGAGCAGCGCGGGCAGCTGCGCCCCCGACTGCCCGGCGCCGGCGGCGAGCAGCAGCAGGGCGACTCCGGCGACCAGGCCGCCGACCAGCACCAGCCGGGCCGGCCGGCGCGGCCCGCCGCGGGCGAAGCGGGACCAGAAGGTGTCGTCCAGCAGCACCCCGGCCAGTACGCCGAGGGCGGCGGCGGCGAGCCCGGCGAGCAGGGTCTCCAGCAGCCCGCCCAGCGCCCCGAGCCAGACCCAGGGGAGCAGCAGCGCCAACCCGGCGGCCACCGCGAGCAGGGTGACCGCCGTCGGTCGGCGCCGGCCGGTGGCGTTCTGCCCGCCCTCGTCCGGGCCGGGTCCGTCCGGGGTGTCCGTGCCGGGGGCCTCGACCTGCCGCGCGTCGCCGTCACGGGCGACGGCCCCGGCGCCCGGGCCGGCGGGCGGTGCGGGACGGTCGCCGCCGAGGGCGTGGCGCGTGGCGAGCAGCCGGGCCGCGAGCAGGGCGAGCAGGGCGGCGGCCACGGCCAGCGCGGCCAGGTAGAGCTCGTGGTGCACCGGCGGGAGCGCCCGCAGCACGCCGAGGACGCCCAGCGCGAGCACCCCGGCCAGCCAGGCCCGACCGGTGGCCCGGACCGCCGCCGACCGGGGGAGCAGGGCCAGCAGGAGCGCGGGGAGGCCGACCAGCAGGACGGTGACCAGGGCGACCGCCGGCCAGAGCCGTGCCGACCGGTCCAGCCCGCCGGCCAGCAGCACCTGGTCCACCGACCAGCCGGCGGCCTGGAGCAGCGCGGTCAGGGTCACCGTCCAGCCACCCGCCAGCGCGGCCGCCACCACCGGCCAGGGGCCGGTTGATCCGCCGTCGCCGTCGCTTCCGGAAGAGGGTGCCTCGGCACGCATCCGGAAACAGTACGACGAGCGTCAAAGGCGTACTCGCCGGTCGCGTCCCGGCGTGCCGGCCGGCACCGGACCGGCGGGATGGCGCCGGCGGCGGTGCCCCGCAAAAGTGACGCAGGGTGAACAATCGGAATCGCCGTGCGCGCACCGGATCGGGGTCTGCGGCCGGAGGGCGCGGGCGGTTACGGTGGACGGGTGCGCGACCCCAGTGTGACCCGATCCGCCGCCGGCCAGCTCTCCCCGGAGCGCCGCGCCGCCGACCTGCGCCGGCTGCGGGCCGAGCGGTTCGACGTGCTGGTCATCGGCGGTGGGGTGACCGGGGCGGGCGCCGCGCTGGACGCCGCCTCCCGGGGCCTCAAGGTGGCCCTGGTCGAGGCCCGCGACCACGCCGCCGGCACGTCCAGCCGGTCCAGCAAGCTGATCCACGGCGGCCTGCGCTACCTGGAGCAGCTGGAGTTCCACCTGGTCCACGAGGCGCTGACCGAGCGCGGCCTGCTCGCCACCCGGCTCGCCCCGCACCTGGTCCGGCCGGTCCCGTTCCTGATCCCGCTCCCCGCCGGCCGGGGGCTGCGCGACCTGCCCGCCCGGCTGTTCCGCCGCTCCTACTACGGCGCCGGGGTGGCCACCTACGACGCCTTCGCCGGCCTCTTCGGCGGCGGGCGGGGCATGCCGTTGCACCGGCACCTGACCCGCGAGGGCGCCCGCCGAATCTTCCCCAGCCTCCGGGCCGACGCGTTGGCCGGCGCCATCCGCTACTACGACGGCCAGGTCGACGACGCCCGGCTGGTGGTGACCCTGGCCCGCACCGCGGCCAGCCTCGGCGCGACCGTGGTGACCAGCGCCCGTGCCGTCGGCCTGATCCGGCAGGCCCGCGAGGTCACCGGGGTCCGGGTCCGCGACCTGGAGGCGCGCGCCGGCTCGCCGGACGCCGAGTTCGAGGTACGCGCCCGCACCGTCATCGCCGCCACCGGCGTGTGGAGCGACGACATGTCCCGGATGCTCAACGACGTCGGGCTGCGCCCCGGCATCCGGGTCCGGGCCTCCAAGGGCGTGCACCTGGTGGTGCCCCGCTCGGCGATCACCGGCGAGACCGGGCTGATCCTGCGTACCGCCACCAGCGTGCTCTTCGTCATCCCGTGGGGCGGGCACTGGATCATCGGCACCACCGACACCGACTGGCGGTTGGACCGGTCCCACCCGTCCGCCTCCGCGCGCGACATCCAGTACCTGCTCGACCAGGTCAACACCGTGCTCGACCGGCCCCTGTCCACGGCCGACATCGAGGGCGTCTATGCCGGGCTGCGCCCGCTGCTGTCCGGCGAGGCGGACTCCACCTCCAAGCTCTCCCGGGAGCACGCCGTCTTCGAGCCGATGCTCGGGCTGCTGCTGGTGGCCGGGGGCAAGTACACGACGTACCGGGTGATGGCCTCGGACGTGGTGGACCGGGCGGCCCGCCGGCTCGGCGGGGTGCGTCCCTCCCGCACCGCCGACCTGCCGCTGCTCGGCGCCGACGGGTACGCCGCGATGTGGCGGGACCGGGCCGACCTGGCCCGCCGGCACGGGGTGCCGGTCGGGGTGGTCGAGCACCTGCTGGAGCGGTACGGCACGCTGACCCTGGAGCTGCTGGCGCTGGTCGACGCCGACCCGTTGCTCGCCTCGCCGCTGGCCGGCGCCCCGGAGTACCTGGCCGCCGAGGTGACGTACGCGGCCCGCGCCGAGGGGGCGCTGCACCTGGAGGACGTGCTGACCCGGCGTACCCGGATCTCGTTCGAGACCCCGCACCGGGGGCTGGAATCGGCCGGGCACGCGACGGAGCTGATGGGCGCGGTGCTCGGCTGGGACGCGGCCACCCGGGAGCGGGAGATCGCGCACTACCGGGCGCGGGTGGAGGCGGAGCGGGAGTCCCAGCTGATGCCGGACGACGCGACCGCCGACGCGGCCCGGCTCGGCGCGCCCGACGTACGGGGCTTCGCCGCCGACCGGGGTGTCGACGGCGACAGCGTCGAACTGCCCACCTCGTCCCGCTGACCGATCCGACGTGCGGTTCCGCCCATTGATGCCCGTCCGGTCGGCGGGTTCCGGTCGCTACCTACGGTGGGGTAAGTTCCGGCGCGTGGTTTCCCCTCAGTGGTCACGGGCGCTCATCGTCTCCGCCGCCGCCGTCCTGACAGCCACACTCACCGGCTGCTCGCTGGTCGACTCCGGCGGTCGGTCCACACCGGACCCCAAGGCCGCCACCGCCCCCGCCGGTGGCTCGGGCGGTGCGGACGCGGCCCGGGTCAGTCTGGTGCAGAAGCTCGGTCAGGACGGACCGCTCCGGTCGCTCAACGTGGAGCCCGACGGCCGGTGGGAGTGCGACGACTGCGCGGGCGACGGCGTGACCTCCACCGGCGCCCTCGACGCCGAGCAGGTCGCGCGCCTGCACGGACTGCTCGCCGACCCGCGGCTGGCCCAGGAGACCGACCAGGCCCGCCAGTACCGGGTCAGCTGCATCGACGCGCTGACGTCGAGCCTGCTCACCTCGGCCGGGCTGATCACCTCGCAGGACTGCCCGGGGGAGGAACGGCCGCCGGTGGCCAACGAGATCCTGCTGCTGCTCACCCAGACCACCCCGGCCGAGCCCACCGCCTGACCGCCCGGCGGCTGGCGGCTGGCGGCTCAGAGCACCTTGCCCGGGTTGAGCAGCCCCTCCGGATCCAGCGCCGCCTTGATCGCCTGGTGCACCCGGACCCCGACCGGCCCGATCTCCCTGGCCAGCCAGTCCCGCTTGAGCAGCCCCACGCCGTGCTCGCCGGTGCAGGTGCCGCCGAGGTCGAGGCCCAGCCGCATGATCTCGTCGAAGGCCCGCCGGCCCCGTTCCAGGCTGGCCGGGTCGGCCCGGTCGACCACGATGTTGGGGTGCATGTTGCCGTCGCCGGCGTGCCCGACCACGCCGATCGGCACGTCGCACTCCTCGGCGATCCGGGCCACCCCGTCCAGCAGTGCGGCCAGCGACCCGCGCGGCACCGCCACGTCGTCGATCACCAGGCCGCCGTTGCCGCCCGGGAAGCTGTCCGCGGCGAACTTCTCCATCGCCGGGTGCGCCAGCCGGCGCGCCTGGAGCAGCGCCGCCGCCTCGACCGCGTCGGTGGCCGCGTACACCTCCTCGGCGCCGGCCGCCTCGCAGACCTCGGCCAGCCGGGCCAGGTCCTCCGCCGCCCGGGTGCCGGTGTCCGCGGCGGCCAGCAGCAGCGCCTGCGCGTCCGTGCGCAGCCCCATCGGCCGGTACGCCTCGATCGCCCGCAGGTGCGTCCGGTCGAGCAGCTCCAGCAGGCTGGGGGTGAGTCCCTTCGCCGCGATGTCGGCCACCGCCGTGCCGGCCTCCGCGATGGAGCCGAAGACCGCCACCATGGTCAGCGAGTCCTCGGGGGCCGGGCGCAGCGACACGGTGACCTCGGTGATCACCCCGAGGGTGCCCTCCGCGCCGACGAAGAGCCGGGTCAGGTCGTACCCGGCGACACCCTTGGCCGTGCGCCGGCCGGTGCGCAGCACCTCGCCGGAGGCGAGCACCACCTCCAGGCCGAGCACGTACTCGCTGGTCACCCCGTACTTGACGCAGCACATACCACCGGCGTTGGTGGAGACGTTGCCGCCGATGGTGGAGGACTCCCAGGAGCCCGGGTCCGGCGGGTAGTAGAGACCGTGCTCGCGTACCGCCCCGGCCAGCGTCGCGTTGACCACGCCGGGCTCCACCACGGCGATCCGGCTCACCGGGTCGATCTCCCGGATCGCGTCCATCGCCACGGTGCTCAGCACGACCGCGCCATCGACCGCGTTCGCCGCGCCGGCCAGCCCGGTCCGCGCCCCCTGCGGCACCACGGGTACGCCGTGCCGGGCCGCCGCTTGGACCACCGCGACCACCTCCGCGGTGCCGCGCGGGCGGACCACCACCAGCGGGACACCGGCCGCGCAGAGGTCGGCCTCGTCGCGCTGGTGCATCCGGAGCAGATCGGGGTCGGTGAGCACGGCGTCGTCGCCGAGCGCGGCGCGCAGGTCGTCGAGGAGGGGGGAGCCAGCCATGCGGGAGAGGCTAACCGGCGGCTACATTGGCCGCCATGCTGTACCTGGACCGGCCGGCCTGGCCGTGGCGGGGGCGGCTCTGGTCGCATCTGATCAGCGACGTCTCCCACGCCGAGCTGCACGCCTTCGCCGAGGCGCTCGGGGCGCCCCGCCGCGCCTTCGACCGGGACCACTACGACATCCCCGCCGAGCGCTTCCCGGTGGCCGTCTGGCTCGGCGCCCGGGTGGTTCCCAGCCGGGAGATCGTCCGCCTCCTGCGCGCCGCCGGCCTCCGCCGCCCCAAACACCTGGTGCCCGCCCCGCAGGCCCCGCGCGCCTCCTGACCGTCGGCGCGCCGGGCACCGGTTGCGCCAGGTGGTGGTGTCCGTCGAGCGGGACACCGCCGCATGCCGCAACCCGCAGCGATCAACAGGCGGCGGGGTCAGCGGAGGGCGGTGAGTTCGCGGGTGAGGTTGGTGCGGGCGGGGGCTTCCCACCGGGCGGCCAGCGCAGGGAGACGGTAGAGGGCGGGGAGGGCGAGCAGGGCGTCGAGGACGGCGGCGCGGCCGACGCGGAAGGCCGGCTCGGGCACGTGGGCGTACTCCTGGCGGATCGCCGCCGCGTACGCGTCGTACTCCTCGGGGGGTGCGGCCAGGATCGCCAGGTCGGCGTCGCAGAGCAGGGCGCCGTCGGGGTCGCCGGCGGCGACCGCGTGCCCGGCGGTGAGCAGCACCAGCCGGCGGACCTCGGCCACCGCGGCGGCCGGCACCCCGAGCCCGGCCAGCAGCGCGCCGGCCAGCGCGGCGCTGTCCCGTTCGTTGGCGTCCCCGGCCGCCGTCGGGTCGTAGACCGCGTCGTGGCACCAGGCGGCGAGCCGGACCAGGCCAGGCCGACCGGCCGACGACGCGTGCGCGTCCACCACGTCCAGCACGGCGGTCAGGTGCCGGACGCTGTGGTACCGCCGGTGCGGCTCCCGCCAGCGGGCCAGCAGCTCCTCGCCGGCGGCCGTCAGCTCCACCCCGTTGGCGGCCCCGGCCTCCCGCGCCGCCGCCCGCCACCGGTCGATCAGCTCCGTCACCCCGCCGAGTCTGCCCGAGTGGCCCAGGATTCACCCCGCCCGGTACGGGTAGTCCCCGCCATGGCCGTGGCCCGGGACAAACGACCGTCGCTGATGCGGCGTGCCGGCCTGCGCGACGGCGTGGTGGACGTCGACTCCGCCCGGATCGCCGAGGCGGTGGAGGAGCTGCGCCACAAGAGCAAGTCCACCCTGCACGACCGGCTGCACCGGGTCCGGATGGCGATGGTGCTGGCCGTGCAGGCCGGGCTGGCCGCCGCGCTGGCCTGGATCGTCTCCCACGACCTGTTGAACAACGCGCAGCCGGTCTTCGCGCCGATCTCGGCGGTCGGCACCCTGGCCGCCTCGGTGGGTCAGCGGCTACGCCGGACCGTCGAGCTGATCATCGGGGTGGCGGTCGGGGTGTTCCTCGGCGACGTCCTGATCTACTTCCTCGGCGCCGGGGGCTGGCAGCTCGGGCTGGTGGTCATCTCGGCGATCCTGCTGACCATCTTCTTCGGCGGCAGCGTGTCCGTCGTGATCCAGGCGGCGGCGACCGCGGTGCTGATCGTCACGCTCAGCCCGTCGACGCAGAACCTGGAGATACCCCGCTTCGTCGACGCCCTCATCGGCGGCGGGATCGCGCTGCTGGTGACCGCGGTCCTGCTGCCGCTCAACCCGCTGCGGGTGATCAACCGGGCGGCCCGGCCGGCGCTGGACCTGCTCGCCACCCAGCTCGACGTCACCGCCGAGGCGCTGCGCAACCGGGACCGCGACAGCGCGCAGCGGGCGCTGGAACGGCTCCGGGAGAACAAGGACGAGCTGGCCACCTTCGGCGAGGCGATCGAGGGCGCGAAGGAGACCAGCACGCTCTCCCCGGCCCGCTGGCACCGACGCAGCGAACTCACCCACTACGCGGAGGCGGCCGAGCCGATCGACCGGGCCATGCGCAACAGCGGCACCCTGATCCGGCGTTCGGTGACCATGATCGAGGACGAGGAGCCGATCCCGGAGCCGATGCCGGACGCGGTGGCCCACCTCGCCGAGTCGGTCCGCCTGCTCCGGCACGAGTTCGCCGCCGGGCAGGAGCCGGAGAAGGCCCGGGAGCGTTCCCTGCGCGCGGTCAGCGAGGCGGGCCGGGCGTACGCGCAGGGGGTGGGCTTCTCCGGCAGCGTGGTGATCGCCCAGGTGCGGACCACCGCCAGTGACCTGATCGTCGCCTCCGGCATCGAGCAGGAGGAGGCGAACCGGCTGGTCCGGCAGTCCTTCGGTGGCCAGGAGCAGCCGAGCGGGGCGCCGGCCGAGCAGCACGCCGCCCCGAAGCCGCCGACCGCCCCGCCGGTCGGATGACCCGCCGGGGGCTCAGCGCAGCGCGGCCAGGGCGGCCAGCAGCCGGTCCACGTGCGCCAGCGTGCTGCCCAGCCCCACGCTGACGCGCAGCGCGGTTGGCGGCAGGTCGTCCCGCCCGCTACGCGCGGCCGCCTCGGCGAGCAGCCGCCGGGCCAGCGGATGCGCGCAGAAGAGCCCGTCCCGCAGCCCGATGCCGTGCTCCCCGGCCAGCTCCGCGGCGACCTCGGCGGAGTCCCGGCCGGCCAGCACGAACGAGACGATGCCGACCCGGGGCGCGTCCGGGCCGAAGGTGCGCAGCTCCACCGCGTCCGGCAGCGCGGCCAGCCCGTCCCGGAGCCGGGCCAGCAGGAGCTGCTCGTGGGCGTGCAGCGCGGCCCGGTCCGCCCCGGCCAGCGCATCACAGACCGCGGCCAGCGCGACCGCGCCGAGCAGGTTGGGCGTACCGCCCTCGTGCCGGGCCGGGCCGGTGGCCCAGCGCACCTCGTGGGTGGCGGACCCGACGTGGCTGGTGGCGCCCCCACCGGCCAGGTACGGCGGGGCGGCGTCCAGCCAGTCCGCCCGGCCGAGCAGCACACCCGCGCCGAACGGGGCGTACAGCTTGTGCCCGGAGACGGCCAGGTAGTCGACGTCCAGCGCGGCGACGTCCACCGGCGCGTGCGGGGCGAGCTGGGCGGCGTCGACCACGATCCGGGCGGCGTGCCGCCGGGCGGTCCGGGCCAGCTCGGCCACCGGCCAGCGCTCGCCGGTCACGTTGCTGGCCCCGGTGACCGCCACCAGCACCGGCGGGGCCGAGCCGGCGCCCCGGCGCAGCTCGGTCAGGGCGGCGTCCAGCGCCCGGACCGCGCCGGCGGGGCTCTCCGGCACCGGCAGGCGTACCGAGCCGCGCGGCCAGGGCAGCAGGTTGGCGTGGTGCTCCCCGGCGAAGGTGACCACCGTGGTGCCGGTGGGCAGCGCCCGGGCCAGCAGGTTCAGCGCGTCGGTGGTGTTGCGGGTGAAGATCACGTGGTCGTCGGCCCGGGCGCCGAAGGCGTCGCCGACCGCCTGCCGGGCCCGCTCGTAGGCCAGCGTGCAGCGCCGCGACAGCGCCCCGGCGCCGCGGTGCACGCTGGCGTACCAGGGAAGAAGCTCGGCCACCGCGTCGGCGGCGGCCCGCGCGCACGGTGCGCTGGCGGCGTGGTCCAGGTTGATCTGCCCGGGTACGCCGAGCACGGCGAGCGGGTCCGCCGCGGCCGGCGCCGGCGGGGCGGGCGGTAGCAGGGTGACGGTCATCGGTGGGGCCTCCGGGGTCCAGGGACCCCGGGGTGGGCACACCGGGACGGGGTCCGCGCTTGCCCAGCACACGGATCGGGCCGGGCCCGGTCATCACCCGGGGCACCCCACCGCGAAGACGAGGGTTGCCGGCCAGCAAGCCGGGGCTTGACGCTGGCGCTCGTGACCTGCCGGCAGCATAACCACTCCCGGAGCGCCCGGCCCACCGGGCCACGGGTGACTACGCTGACCGCATGGCCGACACCCCGCCCGGCGGGCCCCCGCCGCCGCCCGCCGCGCCCGCCGTCCCGCCGCCGGGTGCCGCCGCGCCCCGGATGCCGCTGCGCCGCCTGGGCTGGCGGCGCGTCATGGCGCTGACCCTGGCGGTGCTGCTGATCGCCGCCTGCGCGGTCTACATGCTCTACGTACTCGGCTCCAACCTCGGCCTGGACGCCCTGCTGATCGGCGTCGCCGCCGCGATCCTGCCGGTGCCGGTCCTGGTCGCCTGCTTCCTCTGGCTCGACCGGTACGAGCCCGAGCCGCTGAAGTACCTGATCTTCTGCTTCGCCTGGGGCGCGTTCGTCTCCACCGCGGCGTCGCTGCGGGTCAACGAGACCGCCGCCGGGCTGTTCAAGGACTGGGGGGTGTCGTCCGCGCTGACCGGCGTGCTGGTGGCCCCGTTCATCGAGGAGCTGACCAAGGCGCTCGGCCCGATCCTGCTGCTGGTCTTCCGGCGTCGGGAGTGGTCCGGGATCACCGACGGCCTGGTCTACTGCGGGCTCTCCGCGGTCGGCTTCGCCATGGTGGAGAACATCCTCTACCTGGGCGGCTACGGCTACGCCTCGGGTGCCGACCAGTGGGGCCCGGCCACCGGGGTCCGGCAGGTCATCGCCATCTTCATCACCCGGATCCTGCTCTTCGGCTTCGCCCACCCGCTCTTCACCTCGATGACCGGCGTCGGGCTGGGCATCGCCGCGCGGACCGCCGACCGCCGGGTGCGCTTCCTCGCCCCGGCCGCCGGCCTGCTGCTGGCGATGATGCTGCACGGCACCTGGAACCTGCTGCCGACGCTGGTCCAGGCCACCGGTGAGCTGGTGATCTTCATGTACGGCATCCTCGGGGTGATGGTGCCGATCTTCTTCGGCATGGTCGGCTTCGCGATCTGGCTGCGCGCCTGGGAGGGACGGCTCACCGAACGCACCCTGCCGGACTACGTCCGGGCCGGCTGGCTTACCCCGCCCGAGGTGGCCGCCCTGGGCAGCCTGGGCCGCCGGCACGCGGCCCGCAGCTGGGCCCGTCGGGTGGGTGGCGACCCCGGCCTGCGGGCGATGCGCGGCTACCAGTTCGCGGCCACCCGGCTGGCGCTGCTGCGGGACGGGATGCGCCGGGGGCTCGACCGCAAGCCGGCCGACCGGGAACGGACCCTCCGGGAGGAGCGGGAGCTGCTGGAGGCGATCGCGGCGTACCGGTCGTTCTTCGTGGGCCGGGACCCGCAGGTGCCGGTCGGGGTCTGGGACGGTCAGCGCTACCACCTACGGTTCCCGGACGGCTCGCAGCGCCCGGTCGACCCGCCGGACTCCCCGGTGGTGCCGATCCCGGTGGTGCTCGCGCCCCCCGCCCCGGCGCACCCGGTGAGCTACGGCCCGCCCGGCTGGTACGGCCCGCGCCCGGCCGCGCCCTGGCCGCCCGGACCCCGCTGACGCCGCCGGGGTCTGCCGAGGCCGGCCCCGGCGATGGTCAGGTCATCAGGCCGGTCATGAAGTCACCGAGGCCCTGGAAGATCGCCATCAGGCCCGCGCCGATCCCCTTGAACATCTGCGCCGCCCCGTCCGGCCGGAACGCCATGAAGAAGATCAGGAACGCGATGAAGCCCCAGAACAACAGCTTCCTCACTAATTCCGGCATCATCCCTCCCCAGGGCTGGCTGGGGCCTGGCTTCCCCTCGACAGGAAGCCCAAACGGCGCGGCCAGTGGGTTGAGGTGAAACGACGGCACGCCGGTGCCGTCGCCAGGTGATCGGCTACAGGTAGAGGCCGGTGGAGTCCGGCTCCACCCGCTCGGCGGCGACGGCGTGCACGTCCCGCTCGCGGAGCAGGACGTACCCCCGGCCGTGCAGCTCGACCTCGGAGCGCTCGTCGGGGTCGAAGAGCACCCGGTCGCCGGAGACGATGGAACGGACGTGCGGGCCCACCCCGACGGCGGTCGCCCAGGCGAGCCGCTTGCCCACGGCGGCGGTCGCCGGGATCACGATGCCGGCGGTGGAGCGGCGCTCGCCCTCGCTCACCTCCATCTTCACCAGCACGCGGTCGTGCAGCAGACGGATCGGCAGGCCGGAGTCGAGGTTCTGGTCGGCGGTCACGCAGAGACGCTACCGCGCGCGGAATGGCCGATCGCCCGGTGGTTGCGCGCTGGTGGTGCGGGGCAATGTGTGGCGGAACTGCCCTACGGTGGCGGCTGTCGGACGTACCCTGTCCGGACCGTCGTCATGAGCGGCCCGGTTTGTTCCTGAGGAGGTGCGCTTGAGGCGCTTCGAGCGGGTACGCGGCCGGCTCCGCCGCGCGTACGAGTCCGGACGCGAGTCGGTGCGCGCGGGTCGCGCCGACCACGCCGACGTTCCCGAGGAGGCCGGGGTGGCCTCGCCCGCCCAGCCCGGCCCGCCGGCGCCGCCGTCCGGGACGGTGGTCGGCGCGGAACCGCCCGCGGAGATGCACAACTCCACCTCCAGCCGGGACGACGCGGACGTGCCGCACTCGCTGCGGATCGCCGCCGCCTGGTCGTGGCGGCTGATCGTGATCGGCGTGGTCACCTGGGCGCTGCTGCGGATCGTCGGGACGATCAGCATCGTGATCATCCCGCTGGCGGTAGCGCTGCTCCTCTCCGCGCTGCTCGCGCCGGCCGTGGGCTGGCTGTTGCGGGCCCGGTTCCCGAGGTCGCTGGCCACGGGCGTGGTGCTGGTCGGTGGCCTGGCCGCGGTGGTCGGCACGCTGACCCTGGTGGTGAACGAGTTCATCAAGGGTGCGCCGGAGCTGAGCGACAAGTCGTCGCAGGGCGTGCGGCAGATCCAGAACTGGCTCAAGACCGGCCCATTGCACCTCTCCGACAAGCAGCTCGACCGGTACATCGACGAGGCGCAGGGCTGGATCAACGGCAACACCGAGAAGTTCACCAGCGGCGCGCTCTCCACCGCGGCCACCCTGGCCGAGGTGCTGACCGGCGCCGTGCTGGTGCTCTTCGCCACCTTCTTCTTCCTCCGCGACGGCAACCGGATCTGGCGGTTCCTGGTGCGGCTGCTGCCGGTGGCCGCTCGCTGGAAGGTCGACGACGCCGGCCGGGCCTCCTGGGCGACGCTGGGCGCCTACGTCCGGGCCACCGTGCTGGTGGCCTTCATCGACGCGGTCGGCATCGGCATCTTCCTGGTCATCTTCGACATCCCGTTCGCGTTCCCGCTGGCCGCGCTGGTCTTCCTGGGCGCGTTCATCCCGATCGTCGGCGCCGCGCTCTCCGGGGTCGTCGCGGTGCTGGTGGCGCTGGTGGACAGCGGCCCGGTGACCGCGCTGATCATCCTCGGCGCGGTGATCGGCGTGCAGCAGCTGGAGGGGCACGTGCTCCAGCCGCTGATCATGGGCCGGGCGGTCGCCATCCACCCGCTCGCGGTGATCATCAGCATCGCTGCCGGCGTGGTCCTGGCCGGCATCACCGGCGCGCTGGTCGCGGTCCCGCTGATCGCGGTGCTCAACACCGCGGTCCGCCGCCTCGCCGCCCGCTCGGTCCCGGACACCCCGCCCGACGCCGTGGTCGTCGCCTCCCAGGCGCCCTGACCGAGCCGGATCGTCTCGGGCCCGTCCCCCACCGAGGGGGCGGGCCCGGCTCGTCGATCGACCCCGTTCGCGGCATGTCGCGCCGTCCCGCCCGGCCGACACCGCCGTTTGCGGCGGGTCGCGGTGTCCGGGGCGGGGCGGGGTCAGGCCTTGGCGAGGCGCTCCAGGGCGCCGCGGGCCACCTCCGGGCGGGTGGTGTACCAGAACGGGGGGAGCGAGCGGCGCAGGAACGGGCCGTAGCCGCGGGCCGTCTCCAGCCGCGAGTCGAGCACCGCGACGACCCCGCGGTCGCCGGTCGCCCGAATCAGCCGGCCCACCCCCTGGGCCAGCCGGACCGCCGCGATCGGCACGCTGACCGCCGCGAAGCCGGAGCCGCCGCCGGCGTCCACCGCGGCCGCCCGGGCCGCCGCGAGCGGCTCGTCCGGGCGCGGGAAGGGCAGCCGGTCGATCACCACCAGCTGGCAGGAGTCGCCCGGCACGTCCACCCCCTGCCAGAGCGACATCACCCCGAACAGGCAGCTGGACCGCTCCTCCCGGAACCGGCGGACCAGCAGCGGCAGCGCCTCCTCGCCCTGCAGCAGCACCGGCAGGTCGGTCCGCGCGCGGAGCAGCTCGGCCGCCTGCTGCGCGGCCCGTCGTGAGGAGAAGAGCCCGAGGGTACGACCACCGAGCGCGCCGACCAGCCCCAGCAGCTCCTCGCCGGCCGCCTCGGGCAGCCCGGACACGCTGGGGCGGGGCAGGTGCGCGGCCACGTAGAGGATGCCCTGCCGGGCGTAGTCGAACGGGGAGCCCACGTCGAGCGACCACCAGCCCGGCCCCTCGGTGGCCGGGACGGTCCCGGTGGCGGGCCGGCTGCCCGGGGTGATCGCCACTCCGCCGCCGGCCGTCGGCCCGGTGGCCCCGGTGGGCCCGCTGCCCGGCGCGGTGGCGCCCGGGCGGCCGGCGGAGGCGGCGGCCAGCGCGGCGGCGGCCGGCGACGGCGGGGCGGGCGGGGGCGCGTCCAGCCCGAGCGCCCGGGCCACCGTGTCGAACCGGCCGCCCAGCGCCAGGGTCGCCGAGGTGGCCACGACGGTGCGCTCGTCGTACAGGTGGGTGGCGAGCGTGCCGGCGACCGAGAGCGGCGCGACCACCAGCGCCCGGCGGCTGCCGTTCTCCGGCTTCTCCACCCAGGCCACGTCGTGGTCGGCCTCCTCCAGCAGCCGCTGCGCGGTGGTGGAGAGCTCGTCCAGCACCGCCTTGGCCTGTTGCTTGCGGACCGGGTCCGGGTCGTCGGCCTTGACGTCGCCGATCGCGTCCAGCGCGGCCCGGGTGGCCGCGTCCAGCAGCGTGCACGCCTCGCGCAGCGGGATCGGCAGTCCGCCGGTGATCCGCCCGGCCGGCGCCTCGGCCAGCCCGACGGCGAGCGCGTCACCGGCCTCGGTGAGCCGATCGGCGACGTCGGGCCGGAGCAGCGGCCGGGCCCGCCGGGCCGACCGGTCGATCAGCTCCGGCACCAGCTCGGCCTGGGCGGCGGAGGAGACCCGGTCGGCCAGCTCGTGCGCCTCGTCGACGATCAGCAGCTTGTGCGGCGGCACGATGTGCCGGCCGGCGAGCATGTCCACCGCGAGCAGGCTGTGGTTGGTGACCACGATGTCGGCCTCGCGGGCCCGGGCCCGGGACGCCTCGGCGAAGCACTCCGCGCCGAACGGGCAGCGGGCCGCGCCGACGCACTCCCGCGCCGGCATGGAGACCAGCCGCCACGCCTGGTCGTCGACGCCCGGGTCCAGCTCGTCGCGGTCGCCGGTGTCGGTCTCCTCCGCCCAGTCGCGCAGCCGCTGGACCTGCTTACCGAGCCGGCCGGCCTCGCCCAGCCACTTCGTCCCGCCGGGACGGGCGGCCGGCGCGTCGAAGAGGGTGTCCTCCGGCTCCTCCTCGGTGGAGTTGTCCAGCCGGGCCAGGCAGAGGTAGTGGTGCCGGCCCTTGAGCACGGCGAAGGTGGGCCGCCGGCCGAGCAGCGGCTCGATCGCGTCGGCGAGCCGGGGCAGGTCGTGGTCGACCAGCTGGGACTGCAACGCCAGGGTGGCGGTGGAGACCACCACCGGCCCGTCAACGGTCAGCGCCGGCGCCAGGTAGGCCAGCGACTTGCCGGTGCCGGTGCCGGCCTGCACCAGCAGGTGCTCGCGGGTGGCGACGCTCCGCTCGATCGCCTCGGCCATCTGCTGCTGGCCGGGACGGGCCGCGCCGCCGGGCACCGCGCCGACCGCGGCGGCGAGCAGCTCGCTCCCGCTGGGCCGGGCGCCCCGACGCCGGCCGCCGCGGGCCGTCGGGGTGCCGGAACCGGTGGCGGTGCGGGGCGGAGTCACCGTGCGACGGTACCCGCCGCCGCCGACACCGGGTGCGCCGCTGCCCCGCGTGGCGCGGTGACCGTACGGATTCCCGCGACCCCTGACCGGTTACGGCCGTGCGGCGACGGGCGGGCGGAATCGGCTAGGGTGCGACTCATGCCGAGCGATGTGGTCCGCGTGATCTACCGCAAGTACGACGGCAGCGCCCACCGCGACTACCCGGCCCGCCGGCTCGCCGAGGACGACCTCGGCGTCTGGCTCGGCGTACCGGCCGGCACGGAGTCGGTCTACCACGGCCGGCCGTCCGTCGAGCAGATCCCCTTCGTCCTCCTCGTGCCGCACCACGGCTGGTGGACCGGCATGTTCAACCCGCCTCCGCGGACCAGCGAGGTCTACTGCGACATCGCCACCCCGGCCCGCTGGGAGGGCGAGACCGTGCACCTGGTCGACCTCGACCTGGACGTGGTGCGCCGGCGCGCCACCGGCCTGGTCGAGCTCCGCGACGAGGACGAGTTCGCCGACCACCGGGAGCGCTTCGGCTACCCGGACGACCTGGTCGCCGAGGCCGAGACGGCGGCCGGCTGGCTCTTCACCGCGCTGGGCGACGGCACCGAGCCGTTCGCGACGTCGTACCGGAAGTGGCTGGCCCTGGTGGTCTGACCGGGCTCACCAGCGCGGCGGCCAGCCGTCGTCCGGGCCCAGGTCGGGCAGGTGGTGGAGCTTGTCCGGGTTGAGCTGGTTGAAGATGCCGGTGAGCCGGCCGTCGTGCACGGCGAAGGCGGTGACCAGCCGCAGCGGGCGGCCGTCGGTGTGCACGGTCTCGAACTGCAGGCCGAGCGAGCCGTCCACCAGCACCGGCCGCGCCTTCACCCGCTGGGCGTACCGGCCGGCCCGGCCGAAGAGACCCAGGTTGAAGCGGGCCACCGCGTCGGCGCCGGTGACCGGGCGACGGGCCGCGGGGAACTGCCCGCCGCTGTCGCCGATCAGCACCACGTCCGGCGCCAGCACCCGGACCAGGGCGGCCAGGTCGCCGGACTCGGTGGCGGCGACGAAGGCCGCCACCACCCGCTGCTGCTCGGCAGGGTCGGCGGTGTGCCGGGGTGAGTCCGGGGCGGTGACCGCGCGGCGGGCCCGGGACGCCAACTGCCGGGCCGCCTCCGGGCTGGTGTCGAGCGCCTCGGCGATCCGGACGAACGGCACCGCGAAGATGTCGTGCAGGACGAAGGCCACCCGCTGCTCGGGGGTGAGGCGTTCCAGCACCACCAGCAGCGCGGTGCCGACCTGGTCGCGGCGGACCGCCCATTCGGCCGGGTCGGGGGCGAACCCGTCGGCCGTCGGGCTCCCGCTCAGCGGGGTGACCAGCGGCTCCGGCAACCACTGGCCCGGGTACGTTTCCCGGCGTACCCGGGCGGACCGGAGCAGGTCCAGGCAGATCCGGGCGCAGGTGGTGGTGAGCCAGCCGCCGAGGTGCCGGACCTCGGCGCGGGCGGCCGGGTCGGCGAGCGCGCCGGCGTAGCGCAGCCAGGTCTCCTGGACGGCGTCCTCCGCCTCGCTCCGGCTGCCCAGCATCCGGTACGCGACCGCCATCAGCCGCCCGCGCTCGGCCTCGAACTCCGTCGCCAGCTCCACCGTCATCCCGGCCTCCCCGCCCAGATTCTGCCCACCCACCGGATGTTCCGCCGCCCGAAACGTGACACCCGCCGTCCCCGCCCCCCTCGGACCCGGCCGCCGGCCTCGAGATCCGCAGAACTTCACGGAAAGAGTGGCCTTTTCGAGCGGCGGGGGCCACTCCTTCCGGGACAGTGTGCGGATCTTGAAACGCGGGGGCGGGGGCGGGGCGGGTGGACGCTCGGGAGGCGGCTGCCGGCGGGGTGGGTGAGGATCGGGGGATGGGCGGAGTCGATGAATCGGAGCTCGTGCTGCCGGAGGGTGGCAGGATGCGGGAGTTGTTGCGGGTTGCCTCGGACGGCAGCGCGGTGGACCTCGGGGCGATCGACCCAGGTCGACGCCAGGCCTGCCCGGCGCGGCCGGGACGGGCAAGGAGCGCAAGGCCTGGGCGCGGGGGCAGGTCGACCTGATCGGCGCGGAACTGGGCCGGCGGCAGGAGATGCTCTTCGCCACCGCCAAGGCGGCCGCCGAGCCGGAGGGCCCCGCCTCCGCCCCCACTCGGGGTGGGCCGGAGCTGGACGGGGGCCGGGCGGCCCGGGTGCTGCTGGTGCTCCAGGCGATGGACTGCGGCGGCAAGGACGGCACGGTCAAGCGGGTGGCCGGCGCGATGAACCCGCTCGGCCTGCACATCCGCTCCTTCGGCCCGCCGACCGTGGAGGAGCTGCGGCACGACTTCCTCTGGCGGATCCGCCGGGCACTGCCCCCGCCCGGGTACGTCGGGATCTTCAACCGGTCGCACTACGAGGACGTGCTGGTGGTCCGGGTCGGGTCGCTGGTGCCGGAGGCCACCTGGCGGGCCCGGTACGACGAGATCAACGCCTTCGAGCGGGAGCTGACCGACGCCGACGTGACCCTGGTCAAGGTCATGCTGCACATCTCCCACGAGGAGCAGGGCGAGCGGCTGATGGAGCGGCTGACCGACCCGACGAAGTACTGGAAGTACAACCCGGGCGACATCGACGCCCGGGCGCGCTGGGACGACTACCAGGCGGCGTACGCCGAGGCGTTGGGTCGGTGCGGCGCGGAGGCCGCGCCCTGGTTCGTGGTCCCGGCGGACCGCAAGTGGTACCGGGACTGGGCGGTGGCCCACCTGCTGCGGGAGACGTTCGGCGGACTGGATCTGGGGTATCCGCCAGCCGGTTTCGACGTGGAGCAGGAGCGCCAGCGGTTGCGGCACGGCGACGAGAGGGTAAAGGTGAACGGCGGGTGAACGAGCGGTGAATCAGGCCTGACCTGGGGTGGGCCGGCGAATGCCCGATTCCGTGGTGTACCTAGCATGCCCTTCAGCGGACGCCCGGACGGCGTCGGCCACCCTTCCACCAACACGACGAGGTCCGTGCTGTGAAGTTTTCCTTCCGTCCCACCGAGGGCGCCTTCTACGAGCTCTTCACCAGGGCCGCGCAGAATCTGGTGAAGGGCACCGCACTGCTCAACGAGCTGGGCCTGCCCGACGTCGACGTGCAGTCGGTGAGCGAGCGGCTGACCGAGGTCGAGCACGACAGCGACCAGATCACCCACCAGCTCTACAAGAAGATCAACTCCACCTTCATCACCCCGTTCGACCGCGAGGACATCTACCGGCTGGGCTCGCTGCTGGACGACGTGATGGACCACCTCGAGGCGGTCGGCAACCTGCTCTACCTCTACGGCCTCACCAAGCTGCCCTCGCTGCCGCGCGAGCTGCACGAGATGGTGAACGTGCTCGACCAGCAGGCGAAGCTGACCGCCGAGGCGATGCCCCGGCTGAAGTCGATGAAGGACCTCGAGGACTACTGGATCGAGTGCAACCGGCTCGAGAACGACGGCGACCAGACGTACCGGATGCTGCTGGTCCGGCTCTTCTCCGGCGAGTACGACGCGCTGACCGTGCTGAAGATGAAGGAGGTCGCCGACGAGTTGGAGGCCGCCTGCGACGCCTTCGAGCACGTGGCCAACACCGTCGAGACCATCGCGGTCAAGGAGTCCTGATCCTGTGAGTCCCGAACTCATCGCCGTGCTGGCGGTGATCGCGGTGGCCCTGGCGTTCGACTACACCAACGGCTTTCACGACGCCGCCAACGCGATCGCGACCAGCGTCTCCACCCGGGCGTTGACACCCCGGATCGCCCTGCTGCTGGCCGCGGTCGGCAACTTCGTCGGCGCGCACTTCGGCGCCGGCGTGGCCAAGACCGTCGGTGACGGCCTGGTCATCCTGCCCACCGGCGTGGCCAGTCTGGGGGTGCTCTTCGCCGGGGTGCTCGGCGCCATCGCGTGGAACCTGATCACCTGGTACTTCGGCCTGCCGTCGTCCTCCTCGCACGCCCTCTTCGGCGGCCTGGTCGGGGCGACCCTGCTCGCCACCGGCGGCGTGGTGCAGTGGGCCAACATCGGCGAGAAGGTCATCCTCCCGATGATCCTGTCGCCGCTCGTCGGCCTCACCCTCGGCTACCTGCTGATGCTGGCCATCCTCTGGCTGTTCCGCAAGGGGCAGCCGGGCAGGCTCAACCGGGGCTTCCGCTGGGCGCAGACGGTCTCGGCAGCGGCCATGTCGGTCGGCCACGGTATGCAGGACGCCGCGAAGACCATGGGCATCGTGGTCCTGGCCCTCTACACCGGTAATTTCCAGGACGACAAGACGCACATCCCGGGCTGGGTGTTCTGGACCTCGGCGACCATGCTGGCGCTGGGCACGTACGCCGGCGGTTGGCGGATCATCCGCACCCTCGGCCGCAAGATCATCGACCTGGGTCCGCCGGAGGGCTTCGCCGCCGAGACGGTGGCCAGCTTGGTGCTCTACTTCAACGCCCTGGTGCTCAAGGCGCCGATCTCCACCACCCACACGATCACCTCCGCGATCATGGGCGTGGGTGCTACCAAGCGGCTCTCCGCGGTGCGCTGGAACGTCGCCGGCAACATCGTGATCGCCTGGATCATCACGTTCCCGGCGGCCGCGCTGATCGCCTGCCTGACCTACCTGGTGGTCCGGCCGCTGTTCTGATCCGGTTGAACCGCCCGTCGAGGGGCTCCCCGCCACGGCAGGGGGCCCCTCACGCGTAGTCGACCCCGATCCGCGCCCGGATGTCGTCCAGCAGCCCCATCACCTCGAGGGTCACCGGGTGCGGCACCAGCGGGCTCTCGGTCAGCCCGGCGGCCAGGCAGCGCTGCACCTCGGCGGCCTCGTGCTGGTAGCCGCCGCCGACCAGCTCGGCCGGGAGCGTCTCGGGCTCGGCGCCGGCCCGGTGCAACACCGCCGCGTCGGGCCGGTAGAACGGCTCGGGCAGGTCGATCCGGCCGGTGGTGCCGGTGATCGAGGCGGTCACCGCCGTGGCCCCGACCATGCCGCAGCTCAGCGTGGCGACCGCGCCGGAGTCGTAGCCGAGGACGATGCCGGTGTTCTCGTCCACTCCCTCGGGGCCGAGCTTCGCCCAGGCGTGCACGTGCTGCGGCACGCCGAGCAGCAGGTGGGCCAGGCTCACCGGGTAGACGCCCAGGTCCAGCAGGGCGCCGCCGCCGAGGGCGCGGGCCCGCATCCGGTGCTCGGGCGGGAACGGCCCGGCGGCCCCGAAGTCCGCGCGTACGTGCGTCACCTCGCCGATCGCCCCCTCCGCGATCAGCTCGCACACCCGCAGGATCAGCGGGTTCGTCCGCATCCACATGGCCTCCATCAGGAAGACCCCGCGGACCCGGGCCAGCTCGACCAGCTCGGCGCCGGTGGCCAGGTCGAGGGTGAACGGCTTCTCCACCAGCGCCGCCCGGCCGGCCTCCAGGCAGGTCCGGGTCGCCTCGTGGTGCGCGGCGTGCGGGGTGGCCACGTAGATCACGTCCAGCTCGTCGTCGGCGGCCAGCTCCGCCCAGGAGCCGTATGCCCGGGCGGCGCCGTGCCGGGCGGCGAAGCGTTCGGCGCTCTCCGGCGTCCGCGAGCCGACGGCGACCAGTTCGGCCCCTGGCACCAACCGGAGGTCCTCGGCGAAGCGGCCGGCGATGTGTCCGGTGGCGAGAATCCCCCAACGCGTCATGCCGGCACGCTATCCCGGGCCGCCCGGTGGCCGGGCGGCTGATCCACCGGTCGGGAACTAGGCTCGCGGGATGACGATCGACGGCTTCGCCGCACCCCCCGCCCTGGTGGAGCACGCCCGCAGGTTCCGCGCCGAGGGCGCCGCCCCGGCGCCGCCCCGGGTCGCCGCCACCGTGCTGCTGCTCCGCCCGGCCGGTGCCGACTTCGAGGTGTACGTCATCCGCCGGGTGGCCGCGATGACCTTCGGCGGGATGTACGCCTTCCCCGGCGGGGGGGTGGACCGCTCCGACTCCCAGACCCACCTGGACTGGGCCGGCCCGGCACCGGCCGAGTGGGGCGGGCGGCTGGGGCTCGCCCCGGACGCCGCCCAGGCGGTGGTCTGTGCCGCTGCCCGGGAGGTCTTCGAGGAGGCCGGCGTCCTGCTGGCCGGCCCGGACCGGTCGACCGTGGTGGGCGACGTCAGCGGCGACGAGTGGGAGGTGGCCCGGCAGGACCTGGAGGGGCGCCGGGTGGGCTTCGCCGACCTGCTCGCCGGGCGGCGGCTCACCCTCCGGTCGGACCTGCTGCTGCCGTGGAGCCGGTGGATCACCCCGGAGTTCGAGCCGCGCCGCTTCGACACGTACTTCTTCGTGGCCCTGCTGCCCGAGGGGCAGCGGACCCGAGACGTCTCCGGCGAGGCCGACCACACCATGTGGATCCGCCCGGCGGACGCCCTGGCCCGGGCGGAGGCCGGCGAGCTGACCATGCTGCCGCCGACGCTGGTCACCCTGGCCCAGGTGGCCGCCGCCGGCGACCTGGCCGGCGTGGCCCGCGCCGCGGCTACCCGCGACGCCGCCACCCCGGTCACCCCGCGTCTGGACCTACCGGAGGACGGCGAGCCCCGCTTCGTCCTGGACTGAACCGCCCGCCGGTCAGCCGGCCTCTTCGCCCAGGTTCGCTGACGAGCTGGCCCCGGACACGCCGAGGGACGCCGGTCAGGTCGACCGACGCCCCTCGCGGACCGGGAACCAGCGGCTCAGCCGAAGCGGCCGGTGATGTAGTCCTCGGTCTTCTTCAGGCTCGGGTTGCTGAAGATCTTCTGGGTGTTGTCGTACTCGATCAGCCGGCCGGGGTCGCCGGTCTTGTCGATCGAGAAGAACGCGGTCCGGTCGGAGACCCGGGCCGCCTGCTGCATGTTGTGGGTCACGATGATGATCGTGAACTTGTCCTTGAGCTGGAACATCAGGTCCTCGATGGCCAGCGTCGAGATCGGGTCCAGCGCCGAGCAGGGCTCGTCCATCAGCACGACCTGCGGCTCGACCGCGATGGTCCGGGCGATGCAGAGCCGCTGCTGCTGACCGCCGGAGAGGCCGGCGCCCGGCTTGGCCAGCCGGTCCTTGACCTCGTCCCAGAGGTTGGCCGAGCGGAGCGCCTTCTCGGCGGCCTCCTCCAGCAGGGACTTCTTGCGGAGCCCGTTGAGCTTCAGGCCCGCCACCACGTTGTCGAAGATCGACATGGTGGGGAACGGATTGGGACGCTGGAAGACCATGCCGATCATCCGGCGGACGGCCGTGACGTCCACGTCCCGGTCGTAGATGTTCTGCTCGTCGATGGTCAGCTGACCCTCGACCCGGGCCCCGGGCAGCACCTCGTGCATCCGGTTGATCGACCGCAGGAAGGTCGACTTGCCGCAGCCCGACGGGCCGATCAGGGCGGTGACCGTCTTCGGCTCGACGGTCAGGTTGATGTTCTCGATCGCCTTGAAGTTGCCGTAGTAGGCGGAGACGTTCGTGGCTTCGATGCGCTTGGCCATGGTGGTGGTACCTCCGGTGATCAACGGCTCAGCCTGTTGCGGCGGGCGAGCAGCTTCGCCGCGATCGTCAGGATCAGGACGAGAGCGACCAGGGTGAGGGCGGCGGTCCAGGCCCGGGCGGGCGAGTACTTGGACGCGTCGCCGGCCTGCTGGTAGACGAAGAGCGCCAGCGAGGACTGGTTGTTCTCGAACGGGTTGAAGTTGATGGCGGCGGTGCCGCCGGCGACCAGCAGCACCGGGGCGGTCTCGCCGGCCGCCCGGGCGATGGCGAGCATCACGCCCGTGACGATCCCGGGCAGGGCGGTGGGGAGCACCACCCGCAGGATCGTCTTCCACTTCGGCACGCCGAGGGCGTAGGAGCCCTCGCGCAGCGGAGCCGGCACCAGCCGGAGCATCTCCTCGGTGGAGCGCACCACCAGCGGCAGCATCAGCACGCTCAGCGCCAGCGCGGCCGCGAAACCCGAGTAACCGGGCTGGCCGGAGGCGGTGAGGTGGGGCGAGACGATCAGCACCCAGAACGCCAGCACGAAGAGGCCGGCGACGATCGACGGGATGCCCGTCATCACGTCCACGAAGAACCGGATCGCGAAGGCGAACCGGCCCCGGCCGTACTCCACGACGTAGATGGCGCAGAGGATGCCCAGCGGCACCGTGATCAGGGCGGCGAGGCCGACCTGCGCCAGGGTGCCGACGATGGCGTGGTACGCGCCGCCCTCGGCGTCCCGCGGGCCGATGTTGTTCATCGAGGTGTTGAAGAAGTTGTAGTCCAGCCGCTCGGTGCCCTTGCTGATCAGGGTCCAGACGAGCGAGATCAGCGGCAGGGCGGCGAGCACGAAGGCGGCGTGGATCAGCGAACTCCAGGTGCGGTTGCGCGCCTGCCGCCGGCCCTCCACCGCGGAGCTGGCGACGTAGACGCCGGCGAGGTAGAGCAGCAGGCCGACGACGATCACCAGGACGGTGCCGCCGATGCCGGTGCCGTAGACGAGGGCCGCCGAGAGGGCCAGCGCGCCGGCGGCGATGCCGAGCACCCAGAGCAGCGGCAGCCGCCGGGTCCGCAGCGTGAGCGGCTGCGCCGGCGGTCGAGTGCGGTGCGACGTGATGGTGCTCATGCGGCGGACTCCGTGAACTCCCGGCGGCGGTAGATGATCGCCCGTGCGGTCATGTTGACGATCAGGGTGATGACGAACAGCACCAGACCGGAGGCGATGAGCGCGCCCCGGCCGACGTCGTTGGCCTCACCGAACTTCACCGCGATGTTCGCGGCGATCGAGTTGCCGCCGTTCTCCAGGATGTTGAAGGAGATGTTGTAGGCGAAGCTCAGCGTCAGCGCGAGGGCGATGGTCTCGCCCAGCGCGCGGCCCAGGCCGAGCATGACCGCGCCGATCACGCCGGGCCGGCCGTACGGCAGCACGGCGGTGCGGATCATCTCCCACTTCGTGGAGCCGAGGGCCAGCGCGGCCTCCTCGTTGGCGGTCGGCGTCTGCAGGAAGACCTCCCGGGAGAGGGAGGTGACGATCGGCAGCACCATGATCGCCAGCACCAGCGCGCCCAGCAGGACCGAGCGGCCGAACGGCCCCTCACCGCCGAAGATCGGGATCCAGCCGAAGTAGGTGTTGAGCCAGACCGACAGGTCGGTGACCGGGCCGACGAAGTAGTCGCGGCCCCACAGGCCGAACACCACGCTGGGGACGGCGGCCAGCAGGTCGATCAGGAACCCGAGGGCGGTGCCGAGCCGGCGCGGCGCGTAGTGGGTGAGGAACAGCGCGATGCCCAGCGCGACCGGCACCGCCACCAGCAGCGCGATCGCCGACGACAGCACCGTGCCGAAGGCGAGGGCACCGATGCCGAACTTCGGCTCCGGGTCGTTGGGGAACCAGCCTTCGAAGCTGAAGAAGTTGACGGTGTTCGCGCGGAGCGCCGGCACCGCCTTGGTGATGAGGAAGATGGCGATGGCCACGATGGTGATCAGCACCACCGAGCCCGCGGCCATGGTCAGCAGACGGAAGACGGTCTCGGCGCCGAACTTCTGCCGTCGGGGCAGCGCTCCGCCACCGCCGATCGGGCCGCGCGGATCCCGGCTCGTCGGCATGGCTGAGAGGTCGGCCGGAACCGCCGAACCGGCGAGTCGGACGTGACGGTCAGTCACGCGCGACCCGCCGGTGCTGGCGTCGGCCGAGCGGGGTGGGATGTCGCCCATCTGCTCGCTCGCTCCGTTACGAAAGGGGTCAGGTGTGTATCAGGTGGTTCAGGACATCTTGCTGACGGCGTCGGCCACCTTGGTGCGGACCGACTCCGGCAGCGGGGCGTAGCCCAGTTCGGTCAGGACCTGCTGGCCCTCGGTGCTGGCGGTGTAGGTCAGGAACCCCTTGACGGCCTTGAGCTTGTCGGCCGGCAGGCCCTTGCTGCAGGCGATCTCGTAGGTCACCAGGACCAGCGGGTAGGCACCGGCCTCCTTGGTCTTGTAGTCGATCGACAGCGCGAGGTCGTCGCCCTGGCCCACGACCTTCGCGCCCGCGACGGCCTTGCCCGCGTTCTCGGCGGTCAGCTCGGCGAACTCACCGGCACCGTTCTGGATCTTGGCAACGCCCACACCGGCGTTCTCGGCGAACGACCACTCGGTGTAGGTGATGGAGCCCGGGGTGCTCTTGACGAAGTTGGTGACGCCGTCCGAGCCCTTCTGGCCGGTGCCGCCCGGGGCCTTCCACTCCTTGGCCTTGCCGAAGGTCCAGTCGGCCTCGGAGGTCTTGCTGAGGAAGTTGGTGAAGTTGTCGGTGGTGCCCGACGAGTCGTTGCGGTGCACCGTGGTGATCGCGTTGGACGGCAGCTTGGCGTTCGGGTTGTCGGCCTTGATCGCCGCGTCGTCCCACTTGGTGATCTTGCCCGCGAAGATCTTCGCGACGGTGGACGGCTTGAGCTGCAGGCCGTCGACGCCCTGGAGGTTGTAGGCCACCGCGATCGGGCCGGTCACCATCGGCAGGTCGATCGCCTGGCCACCGGTGCAGCGCGCATCCGCCTTCGGCTTCTCCTCCGGCTTGAGCGCGGAGTCCGAGCCGGCGAAGTCGGCGGTGCCGGCGGTGAAGGCCTCGATGCCGGCGCCCGAACCGGTGGGCTCGTAGTTGATCGTCAGGCCCGAGCACTTCTGCTGGTAGGTCTTGATCCACTCGGCCATGGCGTTCTTCTGTGCGGACGAGCCCTGTGCGTTCAGGGTGCCGGTGCCGCAGTCGGCGGCGGCGGAGCCGGCGGCCGACGGGGTGGTGGGCTCGTTGTTGTCCGAGCCGCAAGCGCTGAGACCGAGCATCGCGGTAAGGGCGAGGCAGGCGATGGCGCCGTGCCGCTGGAGCTTCACCTGAGGGGTTTCCCTTCACGTCTTGTGGATCCGACCGGTTGGTCGTTCCGGCGCCGGCGCTGACCGGCTGATACGAAAGCTAGGAGCGTCAGGTAGCCGGTTCGCCGGTCGCACATGAACGGAAGGTGAACACCCACGGCCATCGGCATGGCCGCTGCCTGAGGGGCGGTCGTCCGTTAGGTGAACCGCCGTCTCGCTATCGCGATATATCCGATTTACCCGGCCAGCCGTTATCGCGCCGATGCTGCCCCGTTACGGCGCGGTGACCGCGGTCGGAGCGCTCAGGACAGCCCGTCGACCGTCGCCACGGTCACCGCCTCCGGCAGCGGCGCGTACTCCGGCCGGGCGATCGCCGCAACGCCGGACGGGGCGACGAACCGGTCCGGGGCGGTCCGCCGCGGGCACCGTCGGCCGTCCCTCGCGCGGCGTACGAGAGATGCCGGTGCCGGTGCCCGGAGGGCGCGTCGTCGAGCGTGGCGCGCCGCCGCGCGTCGCCGGCCGCGCGTCGCGGGTCAGCCCAGCCGGTAGTTCACGTGCCCGCACCAGCGGGCGAACCCGAGCCGCTCGTAGAGCGCCAACGCGCCGGTGTTCGACTCGTCCACGTACAGCATCACCTTGTCCAGCTTCCGCTGGTCGCGCAGGTGGATCAGGCCGGCGGCCGTCAGCGCCCGGCCGAGGCCGCTGCGGTGCGCGGTCGGGTCGACCCCGAGCACGTAGACCTCGCCGATCCGGGCCGAGCCGGGCCGCTCATGCACCTTGGTCCAGTGGAAGCCGACCGGCCGGCCGGTCGACTCCTCCACGGCGAGCAGGAAGCCGGCCGGGTCGAACCACGGCTCGGCCAGGCGCACCCGCAGGTCGGCGGGGGTCCAACGGCCCTGCTCGGGGTGCGCGGCGAAGGCCCGGGCGTTGAGCGCGAGCCACGCCTCGTCGTCGTCGCCGGGGCGGAACGCGCGCAGCGTGACGCCGTCCGGCAGCCGCTGCTCGGGCAGCGTGGCGGTCAACGGGCGGCGCAGCTGCCAGAGCACCCGGGCCCGGTCGAAGCCGAGGTCGACCGCGAGGGCCGCGGCGGACGGGTGGTCGCCGTGCGCCCAGGCCCGCAGCGGGCCGGCGGCCGCCGCCAGGACACCCCGGGCCAGCGCCCGGCCGGTGCCCCGCCACCGGTACGCCGGGTGGACCACCAGTTCCACCCCGATGCCGGCCGCCGCGTCCGTGGTGTCCAGGTGGGCGTACCCGGTGAGGGTGCCGTCGGCGGCCCGGGCGGTCAGGTGGACGGCCGCCGCCTCCGGGTCGCGCAGTCGTAGCAGCGTGTGCTCGTCGAAGGGGTCCGCGCCGTCGGCGTCGCCCGCGAGGCGGGCCAGCGCCAGGGACTCGGCCACCTCGGCGGGGGCGAGTCGATCGGTCCGGGCCACCCGGTCGGTCGTCGGTTCCGCGCTGCTCACCCCGTCACCGTAGCCGTATCCGTCGGGGTGCTCCGACGCGACGGTTCAGGTCGTGCCGGCGGTCGGGAGGGCCGCCAGCCGGAACCGGCCGGCCAGGTCCGGCAGGATCAGGTGCAGCGCGTCGACGGTGTCCTGCCGGTTCCCGCCGGCGTCGTGCAGCAGCACGATCGATCCGGCGGCGGTGTCCCGGGTTACCGTCGCCGTGATCGTCGCGGCACCCGGGGCCTGCCAGTCGTTGGGATCGACGGTCCAGTGCAGCGGGACCATCCCCAGCTCCTCCGCGACCTGGACCACCGGGTACGTCCACGCCCCGCCCGGCTGCCGGAAGTACCCGATGGGCGAGTCGGGCGCGGCGGTCCGGATCGCCTCGTTGGTGCGGAGCAGGTCGGCGCGGATCACCTCGGGGGAGCGCTTGCCGAGCAGGAAGTCGTGGTTCCACGAGTGGTTGCAGAGGGTGTGCCCGTCGGCCACGATCGCCTGGATCAGGTCGGGGTGGTTCCTGGCGTTCTCGCCGACTACGCAGAACGTCGCCTTCACCTGATACTGGCGCAGCACCTCCAGCACCTGCGGGGTGTACTGCGGGTCCGGCCCGTCGTCGAAGGTCAGCGCGACCTCGGGCGAGCCGGTGTCCACCCGGGCGCCGAAGAGGGCGTCGCCGCCCTCGGCCATCCGGTGACCATCGGGCTGCTGGCCGGTCGCGGGGGTGTCCGGCGGGGGTGCCGGACGATCGCCGTGGCTTCGGCCGGACTCGGACGCCTGGTCGGCGTACTGGGCATCGTCGACGCTGGTGGCGACGCCGTCGTGGGGCCGCGGCGGGTCGGGCACCAGGCTGCGGCCGAGCGCGTACGCGGACCCGAGCAGAGCGGCGAGCACCAGCGTCACGACGGCGACGGCCCGGCCGGTCGACCCCGCGGCCATCAGCGGCACCGCCGGTCCGGATCGCGGAACGGACCCTTCGTCGCCCCCGTGGTCAGTGCACGCACCGTCGCCCCCTTCGCCCTGAACCCGGCAGTCAGAATAGAGCCGGCAACAGGTGCAAAAAGGGGCGTACCGGAAAGAGTAGTTAGATCAGGTGGAACTCCGACGCGCGACGTCAGACCGGCAGCGGGGCGTGCTCCGACTCGGGCAGCGACCGCGACGGCGGGACCACGAACTTGTAGCCCACCTGCCGGACCGTGCCGATCATCGACTCGTACTCCGAGCCGAGCTTCGCCCGCAGCCGCCGGACGTGCACGTCCACCGTCCGGGTGCCGCCGAAGTAGTCGTACCCCCAGACCTCGCGGAGCAGCTGGTCCCGGGTGAAGACCCGGCCCGGGTGCTGGGCCAGGAACTTCAGCAGCTCGAACTCCTTGTAGGTGAGGTCGAGCGGCCGGCCCTTCAGCTTCGCCGCGTAGGTGTCCGGGTCGATGGTCAGCTCGCCGGCCCGGATCGAGCCGCCCGCCCCGGCGGTGACGTTGCTCAACCGGCCGACCGCCAGCCGCAGCCGGGCCTCCACCTCGGCCGGGCCGGCACCGGCCAGGATGACGTCGTCCACGCCCCAGTCGGCGTTGAGGGCGATCAGGCCGGCCTCGGTCACCACCGCCACCAGCGGCACGCCCAGGCCGGTGGCGTGCAGCACCCGGCAGGTGGCCCGCGCCTCGCTCAGCTCGGAACGGGCGTCGACCAGCACCGCGTCCGGGCTCGGCCCGGAGACCAGCGTGCGGACGTCACGCGGGGCGGTGCGGACCGAGTGCGGCAGCAGGTCCAGCGCCGGCAGCACTGCAGACGGCTCACCCGCGCGCGCGGTCACCAGCAACAGGATCTCCACACGATCACCTCCGTCCCGGCGGCCCGTGGCCGCTCGCGACCAGCGGCACCCCGGACCGGGCGTGGCGCTGAGAACTTGCGTGGGTCCCGGCGTCGCTGACGGGCAGGTAACGGCTTGAGCGTAACCGATCGCCCAGGTGAGGCCTCGGCGTCCTTTACCCTTTGTCTGATCTGCCCATGAACGCTCCGCAGGTTTTAACGTTGCCGAAACCGTGACCTCCGCCGGAGCGGCCTGGTCTGGCACGATCGGGGCGTGTTTCCCTCGACCTCGCCCGAGACCGGTAACGACCGGTGGGCCGACAACGCGCACCCGGGCCCGGGCGGCCCCTCCCGCGGCTACCCGCCCGGACCGCGTACCGGACCCGCCGACGATGGTGAGCAGCGGCGAGAGCGCGGCGGGCCGCGCCGGGCCCGCAAGGGCGGCGCGCCCCGCCGGCCGGACGACGAGGTGGACGAGCCGGACGAGGAGCCGGTCGAGCCGGTCGAGGTCCGCAGGCCGCTCTCGCTGACCGTCGCGGGCTTCGCCGCGCTGCTCGGCGTCGGCCTGGTGCTCGGCGCGCAGACCGCCGGCCCCGGGCACCGGCTGCCGTTCGCGTTCATCGTCTTCGGCGTCCAGCTGCTCTTCGTCCTCGCCTGGACGATGGCCATGCGCCCCCCGGCGCTGCTGCTGGTCGCGGTGATCAGCGTGGCGGTCGCCGCGACCGCCGACGTCGCCGCCGTCCAGTCCGACATCGCCGGCCTGGCGCCGCTCGGCTACGCCGCCGCGGGCGGCTTCGTCCTCGGCGTGCTCGGCCAGCTGGTCCGCCGGGTCGACCGGGTACGGGTGACCGACTCGCTCGGCACCACGCTGCTGATCGTGGTCGGCGTGGTCGCCTTCGCCACCCTGATCACGTTGAGCCGGATCCCGGCCGGCACCCAGGCGATCACCGTCTGCCTGGTCGCCAGCGGTGTGGCGCTCACCGTCGCCCGGCTCACCGACGCGTTCCTGCCCTGGCCCCGGCTCGCCCCGCAGGTGCCCAGGGGCGCGGCCGGAGTGGTCGGCGGCGCGATGATCGGCACCCTGACCAGCGCGGTGCTCGGCAGCTACCTGGTCGGCTTCACGCCGACCAGCGCGGCGCTGATCGGCCTGGTCACCGCGGCCACCGCCGTGCTGGCCGACCTCGCCGTCGGGTACGCCGAGGCGGGCCGGCTGATGGCCGGCGAGCCGCCGACGATGTGGATCGCCCGGCACATGCAGGGCCCGCTCGGCGGTTTCGCGCTCGCCGCGCCGGCCGCGTACGCGATGTGCGTGCTGTTCCTCTGAGCCGAGGGTTGAGCGTTCCGGCGCTCGGGTAATAGCGGTGCGCCGTACGGCGGCGGCGGTCAGGAACGGGCGTCGCCGCACCGGGCGGCGACGGAGACAGGAGGCGGCGTGGCAGAGGCGTACCCGGAGTACGAGGAACGGCCCCGACGGCGCGGGCGCAAGGTGCTCGTCACGCTGGTCGTGCTGCTCCTGATCCTGGCCGGACTGCTGGTGGTGGCCGACCGAGTGGCGGCCGGTGTGGCCGAGCGGGCGATCGCCGACCAGGTCAGTCAGGAGGTCGCCAAGCAGGACGCGCAGTCCGCCCCGCCGAAGGTGGACGTCGGCGGCTTCCCGTTCCTCACCCAGGTGCTCGGCGGCCGGTACGAGCGGATCTCCATCGTGCTGACCGAGGTGCAGGGCCCGGTCCAGGGCGAGACGGTGAGCCTGCCCCGGCTCGACGTGGACGCGCGCAACGTGCGGGCCTCGCTGGACACGCTGCGGTCCGGGCAGGGCGACGTGGTCGCCGAGTCGGTGAACGGCACCGGCACGGTCTCCTACGACAGCCTGGCCAAGCTGCTGGACCGGCCCGGGCTGAAGCTCGGCGAGCAGAACGGCAAGCTGGCCGTCACCGCCCCGGTGGACATCCTCGGCCAGAAGCTCACGGTCGCCGGCACCGCCGACGTGACCGTCTCCGACAACGGCAAGGTCGCGCTGCGCTTCAACGACCTGAACGCCGAGGGGCTACCCGCAGTGCCGCTGGCCAAGACCCTGCTGAGCAACTACGCCAAGGGCATCTCGATCGACGTGCCCCTGCCGGAGCTGCCGTTCCAGCTCAACGTCCGCAAGGTCGAGCCGAAGCCCGAGGGGCTGATGGTGACCGCGGACGCGAAGGACGTACCCATCAACTCGGCCGGCTGAGCCGGTCCGCGCACGGCCCGGCTCCGGCCGGGCCGTCAGCGTTTCCGGGGTCCGTCCCGGATGCTGGTCGACGCGCTGGCGCTCTCCGCGACGGCTGGTAGGGTCCGTGCCCATGGGGACGCTCCTCACCAAACGGCGCGCGGTCGACCTGTGCCGCGTGGCCACCTGCCTGTGTCGCTCCGTCATCTGACGGCGGGGCTGTCTCCGGCCGCCTAGCGGCCATCGCACCCGGGGTCCGCGTACCTTCCGGTGCTCTCCCACCGCACGCCCGGCAGCGGCGCCGTCGCACGAACCCGTGATCCGTTCACTATGGGTCCCGCGCGTGGTGCGACAATCATCGATTTCGATCCCCGCGCTGGCTCACCATCCATCCTCACCAGGGAGTGATCTGATGAGTCGCGACACCGCACTCGTCTCGGCCGAGTGGGCCGAGAAGAACATCGACGCCCCGGGCGTCGTCTTCGTCGAGGTCGACGAGGACACCTCGGCCTACGACACCGGCCACATCGCCGGCGCGATCAAGCTCGACTGGAAGACCGACCTGCAGGACCCGGTCCGCCGGGACTTCGTCAACAAGGCCCAGTTCGAGGCGCTCCTCTCCGAGCGCGGCATCGCCAACGACGACGCCGTCATCCTGTACGGCGGCAACAACAACTGGTTCGCCGCGTACGCGTACTGGTACTTCACGCTCTACGGCCACCGAAACGTGAAGCTGATCGACGGCGGTCGCAAGAAGTGGGAGCTGGACGGTCGCCCGCTGGTCACCGACGCCGTCTCCCGCCCGGCCACCCGGTACGTCGCCCAGGAGCAGGACAGCTCCATCCGCGCTTTCCGGGACGAGGTCGTCGCGGCGATCGGCAGCAGGAATCTGGTCGACGTGCGCTCCCCCGACGAGTACGGCGGTCGGCTGCTCGCCCCGGCCCACCTGCCTCAGGAGCAGGCACAGCGGGCCGGCCACGTCCCCACCGCGGTCAATGTCCCGTGGTCCAAGGCGGCCAACGAGGACGGCACCTTCAAGTCCGACGACCAGTTGCGCTCGATCTACACGGCCGCCGGGCTGGACGACAGCAAGGACATCATCGCGTACTGCCGGATCGGTGAGCGCTCCTCGCACACCTGGTTCGTGCTCAAGGAACTGCTCGGCCATCAGAACGTGAAGAACTACGACGGCTCGTGGGTCGAGTACGGCTCGCTGGTCGGCGTGCCGGTGGTGCTCGGCGACACTCCCGGCGAAGCCGGGCCGGACAGCTCTGTCGGGGAGGCCTGAGCCATGACCGCTCCTGCCGCAGCAACCGCTGCCACCGCCGCTGGTTGCGCCGCTCCCGACCAGGCCGCCCCCCTGCCGGCCAGCCTCGACCTGGAGAAGGAAACCGTCATCACCGGTCTGGTGACCGCCGAGTCCGGTGAGGCCGTTCCGGGCGCGTACGTCCGGCTGCTCGACTCGACCGGTGAGTTCACCGCCGAGGTGGTCACCTCCCCGGCCGGGCAGTTCCGCTTCTTCGCCGCGCCGGGCAGTTGGACGCTGCGGGCGCTCTCCCGGCACGGCAACGGCGACACCGCCGTGACCGCCGCACGGGGGATCAACGAGGTCTCCGTGACGGTCGCCTGACCCACGCTCTGATCGGCCCGGGGCCGGTCACCCCACGCGGGGTGACCGGCCCCGCCCGTGTTCCCTGGCGCTGCGCGGGGCGGCCGGGCGGCGCCCGGGGGTTTTCATGATCGTCCGCGACCGTGCGCGCCGCGTGTCGGAAGTGCAAACGATCATGGTTCGGCGGGTCGGACGGTTCGGAGATGCGGCGGCGGCCGCCGGGCGCGAGGGTGCGGTTGGTGCGTGACACGATGGGCGGGTGAGTGCTGTCCAGGCGGGGTGGGCCCCGCCGAGTGGTCCCCCCGAGCCGGCGCGGCAGCGGTCCTGGCCGCGTTGGCTGCTGGCGGTGACCGTGGCCTGGGCGCTGCTGCTCGGCGCGCTCACCTGGTGGTCGGTGCGGCACGACCCGCCGACCGTCCGCGAGCAGCGCAGCCTGTCCGCGGCCGACCCGGTGGTCGATCGGGCGGTCGGCCGGCTGGTCGTCGCGATCGGTGCCGGCGCGTGGGCGCTGACCGGTGCGACGGTCGAGCGGGGCTGCCGGGTCACCCCGATGGCCGACGGCGCGGCACTGACCCGCGGCGTGGAGGTGTTCGTCCCCGACGGCGGGGAGCGGGCGCTGCTGGAACGGGTCGCCGGCGGGCTTCCCGGGAGCTGGCGGGCCGGCGTCCGGCCCGGCGCGGACGGTCCCCGGCTGCGCGCCGACGCCGGCGAGTTCGTGGCGGTCGAGGGACGGGTGGTCGGCGGCGGCCGGGTCCGGTTGACCGCGGACACCGGCTGCCGTCCGGTCGACACCGAGCTGGCGACGCTGCTGCCCGGGGCCGGTGGTGAGACCGCCTTGGCGGTGGACGAGGCGTCGCGGGCCCTCGGCCGTCCGCTCGCGGGGGTGGCGGAGCCGCTGAGCGCGGCCTGCCCCGGCGGCGGCCGGGCCCGGACCGCCGCGGCGACCGCAGGCTCCGCGCCGATGTCGCTGGCCGCGCTGAAGTCGCTCGCCGCCGGCGCCGCGGTGGTGGACCTACCCGAGGTGTACGCCTACCGGCGCGGCCCGGTCGTCGTCGTGGCCGACGCGACCGGCGAGCAGGTACGCCTGACCGCCTCCACCGGCTGCTCCGGTTGACCGTCGCCCGCCCGGCGGCCGACGTCAGTGGCCGCGGCTGTCGTCGTGCGGGGTGCGGCTGCGACCCAGGGCGTCTACCCACCCCCACCGGCCCGAGATGTCCAGCAGCTCGACCCGACCCATGCCCTCCGGCACCGCGGGGTCGATGATCAGGTGCTCGCCCTGCGGTTCCAGGCCGAGCATCACCCGCAGCAGCAGCAACGGCGTGCCGGCCGACCAGGCCTGCGGGCTGCACGCGGTCGGGTACTGGACCGGGTAGTCAGTGAGCCCGCGCTCGTACCCGGCGAACGCCTCCGGCAGCCGCCCGTCGAAGAACCGGGACGCGCTGAGCATGGCATCGCAGATCCGCGCCGCCTCCTCCCGGAAGCCGTACCGGGTCAGGCCCCAGGCGATGAAGGCGTTGTCGAACGGCCAGACCGTGCCGACGTGGTAGCCGATCGGGTTGTAGCGTCCCTGCCCGGTGGCGAGGGTCCGCACCCCCCAACCGGAGAAGAGCTCCGGGCTGAGCAGGCGCTCGGCGATCCGGGCGGCCCGGGGCTCCTCGACGATGCCGCTCCACAGCAGGTGGCCCATGTTGGAGGCGAGCGCGTCCACGTGCCGTCCCTCCGGGTCCAGGGCCAGCGCGTAGGACTCCTTCTCCGGCATCCAGAAGTCGTGGTTGAAGCGTTCCTTGAGTGCCGCCGCCTCCCGTTCCAGTCGCTCCGCGTACCCGGGGTCGTTCCAGACCGTCCGGGCCAGCCGAGCGCCGCGCAGCTTCGCGTCGTACGCGTAGCCCTGGATCTCGCAGGTGGCTCGGGGGAAGGCCGGCAGCCGGCCGTCGGCGTAGCTGATCGAGTCCCAGGAGTCCTTCCAGCACTGGTTCTCCAGCCCGGTCTCGGGGTTGCGGGTGCGGTACCAGACGTATCCGGTGCCGAGCAGGTCGCCGTACGTGTCGATCCAGTGCAGCGCCGCCCGGGCGGCGAACTCCAGCTTCTTGACCAGCGTGGCGTCCCCGGTCCACCGCTCGTACTCGTCGAGCAGGATCACGAAGAGTGGGGTCGTGTCGGCGGAGCCGTAGTAGGGGGAGTGCGGCTGCTCCTCGAAGCCGGCCGTCTCGCCGTAGCGCAGCTCGTGCAGGATCTTGCCGGGTTCCTCGTCGCGGAAGTCGTCCAGCCGGTGGCCCTGCAGGCCGGCGAGTATCTGGAGGGTCGGCGGGACGAGGCCCGGCAGGAACGGCAGCACCTGCAACGAGGTGAGGATGCTGTCCCGGCCGAAGAGGGTCATGAACCAGGGCAGGCCGGCGGCGAGCAGCCGGACGCCGAGCGTGATCGACTCGTACCGGAGCGCGGCCAGGTCGTTCAGGCTCTGCCGGTACGCCCCGGCCAGCGGCTCGCAGTCGCAGCCCAGCTTCGGCGCCCGGTCGAGGAGGTCCTGCTGTTCGGCTCGGATCGCGTCCGGGGTGCGGTTGCCGCCCAGCGGGGTGGTGGCCCGGATGTCCTCGCCCCGGGCGCCGTAGATGATCGTCGCCACGTGCAGCCGGGTGCCCCACTCCGCGTGCGGGCCGATGCTGATCGACCAGGTCATCCCCGCCTGGTCCACGTGCGCCGACGCGGTGCTGGTGATCACCGCCTCGCGGTGGAAGCCGTCCCGCCGGTAGGTCAGCCGCAGCTCGTTCTCGCCGGCGGTGGCGGTGGTCCGTCCCTTCTTCGGCCGTTGGTGCTTGATCTCGAACAGGTCGGCGAAGTCGGAGCCCATCTCCATCCGGAGGCTGAACCGCATCTCCCGCCCGGAGTGGTTGAGCACGGTCAGCTCCTCGCCCATGCCGCCGCCGATGGACCGGCTGCGGATCACCGACACCTTGGCGTCGAGGTAGTGCGTCGGCTTGCCGGGCACGACGAAGTAGCGGGTCAGGTACGAGTGCGCGTCGTCGATGGAGAGGGCGTTCAGCCGTTCGCCGTCCAGGGTGAGCACCCAGGTGGAGAGGAACCGGGTGTCGAAGGAGAAGAGCCCGGTGGGGAAGTCGTACGACGGCTCGACGTCCCCCCGGGGGTCGCTGACCACGAACGTGTTGCCGTCGAGGATGCTGACCAGTTGCTTCATGCCGGCCGTCCGACCTGCTCGCGGGCGGTCTCCCGGGGGTCCCGCGTCCCCGGCGGGTCGGGGAAGAAGAAGCGGAAGGCGAGGAAGAGCGACACCTTGCCGCTGAACGTGCTCTCGTTGCGCAGCACCGAGGAGAGGCCCTGGGCGCGCCCGGTGACCAGCCGCTCGAAGAGGTCGGCGCTGCTGGTAAAGATGGCGTCCGCCGGCCCGCGGGCCCGGGTCACGACGGCCTCGCCCGGGCTCATCTGGACCAGCCAGTGCTCGGTGCGGTTGCCGGTGGTGAGCTCGATCTGGAGCGTGCCGCTGAGGGGCAAACGCAGGACCGCCGGGGCGCGCGCCGGCAGCGATGCGAAGAACTGCTCCGTCGCCTCGTTCACATCCGAATGGTAGGCAGCGGGCCGACAAGTCGGGTCAGTATCGGCACTCCGGACAGATCGGGCCGAAGTGGCCGGCCGATCGGCCGACGGCGGTCAGTAAACCAGCGCCTGGGCCCCCTCGGCCATCGCCTCCTCGACGAAGACGGCCGCGCCGGCGATGCGGACGCCGGGCAGCACGTCGTCCGGGCCGATGTCCCGGCGGGCGGCGCACTGGGTGCACGCGGTGACCCGGCCGGTGGTGAGGATGACGTGCAGCAGCTCGGCCAGGGGCGCGGAGTGCGGCAGCTCGAACTGCTCGGCCCGGCCGGGAACGGCGAACCAGGTCGACTCACCGGTCAGCCAGAGCGACACCTCCACCCCGGCCGCCACGGCGGTGGCGGCGACGGTGAAGGCCTGGGCGCACCGTTCCGGCGCGTCCGCCCCGGCGGTGGCCTTGACGACGAGAGTGCGGGCCATGCCACCCAGCATAGGATGACCATGATGGTTACCGAGATCGGGTTCGTCAGCCTGCTGGTCGCGGGCCTGGGCGCGCTCGCCGGTGGCCTGGTCTACCTGGCCGTACGCATATCGAGAGGTAACTGGTGAGCGCGAACCCGTCGGATGAGAACCCGCTGCAGCCGCCCTGGCTGAACGCGCCGCCGGTCGACGAGTACCCGTACGAGGAGAGCCACGACCTGCGGGTCGGGCCGAAGTTGCACCCCGCGCTCGACGGCCTGCTGCCCTACATCGGGGTGTGGCGTGGCCGGGGCCGGGGCGGCTTCCCCACCATCGAGGACTTCGACTTCGGCCAGGAGATCCGGATCAGCCACGACGGCCGGCCCTTCCTGTTCTACGAGTCGCGGGCCTGGATCCTCGACGAGCAGAGCCGGCCGGTCCGCCCGGCCGGGCGTGAGGTCGGCTGGTGGCGGCCGGTGCTCGACGGCGAGCGGGCCACCGACGAGCTGGAAGCCCTGATGACGAGCCCCACCGGGATCATGGAGCTGCACATCGGCAAGCGCAAGGGCACCCAGATCGAGTTCGCCACCGACGCGGTGGTCCGGACCTCCACCGCCAAGGAGGTCACCGCCGGTGCCCGGCTCTTCGGCATCGTCGAGGGCGCCCTGCTCTACGCGCAGGAGATGGCGGGCATGGGCCACGGCCTCTCCCCGCACCTCTCCGCCCGCCTCATCCGAGTGGCCGGCTGACCCCCCGCCCCGGCGGGTCAGCGGAGCGGGAAGCCCAGCAGCTCCTGGAGTTCGCGGGTGTGCGGGGAACGTTTCAGGTCGGTGCCGTCCAGGGTGCGGATCTCGGCGAGGCCGCGGACGGACGAGGTGAACCAGACCCCGTCCGCGGCCAGCAGCCCGTCCGGGGTGACCATCCGCTCGGCCGCCCCCAGGCCGACGTCGGTGGCGTGTTCGAGGAGCCAGGCGGCCGTGGTGCCGGGCAGGATGCCGGTGGTCGCCGCCGGCACGGTGCAGAGGCGGCCGCCGTCCAGCCACACCACGTTGGCGGTCGGTCCCTCCAGCACGTACCCGTCGCTGGAGACCCAGAGCACGTCGTCCACCCCGTTGCGGGCCGCCCAGCGTCGGGCGGCGGTGCTCGCCCCGTACGAGGTCGACTTGATGCCGGCGGGCAGCCAGTCCAGCTCCGGGCGGGTCGCCGCCGGCACCCCGAGGGAGCGGGTGGACACCGTGACGCCGTCCCGCCGGGCCCGCTTCGACCCCGGCGCGACCTCGCCCAGCGTGGCGTAGATCGCCGGTAGGCCGCCGCCCTCCGGCCCCCGGGTGCAGACCAGCCGCAGCGCCCCCTCGACCTCCGCCGGCCACCCGTCGGTCACCGCGTCCAGCAGCTCGACCAGCGCGTCGTCCGGGGGCAGCGGCAGCTCCACCGCCGCGGCGCCGGCCCGCAGCCGGGCCAGATGCGCCTCCCGCAGCCAGGGCCGCCCGTCGCGCAGGTGCATGGTCTCGAACAGGCCGTCCCCGCGCAGCACGCCCAGGTCGTCGCCGCGCAGCACCGGCTCCCCCCGGGGTACGACGCCCCGGCCGAGCACGGCGATCCTCGATGGCACCATGACCGCCGAGCGTAGTGGCGTACGTCGCCGGTGGCCGGACCGGCGGGGTGCCGAACTATGATCGGACGGTGTCCGAATCCTCCCTCGCGGAAATGCTCCGCTCCCGTGGGCTGCGGCTGACGGCGCAGCGGCAGCTGGTGCTCCAGGCCGTGCTGGACCTGGGACACGCCACGCCGGAGCAGGTGCACTCGGCGGTCCGGGAGGTGGCCGCCGGCGTCAACATCACCACCATCTACCGGACCCTGGAACTGCTGGAACGGCTCGGGCTGGTCACCCACACCCACCTGTCGCACGGGTCGCCGACCTACCACGCGGCCGGTGAGCACCAGCACGTCCACCTGGTCTGCCGGGAGTGCGGCGCGATCGACGAGATCGAACCCGAGCTGCTCCGACCGCTCGCCGAGCAGTTGGCGGGCGAGCGCGGCTTCCGGGTGGACATCGGGCACGTGGCGCTCTTCGGCGTCTGCGGCAACTGCGAGGACGGGGAACCGAAATGATCGACATCGCCGGAGCGGTGGCCGTCGAGGCCATCGACGAGGAGAGCCGCGACCAGCCGGAGCCCGCGCACCGGGCGGCGGGCGTACGCGGCGTCGCCGCCCACTACGGGGACCCGCTGCGTGAGCAGCGCACCCTGGCCACCGGGGTGGGCCTGGTGGACCGGTCGCACCGCGGCGTGCTGGCGGTGCCCGGCGAGGAGCGGATCGGCTGGCTGCACACCCTGACCAGCCAGCACCTGGCCGCGCTGAAGCCGGGCGAGGGCACCGAGCTGCTGGTGCTCAGCCCGCACGGGCACGTCGAGCAGCACGCGATGGTCGCCGAGGACGGCGAGACCACCTGGCTGGACACCGAGCCGGGCGCCACCGTCGGGCTGCTGTCGTACCTGGAGCGGATGCGGTTCTTCAGCAAGGTGGAGCCGCGGGACGCCACCGCCGACCACGCGCTGCTCTCGCTGGTCGGGCCGGAGGCGGCCGACGCCGTCGGGACGCTCGGCGTCACCGGGCTGGCCGCGCCGGAGACCGCCGCGGTGCCGGGTCCGAAGTTCCGCTCCGCGGAGCTGCCGCTGCGGCCCACCGCCGTGTACGACGTGAAGCCGCTGCCGGTCGGCGGCTGGGCCCGCAGGGGCCCGCTCGGCGTGGACCTGCTGGTGGCCCGGGACGCGATGGACCAGGTCGTCGCCGAGCTGCGGGGCGCCGGGGTGCCGGTGGCCGGGCTGTGGGCTTACGAGGCGGTCCGGGTGGCCGCCCGGCGGGCCCGGGTCGGGGTGGACACCGACCACCGGACCATCCCGGCCGAGGTGGATCTGATCGCCCCGGCCGTGCACCTGAACAAGGGCTGCTACCGGGGGCAGGAGACGGTGGCCCGGGTGCACAACCTGGGGAAGCCGCCCCGCCGGCTCGTACTCCTGCACCTGGACGGGGTGACCACCGACCAGCCGCCGGCCGCCGGCACGCCGGTGACCCGGGACGGCCGGGCGGTCGGTTTCGTCGGCACCGCCGTGCACCACTATGAGCTGGGTCAGATCGCCCTCGCGGTGGTCAAGCGCAACGTCCCCGACGACGCTCGCCTCCTGATCGGCGATACCGCCGCCGCGATCGACCCGTCCTGAGTCGGTGTTCAGTCCGGCTGTCGACCGGGCCTGAGCGGGGCGTCTAGGATCGCCGGCATGACGACAGGGACGTTGATCACGGTTGCCCCCACCGGCGCGGAGTCGGCCAAGGCGGAGGTGCCGGCGCTGCCGGTGACCCTCGACGAGCTGCTGCTGACCGCCAAGGAGTGCGAGGCGCTCGGCGCCGCCGTGATCCACGTCCACATCCGGGACGGCGAGGCGAAGCCGACCCTGGACCAGGGCCGGCTGCGGGAGACCGTGGCCGCGCTGCGGGAGAGCACCGACCTGATCGTGCAGCTCTCCTCCGGTGGCGCGGTGACCGACCCGGAGGCCGACCGGCTCGCCGTGCTCGACGCCGGGCCGGACATGGCCTCCTGCACCATGGGCACGCTCAACTTCGGTGACGACGTCTTCCTCAACCGCTGGGAGTTCATCGTCGACCTGCACATCCGGATGCAGGAGCGGGGCATCGTCCCCGAGTACGAGATCTTCGACCTCGGCCACCTCACCGCCCTGCAGCGCCTGCTCGGGAAGTACGGCCTGCCGCACGGCGGGCACGTGCACGTCGACTTCGTGATGGGCGTGCCGGGCGGCATGCCGGGCACCACGCAGGCACTGGTCGCCGCCCACCAGGCGCTGCGTGACCTGCCCGAGGGCACCACCTTCTCGGCCACCGGCATCGGGCGCAGCACCATCCCGGTGATGCTGGCCTCGCTCTCGGCCGGCGGTCACCTGCGGGTCGGCATGGAGGACACCGTCACCTACGCCAAGGGCCGCCCGGTGGAGTCCAACATGCAGCTGGTGGCCCGCGCGGTGGGCTTCGCCCAGCTCGCCCAGCGCCCGCCGCTGACCACCGCCGAGGCCCGGCAGCTGCTCGGCCTGTAAGCCCGGCTCCGCCCGGCACCCCTGTACGCCCGCGGCCGACGCCGCTGGTCACCCGCGTGCCGGGTCCGTCGGGCCCGTCGGTACCGTCCACTTCGTGGGAAAGACGTACGAGGGCGGCGTGCCGCTCGCCGAGGTGGTCCGGTCCGGTTTCGTGGAGGGCGTCCACCGCGGCTCGGTGGTGGTGCTCGACGCCGCCGGCGCGCCGGTGGCCGGGGCGGGGGACGTCGCCTCGCCGATCTTCCCGCGCTCGTCGAGCAAGCCGATGCAGACGGTCGGGATGCTCCGCGCCGGGCTGCCGCTGACCGAACCGGCCGACGTGGCGCTGGTCTCGGCCAGCCACGCCGGGGAGGAGTTCCACCTGGCCCGGGTCGGCGCGCTGCTGCGCGCCGCCGGGCTGGACGAGTCGGCGCTGCACTGCCCACCCGACCTGCCCTTCGGGGACGCGGCCCGGGAGGCCGTGCTGCGCGCCGGTGGCGGGCCGACCCGGGCGCAGATGAACTGCTCCGGCAAGCACACCGGGATGCTGCTGACCTGCCTCGCCGCCGGCTGGCCGCTGGACAGGTACTGGCGGCCCGAGCACCCGCTCCAGCAGCGGCTGCGGGCGGCGATCGAGGAGTTCACCGGCGAGGAGGCGGCCGCGGTCGGGGTGGACGGCTGCGGAGCGCCGGTGCTGGCCGTGTCGCTGACCGGGCTGGCCGGGGCGTACCTCCGGCTGGTCTCGGGAGAGCCCGGCACACCTGGACGGACCGTCGCGGACGCGATGCGGGCGTACCCGGAGGTGGTGGGCGGCACCCAGGCCGACGACACCCGGTTGATGCGCGGCGTCCCCGGCGTGCTGGCCAAGATCGGGGCCGAGGGGGTCATCGCGGCCGCGCTTCCCGGCGTCGGCGCGGTCGCCCTCAAGATCGACGACGGCGCGGCCCGGGCCCGGATGCCGGTGCTGGTCTCCGCGCTGCACCGGCTCGGCGTCGAGGCCCCGGTGCTGACCGAGTACGCCGAGGTGCCGCTGCTCGGCGGCGGCCTGCCGGTCGGGGCGGTCCGCGCCGTCTGGTGAGCCCGCCGCCCGGAGGGCTACGGACGGTAGCCCCTCCGGGATCGGATTCGACGGTGAGCGACATGCCTCTCCGTCTTATTTGTGCCGCTGAGTCATGTCACTCACCCGGGCATCGGCCCGGACGGCGCGACACGCCCGAGTGCCCGGCCGGGCCGGTGGCGCTCAGGCCAGAGCTACGGACCGGACAACCGGTTCGCAACCGCCCGTTGTTACCTTGCTAACTCTGGCTAGCATTTTGCTTGCTGGAGTTAGCGGAGCCGACTAGCGTTGGGGACATGGCCGCACCCAAGGATCTACCCGACGTCGGCGGATTCATCCGTGACCTGCGCCGGAACGCCAAGATCTCGCTGCGCCAGCTCGCCGAGCAGGCCGGGGTGAGCAACCCGTACCTGAGCCAGATCGAGCGGGGGCTGCGCAAGCCCAGCGCCGAGGTGCTCCAGCAGCTGGCCAGCGCGCTTCGGGTCTCCACCCCGGCGATGTACCTGCGGGCCGGGCTGCTCGACGACAAGGAGGGTCAGGGGGTGCTCGCGGCGATCGCCGTCGACCCCGACCTGACGATGGCGCAGAAGCAGTCGCTCAGCCAGATCTACGAGACCTTCCGCCGGGAGAACGTCCGGCTGGCCGAGGCGACCGCCGCGGCCGACCAGGCCGCCGCTGCCCAGGCGGAGAGCACGACGCCGGCGGAGCCGACCGCCGCCGCGGCCAGCGTCACGCCGGCCGCCACCGGTCCCACCACGCCGGAGGGCACCCCGACCGAGGCGGTCCTCGAGTCGGTCGCCGTCACCGAGGCCGGCGCGGCTCCCGCCCCCACCACCAGCACCAGCACGCCCGCCAGCAAGGCCGCCGTCGCGGCCGAGGAGGAGAAGTCATGACCCAGCCGAAGACCAACCGCATCCCGGCCCCGCTCTACGCCGCCGCCGGCGCCGGCGAGCTGGCCTACCAGCAGCTCCGCAAGCTCCCCACCGTGGTGAGCGAGCTGGGCAACCGGGTCGTCTCGGACGGCACCAAGGTGGTCACCGACCTGAGCGGCAAGGCCGTCGTCACCGGTTTCGAGCTGCGCCAGAAGGCCACCGAGACGCTGCGTACCGCCAACCTGACCGCCACCGGCCTGCGCGAGAAGGCCGTCCCGGCCGACCTCGACCTGGACACGCTGCGTGGTGCCGCCACCCGCAACGCCGCCACCCTGCTGGCCGGTGCGCAGGTCGCCCAGGAGCGGGCGCTGGCCGCGTACGGCGCGCTGATCGCCCGGGGCGAGCGCGTGGTCGGCGCCGGTGTGCTGGAGGCCGCCGACACGGTGAACGCCGACATCGAGGCGACCGACGCCACCGTGCCGGCCGAGGTGAAGACCGGGGCCCCGGTGGTCGAGACTCCGACCCCGGCCGACGTGGCCGAGGTCGTGGAGGCCAAGCCGGCCACTGCGAAGACCGCCACCGCGAAGACCACCCGGCCGCGGGCCACCACGGCTGCCGCCACCCCGTCGGCCAAGCTGCCGAAGACCACGAAGCGGACCCGCCCGGCCGCCGAGTGACATCGCGTCCGTGACGACCCCGGAAGCGTCCTGGCGGACGTTTCCGGGGTCGTCGGCATATGCTGGCCGGCATGGCCATCGCCGCGCCGATCTTCGTGTTCGACGTCGTCTTCGTGATCGAACGGATCCTGCTCGTCTTCGCACTGATCGTCCAGGGCGTCGCCCTGGTGCACGCCATCACCCAGCGGTCCGACGCCTTCCCGGCGATCGGCACCCTGCCCAAGGGCGGCTGGATCGCCATCCTGGCGGTCTGCCTGGTGCTCACCCTGGTCGGGTTCGGCGCGCTCAGCATCTTCGGGCTGATCGGCATTGCGGCCGGCCTGATCTACCTGCTCGACGTCCGGGTCGGGCTACGTGACCTGCACGACGGCAAAGGGTTCTGGTGAGGGGTTTCCGCTGGCCCCCGCCACCCGACGGCGGACCCCGCACCTGGGGTCCCGGTCCCGGCGCGCCGCGCACCGGCCGTCCGGCCCTGCCCGAGCCGGAGACGGAACTGGTCGCCACCCCGCACGGGGTACGGCTGGAGCGGCTGGTCACCGGCACCGGTGACCCGGCCACCGTCTTCGCCCACGGGCTGGGCAACGGCATCGCCACCACCCGCCCGTTCGGCAGCGGCGTCACCGGCCGCAAGATCTTCTTCCAGTTCCGCGGGCACGGCCGCTCGGACTCGCCGCCCGGCCCGTGGAGCTACCTGGACCTCGCCCGCGATCTGCGGGCCGTCGCCGACCTCGGCGGGGCCACCCGGGCGTTCGGGGCCAGCCTCGGCGCCGGCGCCCTCTGCCGGCTGCTGGTGGAGAGCCCGGACCGCTTCGAGAAGCTGGTCTTCTTCCTGCCGGCGGTGCTCGACACGCCGCGCGGGCCGGTCGCCCGGCAACGGCTGACCGACCTGCTCGACGCGGTGGGCGACGGTGACGCCTCGGCGCTCGCCGAGGTGGTCTCGCTGGAGGTGCCGCCCGCGGTGCGCAACACGCCCGCCGGGTGGGCCTACCTGCGGCAGCGGCTCGACCAGCTGCTCCGGGACGGGCTCGCCCCCGGGCTGGCCGACCTGCTGGAGCAGGCGCCGCTGCGGGACGCCTCCGCGCTCGCCGCGGTCACCGCCCCGGCGCTGGTGATCGGCTGCGCCGGCGACGACCTGCACCCGGCGCACGTCGCCGAGCAGCTGGCCGCCGCGCTGCCGCACGCCACCCTGCATGTGTACGACCGGCCGGGCGTGCTCTGGTCGGAACGCGCCGACCTGCGGGAGCGGATCTCGGCGTTCCTCAACGGGTAACGTCGCCTGTCATGGGCGTCACACACCACGGCCGCACCCACCGTCTGGACCTCGCCGACCCCACCCTGCGGGAGTGGGAGTGCACGGTGCTGGCGGCCGACCCCGAGCAGGGCATCGTGCTGGACCGGTCGGCGTTCTACCCGGGCGGCGGTGGGCAGCCGCCGGACCACGGCGTGCTGCTCTGGCAGGGCGTACAGACCCGGATCGTGGGCACCCGCAAGGGCGACGACCTCTACCTCATCCCCGCCGAGGGTGACCCGGTGCCGCCGCCCGGCACCACGGTGACCGGCGCGGTGGAGGACGACCGGCGGACCCAGCTGATGCGTACCCACTCCGGGCTGCACGTGCTCTGCGGGGTGGTGTTCCGCGACTTCGGCGCGCTGGTCACCGGCGGCAACATGGAACCGGGCGAGGCCCGGATGGACTTCAACCTGCCCGAGGTGCCGCCCGACTTCAAGGCGCGGATCGAGGAGCTGGTCAACGCCGAGGTGGCCGCCGACCGGTCGGTCGCCGTCCGGGTGCTGCCCCGGGCTGAGGCGCTCGCCCTGCCGGACATCATCCGTACCCAGTCCAACCTGATCCCGCCGGACGAGCAGGAGGTCCGGATCGTCGATATCGTCGGGCTGGACGTGCAGGCCGACGGCGGTACCCACGTCGCCTCCACCGGCCAGATCGGCAAGATCCAGGTGGTCAAGGTGGAGAGCAAGGGCCGGGCCAACCGCCGGGTCCGCGTCCGCCTCGCGGACTGAGTGGTGCCACCCGGCGCCGGTCGCACCGGCGCCGGGGTGACGTGTCAGACCAGGTCCACGCGTTCGCGCTCGACCGGGTATCCCGCCCGGGCGAAGACGGCGGCCATCGGGTGGTTGGTCTGGTCGGTGGCGGCCACGATCTCCGCCGCGCCCGCCTCCACCAGCAGGTGCGTGGCCTCGACCAGCAGGTCATACGCGTACCCGTGGCCGCGCTGCTCGGGGACGACCCCGACGAAGGCGACGATCGGGTCGCGGTGGTCGCGGTGGTTGCGAGCCGGCACGGTCACACCGACCAGCTCGCCGTCCGTGGCCCAGGCCAGTCGCCACCAGTCGCGCGGGCTCGGCAGCCAGCGGAGCAGGTCGAGCTCTTCCTGCGCCGCCGCGTCCGGACCGGACGCGGCGACGGTGTGCCGGGTGTGCGCGTCCAGGCTGCCCTCGCCGACTCGGCGCAGGACGTCGAGGATCACCTCGTCGTCCGGCTCCGGGCGGAACTCCAGCCGACCCGGCCGGGCCGGCAGCCCGCACTCCGGTGTCCAGCGGTACCTGTACCGCTCGACCAGCAGCGACATGCCAGCGGTCGTCGCGGCGTCGATCCGGGCCTCGCCCTGCGCCCGCACGGCCGGGTCGTCGCGCCAGCCGGGCGGCAGGGAGATGGAGTACTCCGTTTTCAGCGGTGCGGTCCGGAGCAGCTCGATCGCCGCGTCGGCATCGGAGAAGTCGAACCAGTCGAGGACCAGTGGGTGGTTGTCGTTCGGCCCGCCCCACCACGCGGCGCGGGCCACGACGACGTCGTCGCGCAGGGCGACCCAGGTCCATTCGGAGCGGTACTCGCCGGCGGCAACCATGGCGAGGTAGCTCTCGCCGAAGGCGGCGCGGCCGACGAGAGCAGGGTCGGGCAGGGAGTCGAAGAGTTGTTCCTCGCCCGCGGTGATCGGGCGGATGACCAGGTCGGTCATGGGGTCCTTCCGGGTGGCGACGTGCTCCCGGTTCAGAACCTCGGCGCCCTCGCGGCCGGGTGGGAGCACATGACTGTCGTGGTGGACACGGTGCTCACCTCCCTTTCGATGATCGAGGACGCCCGGGCAGCGTAACAGCGGGACCGGCGCCCGGCCCAGCGATTTTGACCGGTGTCAGCGGCCGATCGGGGGATGCCGTCGGCTCACCCGGGCGGGCCACCTCGGCGGTGTCCGGCCTCGCCCCGTCGGCCACCGCGACGGACACCGGCCGGGTGGCCGGGGGCCGACGGCATGGCCGCCGGCCCGGTCACCGGCCGCTCAGCTCCGCCGGCAGGAACGCGGCGCGCACGTCGAGCAGCCACCGCTCCACCGTCTCCTCGTCCGGCCGCGCCGGCAGCGGCGTACGGATGGTGTCGAAGTCCCGTTCCGCCTCGGCGACCAGCGCCCGCGCCTCCGTCAGCTCGCCGGCGGCGACCCGGTCGCCGAACGCCCGGAACCACTCCGGGTCGTCCAGCCGGATCTGCAGGACGCCGGTGGCGTAGAGCAGCCGGCCCTGGTGCACCAACCGGGCCAGGTGCCGGGCGTGCTTGGCGCTACGTCCGCGACTGCCCGCGCCGGAGTCGCGCGAGGCGAGCCGGCGGAACTGCTGGCCCGCGTATCCGAGGTAGGCGTCCCGGACCCGGGGCGCGCTGAGGAATGCCGAGCGGATGGTGATCAGCCGGTCACCGAACTCCGTCCGGGTCTCGTAGCACTCCTCCGGCAGCCACATCAGCTCGGTGGCCGTCGGATTGCCCTTCAAAGCCAGGCCGCAGTATTTCCGGGCCTCGTGCAGGGTGACGTCCGGGCCGGTCGTCACCACCGACTCGCGCGGTGGGTGCAGGCCGTGGAGGGCGACCGTGGGCGCGGCGAAGACGCCGATCCGGTCGACGTCCGAGCCCGGCCCGGCCAGCCCGTACGCGACCGAGCCGACGATCCCGGAGAGCAGCAGGTGCATGCAGGTGAGCATGACGGACGACACCGGTCGGCGAAACCGGACTTCGGTTGTCAGGTATCCATGCCAGGCTCCACGGCATGACGAAACCGCTGACAGGGAAGATCGCGCTCGTCGCCGGGGCGACCCGGGGCGCCGGCCGGCAGATCGCCGTCCAGCTCGGCGCGGCCGGAGCCACCGTCTACGTCACCGGCCGCACCACTCGCGAGCGGCGGTCCGAGATGGACCGGCCGGAGACCATCGAGGAGACCGCCGAGCTGGTCACCGCTGCCGGTGGCACCGGCATCCCTGTGCAGGTCGACCACCTGGTCCCCGAGCAGGTACGCGACCTGGCCGCCCGGATCGACGCCGAGCAGGGACGGCTGGACGTGCTGGTCAACGACATCTGGGGCGGCGACCCGCTGATCACCTGGGAGAAGCCGATCTGGGAGCAGCCGCTGGACGCCGGCTTCCGGACGCTCCGCCTGGCCATCGACACGCACATCATCACCAGCCACTTCGCGCTGGCGCTGCTGATCCGCAACCCCGACGGCCTGGTGATCGAGATCGGCGACGGCACCACGGCGTACAACGACGCCAACTACCGGCTGTCGATCTTCTACGACCTGGCCAAGGTGTCGGTGAACCGGTTGGCGTTCGCCCAGTCCAAGGAGCTGGAGCCGCACGGCTGCACCGCGGTCGCGGTGACCCCGGGCTTCCTCCGCTCCGAGGCGATGCTGGAGCACTTCGGCGTCACCGAGGAGAACTGGCGCGACGGGGTGGCCAAGGATCCGCACTTCGCCATGTCGGAGACCCCGGCGTTCGTCGGGCGCGCGGTGGCCGCCCTCGCCGCCGACCCCGGCCGGGCCCGCTGGAACGGGAGGTCCGTCGACAGTGGCGGGCTGGCCCAGGTGTACGGCTTCACCGACCTCGACGGCACCCGACCGCACTGGTCGCGCTACTACGAGGAGGTGCTGGAGAAGGGCGGCCCGGCGGACGACACGCCCTACCGCTGACCGTCGCGCCCCCGCTCCCGGTAGAGCCCGGCCATCCGCTCGGCCGCCGCGGCGAAGTGTTCCCGCAGCTCGGGTGGGTCCAGCACCTCCACCTCGGGGCCGAGCCGGAGCAGCACGTGGTACGCGAACGGTACCGACTCGACGGGCAGCCGGGTGACCACCCACCCCTGCCCGTCGGGTTCGCCCGCGGCGGCCAGTGCCTCCTCGTACGCGAAGGGGGCCTCGGCCACGTGCCGGAGCCCGCGCAGGCCGGCCGGGCTGAGCCGGACGGTGACCCGCGCGGTCAGCATGCCCCGCAGGAACGCCTCGGCCTGCTCCCGCCAGTACCCGCCCAGGTCGAACCCCTCGTCCCGGTTGAAGGTCTCCTCGCGCACCTCGACGTCGACCACCCGGTCCACCCGGTAGGTCCGGTGACCGTCGCCGACCCCGCCGATCAGGTACCAGACGCCACTCTTGAGCACCAGCCCGTACGGCTGCACCGTCCGGGTGACCTCCCGGTCGCCGCGCCGGTAGCGCAGCTCGACCACCCGGTCCCGCCAGACCGCCCGGGCCAGCTCGGCCAGCCACGGCGGCGGCCCGGCCTCCCGGAACCAGCCCGGCACGTCGAGGTGGAACCGCTGCCCGGCCCGGGCCGGCGCGTCCCGCAGCGCGGGCGGCAGCGCGGCGAGGACCTTCAGCTCGGCGGCCGCGACCGCGTCGGCCAGCCCCATGTCGCCGGCCGGTCCGGGCAGCCCGGAGAGGAAGAGCGCCTCCGCCTCGTCCCGGGTCAGCCCGGTCAGTCGGGTCCGATACCCGCCGAGCAGCCGGTAGCCGCCGGCCCGGCCCCGATCGGCGTAGACCGGCACCCCGGCGGCGGAGAGCGCCAGCACGTCCCGGTAGACCGTCCGCTCGGAGACCTCCAGCTCCCGGGCCAGCTCGGTCGCGGTCATCGTCTCCCGCGACTGGAGCAGCAGCACCAGTGAGATCAACCGCGACGCCCGCACCGTCCCATCCTGCCCCCGCGTCTGGCCGACGGGCGTGCGCGGGGCCACTAGGCTCTGCGGTCGTGAACGCACCCCGCACCGTCGCCGCACCCGTGACCGGTGCTGTCGGCCGGTTCTTCGCCGGTGTCGGCCTGCTCCTGCGCGGCCTCGGCCTCTACGTCCGCAGCCCGGGGCTGATGCTGCTCGGCGTGGTGCCGGCGCTGATCTCCGGCGCGCTCTTCGTCACCGCGTTGGCCGCCCTGGTGTACTTCGTGGACGACCTGGCCGCGTTGGTCACCCCGTTCGCCGACGACTGGTCGACCACCGCCCGCAGCCTGGTCCGGGTGATCGCCGGGCTGGCCTTCCTCGGGCTGGGCGGCCTGCTCGGGGTGGTCACCTTCACCGCGGTCACGCTGGTCATCGGCGACCCGTTCTACGAGAAGATCTCCGAGCGGGTGGAGGAACGCCTCGGCGGCACCCCCGGGGCGGTGGACGTACCCTTCTGGGCCTCGCTGCGGCGCAGCGTCGGCGACTCGCTGCGGCTGGTCGGCCTGTCGATGCTGATCGGCGTCCCGCTCTTCGCCGCCGGGTTCATCCCGGTGGTCGGGCAGACCGTGGTGCCGGTGATCGGGGCGGCGGTGGGCGGCTGGCTGCTCGCCGTGGAACTGGTCGGCGCGCCGTTCTCCCGGCGCGGGCTGCGGCTGCCGGACCGCCGGTCCATGCTGAAGGCGGACCGGCCCACCGCGCTCGGCTTCGGCGTGGCGGTCTTCGTCTGCTTCCTGATCCCGCTCGGCGCGGTGCTGGTCATGCCGGCCGCCGTCGCCGGGGCCACCCTGCTCACCCGCCGGACGTTCGGCCAGCCCATCCAGGAGCGCTGACATGGAGATCACCCTGGTCGAGGGGGACATCACCGCCCAGCGGGTCGACGTGGTCGTCAACGCCGCCAACTCCTCGCTGCTGGGCGGCGGGGGAGTGGACGGCGCCATCCACCGCAAGGGTGGCCCGGCCATCCTCGAGGAGTGCCGGGCGCTGCGCGCCTCCCGGTACGGCCGGGGGCTGCCCACCGGCCAGGCGGTCGCCACCACCGCCGGTGAGCTGCCGGCCCGCTGGGTGGTGCACACCGTCGGGCCGGTCTTCTCGGCCACCGAGGACCGGTCGGCGCTGCTGCGCGACTGCTACGCCAACAGCCTGGCCGTCGCCGACGAGCTGGGCGCCGCCACCGTGGCGTTCCCGCTGATCTCGGCCGGCGTCTACGGCTGGCCAATCGACGACGCGGTACGCCAGGCGCTGACCATGCTGCGGTCGGCGACGCCGTCGAGCGTCACCGAGGCCCGGCTGGTGCTCTTCGGCGCCGACACCTACGCCACCGCGGAGCGGAGCCTCGGGGCGGCCTGATCACGCCAGGTCGCGCAGGCAGGTCCACTGGGACGCCGCCGGCCGGTAGCCGAGCCGGGTGTTGACCGCCAGCATCGGGGCGTTCGCGGCGTCGTTCGAGGTGTACGCGACCAGCACGCCGCCGGCGGCGGCCCGGTGCAGTGCGGCCCGCTTGACCAGCCGGGCCAGCCCCCGGCCCCGGTGCTCGGGAACGGTCCCGGTGAAGTCCGACCACATCCGGTCGCCGTCCCGCTTGACCAGGCTGAACGAGGCCAGCACCCCGTCCACCTCCGCGACGGTGCTGGCCGCCCGGTCCAGCCCCGGGTTGTCCCACACCTCGTACCGCCAGCTCTCCCAGCTGATCGCGTCGGCCGGCACGTCGCCGGGCTCGTCGGCGGCCGAGGCGACGTCGGCCTCGTGGATCCGGCGCGCATCCACCTCGGCCGCGGCGAGCAGCCGTACGCCGGGGGGCGGCTCGGGCATCGGCGGGGTCGACCGCAGGTCGAGGGCCGAGTAGCGCAGCTCGCGGGAGGGGGTGAAGCCGTGCCGGCGGGCGAACGACAGCGACTCGGGCCGGGCCCAGGTGAGCACCCGGCGGGCCCGGATGGACCGGAGGTGGTCCAGCGCGGCGGTGAGCAGCGCGGTGCCCGCGCCCCGGCCCCGGTGGTCGGGGTGCACGTGCAGGGTGGAGATCTCCCCGAAGTCGGGCTCGGAGGTCTGGCTGTTGCGGTACGCCGACGCCCACCCGACCACCTGACCACCGGCCTCGGCCACCCAGGCGGTCCAGTCCTCGCCGGGCGGCGGCTCGGCGATCATCTGGCGGGTCGACTCGACGCCCCGGACCAGGTACGGGTGGACCAGCGCACGCAGCGTCACCACCTGGGCGGCGTCGTCCGGGCGGGCGGGACGGATCAGTGCGGAGGGATCGGGCATGCGGGCGAGGGTAGGAGACCGCCGCCCGCGCCGCCACGGGATTAGGCCGACCCGCGGACCACCAGCTCGGTCGGGAGCACCACGGCCGGCTCGATCGCCTCGCCGGCGGCCAGCCGCAGCGAGACGTGATCTGCCGGTCCGCGGACAAGAAAGGAGGGGCCGTCCACCCCGGAACGGCCCCTCCTCGTCGGGGAGAGCGGGGCTCAGCCGGTGCGCAGGCCGTCCAGCAGGGAGCGGTCCCCGGACACGCCGAGGGTGTCGAAGCTGACCCGGCCCCAGAGCGCGAGCAGCAGGTCGCTGGCCGTGCCGGTGACCTGGGCCCGGGCGTGGTGGTCCTCGTGCCCGAAGACGGTGGCGGTGTCGAGCAGGGCGACCCCCTCGCCGCGCAGTCGCAGGTACCACGCCTGGGCGGCGTCGGTGGCGGTCAGCTGCACCACCCCGTGCCACTGGCCGGGCGTCCGTCGCCGGCCGGCCGGCAGCCAGGTGTCCAGCACCTCGCTCACCCCGTCGGCGGCCAGCTTGGCCTCGATCGGCTCGCCGGCCGCGATGGCGAGCTGGGCGTCCCAGCGGTGCACCGCCGTCTCGTGCGCCATCCGGCGCGGCCAGAAGCCCGCCTTCTTCGGCTGGGGCGCCCAGTTCCAGGCCGGGGCCTCCGGGTCCAGGGTGTCGAAGAGGGCCATCAGCTGGTCGTAGCCGTGCTGCCAGAGCTGTAGCGGGGTCACCCCGGCGGGGAGGTCGGCGGCGTCGCGGCGGGCGGGCTGGGTGGTCTCGCCGGAGCCGACGAACGAGTGCACCCAGTGGTAGATGCCGGCGAGGTGCAGGGTGAGGTCGGCGATGGTCCAGCCCGGACACGACAGCACGGGTGTCTCGGGCGGCGCCTCGGCCGCGGCGGCGGCGAACGCCGGGCCGTCGGCCCGCAGCGCCCCGATCCAGAAGTCCTTGGTGCCATGCAGTCTGCTCATCGCAATCCTCCCGGGGGTGACCGGGCCACCAGTGGGTGCCGCGGCTACCCCTCAGCCTAGGGTGAAGGGCGTGTCAGACGTCTACGCCAAACCGACAACCGGTGCCGGACCCACCGATCCGGCCGCCCTGGCGAGATACACCACCCTCCGTCTCGGTGGCCCCGCCGGGCGGCTCGAAATCGCCACCAGCGCCGATGAAATCGTACAAAAGATGCGGGAAGCGCAGCGTCGGGACGAGCCCGTCCTCATCCTCGCGGGTGGCAGCAACGTCGTCGTGGGCGACGAGGGTTTCCCCGGCACGGTCGTGCTGGTCCGGTCCCGGGGGCTGCGGGTGGTCACCGAGGGCACCGAGACCGTCACGGTACGGGTCGAGGCCGGCGAGCCCTGGGACGACCTGGTCGCCGCCACGGTCGCCAACGGTTGGTCCGGCCTGGAGTGCCTCTCCGGCATCCCCGGCTCGGCCGGCGCCACCCCGATCCAGAACGTCGGCGCGTACGGCCAGGAGGTCGCCGAGATCATCACCGGCGTCCAGGTGTACGACCGCACCGACGGCACCGTCGGCCGGATCGACGCGGCGGACTGCGGTTTCGCGTACCGGTCCAGCATCTTCAAGTACAGCGAACGCTGGGTGGTGCTCTCGGTCGACTTCCGGCTGGAGCGCTCGCCGCTCTCCGGGCCGGTGCGCTACGCCGAGCTGGGCCGGGCCCTTGGCGTCGAGGTCGGGGAGCGGGTGCCGGCAGCCGACGCCCGGGCCGCGGTGCTGAAGCTGCGCGCCGGCAAGGGCATGGTGCTCGACCCGACCGACCCGGACACCTGGTCGGTCGGCTCGTTCTTCACCAACCCGGTGCTGGAGCGGTCGGCGTACGAGCTGCTGCGCGAGCGCGCCGCCGACCTCGGCGAGCCGCCGTCCTGGCCCGGCGCGGGGGACGTGGTGAAGGTCAGCGCCGCCTGGCTGATCGACAAGGCTGGCTTCGCCAAGGGCCACCCCGGCCCCGAGGGCGTCGCCATCTCCAGCAAGCACACCCTGGCCCTCACCAACCACTCCGGCACGGCCAGCACCGCCGCCCTGGTCACCCTCGCCCGCGACATCCGCGACGCCGTCCACGACCGCTTCGGCGTCACCCTCCATCCCGAACCCGTCCTCATCAACTGCGCCATCTGACCCAGCCCCGACATTTTCCGCGATCTTGCAGTTGTCGCCCGGAAAAAGCCGGCAAAAGCCGCGAAACGCGGGCCCAAACTGCAAGATCGCGCGGGTTAGCGGGGGGAGATGGCGGGCCAGGGGAGGGTGAGTTCGCCCCGGCGCCAGCGGCGGGGGCGGTCGAGGATGGGCCAGCCGGAGCGCTTGAGCGTGGAGACCGCCTCCACCCAGCGCTGGCGGGGGCCGAAGGGGGCGTAGCCGGCGGCGGCCTGCCAGGCGTCGTCCAGGGCACGGATCAGGTCGTGGATCCGCTCCCCGGGCACGTTGCGGTGGATCAACGCCTTGGGCAGGCGTTCGGCCAGTTGGGCCGGGCTCTCCAGGGTGGTCAGGCGGGCGGCCAGGGTGAGCGTGCGCGGCCCCGCCGCGTCGACCAGCAGCCACCCGCCGAGCCGGCCCAGCTCGTCGCAGGTCCCCTCGACCAGCACCCCGCCGGGGGCCAGCCGGTCGGTGATCGTGCGCCAGGCGGCGGCGACCTCGCCCTGGTCGTACTGGCGCAGCACGTTGAACGCGCGGACCAGGGCGGGACGCAGGCCGGCCAGCTCGAAGCCACCCCGGGCGAAGGTCAGCCCCGGCGGGTCGGCGGCGGGCTGGGCGGCGGTGACGCGTACCGGATCGATCTCCAGCCCGACCACCCGGACGTCGGCGCGGACCCCGGCGGCCAGCCGGGCGCGCAGCTCCACGGCGGTGACCGGGGTGGCGCCGTACCCGAGGTCGACCACCAGCGGATCGGCCGCCGCGCGGAGCCGGTCGCCGCAGGTCTCGACGATCCAGTTGTCCACCCGCCGGAGCCGGTTCGGGTTGGTCGTCCCCCGGGTCACGACGCCCTGGGGTTTCACCAGGTCACACCCGATGCACCTTGTGCTGGGCGGCCTGGGCCAGCGGGCGGACCACCAGCCGGTCCACGTTGACGTGCTGCGGGCGGGTCGCGCACCAGGCGACGCAGTCGGCGACGTCCTCGGCGACCAGCGGCTCGGGCACCCCGGCGTACGTCGCGGCGGCCTTGTCGGCGTCGCCGCCGAACCGGACCAGGCCGAACTCGTCGGTCTGCACCATGCCGGGGTCGATCTCGATCACCCGGACCGGCCGGCCGCAGAGCTCCAGCCGCAGCGTCCCGGCCATTGCGGTCTGCGCGTGCTTCGCGGCGGCGTAGCCGCCGCCGCCCTCGTACACGGTGAAGCCGGCGGTGGACGAGACGATCACGATGGTGCCGGCCCCGGACGCCTCCAGCGCCGGCAGCAGGGCCTGGGTGACCCGGAGCGTGCCGAGCACGTTGACGTCGTACATCCACTGCCAGTCGCCGACCGAGCCGGACTCCACCGGGTCCAGCCCGCGCGCGCCCCCGGCGTTGTTGACCAGCAGGGTGACCGGCCCCGGTGCGGCGGCGGCCGCAGCCGCCAGCCCGGCCACCGACTCGCCCGAGGTGACGTCGCAGCTCACCGCGGTCGCCGCGCCGCCGGCCGCCTCGATCTCCTTGACCAGCCCGGCCAGCCGGTCGGCGCGCCGGGCGGCGGCCAGCACGTGGAAACCCTCGGCGGCCAGCCGGCGGGCGGTCGCCGCGCCGATCCCGCTGGACGCTCCGGTGACGATCGCGACAGAGGTCATCCGGCCATTGTCACCCCCGGGTGGGTGGCACGTGCCGACGGGCGGTCGATGAGGTCCGTCACGCCCGGGACCCGCCGCAACGCATTTCCGAAGCCCGATGGGGAAGATGTCATCCGGCGTCGAGGTTGACCGAGAAGCGCCGGTCGTGCGGACGGCAACAACCGTGACAGAGGGAGCGGACGTGGCGGAAATGCACACCGGCGTGGGTCGGCAGCGCGGTGCGCGGCCGTGGCCCCGGCCCCGGCGGATCGCGACCCTGTCGGTGCACACCTCGCCGCTGCACCAGCCGGGCACCGGCGACGCGGGCGGCATGAACGTCTACATCCTGGAGGTCGCCCGCCGGTTGGCCGAGGCCGACGTCGAGGTGGAGATCTTCACCCGGGCCACCTCCGGCGACCTGCCCCCAGTGGTGGAGATGGCGCCCGGGGTGCACGTCCGGCACATCACCTCCGGCCCCCTCGAAGGGCTAACCAAGGAGGATCTGCCCGGCCAGCTCTGCGCATTCACCGCCGGCGTGCTGCGCGCCGAGGCGGCCCGCCCGCCCGGCCACTACGACCTGATCCACTCGCACTACTGGCTCTCCGGCCAGGTCGGCTGGCTGGCCAAGGAGCGCTGGGGGGTGCCGCTGGTGCACACCGCGCACACCCTGGCCAAGGTGAAGAACGCCCAGCTCGCCGCCGGTGACCGGCCGGAGCCGAAGGCCCGGGTGATCGGCGAGGAGCAGGTGGTCGCCGAGGCCGACCGGCTGGTGGCCAACACCCGGGTCGAGGCGGGTGACCTGATCGGCCGCTACGACGCCGACCCGGCCCGGGTCGCCGTGGTCGAGCCCGGCGTCGACCTGGACCGCTTCCGCCCGGCCGTCGGGGACCGGGCCGAGGCCGCACTCGCCGCCCGCCGCCGGCTGGGGCTGCCCACCGACGGGTACCTGGTGGCCTTCGTCGGGCGGATCCAGCCGCTGAAGGCGCCGGACGTGCTGATCCGCGCGGTCGCCGCACTGCGCGACCGCAACCCGGCCCTCGCCGACGAGTTGACCGTGGTGATCTGCGGCGGCCCGAGCGGCAGCGGGCTGGACCGGCCCACCGCGCTGATCGAGCTGGCCGCCTCGCTCGGCGTCGCCGACCGGATCCGTTTCCTGCCGCCGCGCACGGGCGACGACCTGCCCGCCCTGTACCGGGCGGCGGACCTGGTCGCGGTGCCGTCGTACAACGAGTCGTTCGGCCTGGTCGCCCTGGAGGCCCAGGCCTGCGGTACGCCGGTGGTGGCGGCCGCCGTCGGCGGTCTGGTCACCGCGGTCCGGAACGGGGTGAGCGGGGTGCTCGTCGACGGGCACGACCCGGTCGACTGGGCCCGTACCCTCGGCGCCCTCCTGCCGGACCGGCAGCGCCGGGCCGACCTGGCCCGCGGCGCGGCCCGGCACGCCCGCAGCTTCTCCTGGCAGCGCACGGTCTCCGGCCTGCTCGCGGTCTACGGGGAGGCGATCGCCGAGCACCGGAGCCGGTTGGCGACGCAGCTCGCCGGCGACCCGGCGATGTCCTGCTCGTGGTGACCCGGGCCACCATCCGCCGTCCGGTGCCGGGGTCCGCCCGACCGTAAAGTGGGTGCGATGAGCGCGAAGAGCGACCTGGCCGCCCTGATCGAGTCCGTCTGCACCGAGCGGGAGCTGGACTGGGAGTCGACCGGCGAGGGGTCGTACGCGGTCACCCTCCCCGGCACGCACAAGCTCAAGACGGTCTGCAACCTGATCGTCGGCGAGCACGCGCTGCGGATCGAGGCGTTCGTGATGCGCCAGCCCGACGAGCGGCGCGAGGAGCTCTGGGCCTGGCTGCTCCAGCGCAACGCCCGGATGTACGGCGTCTCGTTCTCCATCGACGCGGTGGGCGACGTCTACCTGACCGGTCGGGTCAACCCGGCCGGCATCGACGCCGACGAGCTGGACCGGCTGCTCGGCGCGGTGCTGACGTACGCCGACGAGTCCTTCGACACCATGCTGGAGATCGGCTTCGGCAGCTCGATCCGGCGGGAATGGGAGTGGCGGGTCAAGCGGGGCGAGTCCACCGCCAACCTCGCCGCCTTCGCCCACCTCTTCGAACCGTCCGCCGGAGGTTCGGACCGGTCCTGACGGGTATGCCGCACCACTGCGGTGCGGCAGTTGGGACCCGCCGCAGGCCGAGGACGGACTGTCGAGGAGCGTGTCATGGCTCAGCGGAGCAGCTCAGGTCGCGGCGGAACTGCGACCAGGACCAGGCAGGGCAACCAGACCCCGAACACCCCGGGCATCTCCGAGTCGGAGATCTCCCGGATGAAGGTGGACGACATCCGTGGGCAGTTGCGCCGGCGCGGTGTCTCCGGCATCTCCGCCCTGCGCAAGCCGGAGCTGGTGAAGACGCTGGCGCGGACGCTGCGGTCGGAGGGCCGCGCTGGCGGCGCGGCGCGGCGCAGCACCGGCCCGACCGGTCGGGCGGCGGCCACCAAGAAGGCCGCCGCCGCGAAGGCGGGTGGCCGGAAGACCACCGCCGCGCGGGCCAAGGCCGCGCCCGCGCCGGCCCGCAAGGCGGCTCCGGCGCGCAAGGCCGCCCCGGCGAAGTCGACGGCCCGCGCGAAGGCGGCGCCGACGAAGAAGGCGGCGGCGAAGAAGGCGCCAGCGAAGAAGGCACCAGCGAAGAAGGTGGCGGCGAAGAAGGCGCCAGCCAAGAAGGCGCCAGCCAAGAAGGCACCAGCCAAGAAGGCGGCGGCGAAGAAGGCGCCGGCGAAGAAGGCGGTGGCGAAGGCCGCGCCGGCGAAGAAGGCGACGACCCGGGCCAAGGCCGCGCCCGCGGGGAGGCCCGCGGCGAAGACTGCACCGGCCGGGAAGCCGGCGAAGCGGGCCAAGGCCGCGCCGGCCAAGAAAGCGACGACCGGGGCCAGGGCCACACCAGCGGCCGGCGCCCCGGCCACCGGCATCCGTACCGGTCGGTCCACCGCACGGTCGGTACGTTCGTCGCAGGTCATCTCGTCGCCCGCGGACCGTCCGGAGCGTCCCGGGCGCAGCCTGGTGACCACCAACCACGAGGTGATCCGGAACTGGGCCGCCGCCCGGGGCGCGAAGCCGGCGACGATCGCCGGCACCGAGCGGGAGGGTCGGCCCGGGGTGCTCACCTTCAACATCCCGGGCTTCCGGGAGAGCAGCCGGATCCAGGCCATCTCCTGGGACGATTGGTTCCGGACATTCGAGGCACGGCGGCTGAATCTCATCTTCCAGGAACAGATGCGCGACGGCCGGCAGAGCAACTTTTTCCGTACCGAGTCACCCGATCGGCAAGACGCCTGAGGGTGTTTACGGGAATGGCTGGCGGGTAGCCCCGTGTTGGACATTCCGAGGCCCGGAGCAGGTGCCGGATTCGCCGTCTGTGCTGTGACCGGCAAGACAGTGATCCGGGTTGAATCCGGAATCCGGGCGAACTAGCTTTATCGCACCGCGCCACGCTTGGAAACGTTCGGGGGAGCGGCGGATCGATCAGATCCGTGCACCGAGCGAGGCGCCAGATCGGGTGGAGCACACCGTTGGGGGACGGTGCCACCCGGGAACCGGCGGCGCGAGCGGGCGACGCTTACGGGGGTGAGTGTCGCCCGCCGCCGCCGGGCAAGCGGTAGCGCCCACCACGACCCACGGGTCGGGGTGGGCGCTCTGCCGTTGCCGGCCAGCGCGGTCGGTTGTCACCGTCGCCGGCATGGAGTCGATCTCGCTTGGGGACGGGTGTCGGCCCTCAGCGGACCGCTGTCCGCTCCGTCAGGACGGGTTCGTCGGCGGCGCGCAGTGCGGCGACCCGGCGTTCCCGGGGCGGGCCGGCCAGCAGGTGGGCACCCGCCGCGAGCAGGCCAAGGGCACCCACGACCAGCCAGTGCCGGCTCCCCAGGTACTGCAGGCTCACCCCGCCCAGGGTCGGCGCGACGAAGGACGCCGCCGGGAAGGTCAGGTAGAAGACCGACTGGTAGCGGGCCCGCAGCTCCGGCGGGGCCAGGTCGGCGTTGATCTGTGCGTTCGGCGGCGCGGCCAGCATCGAGCCGACCGTCCAGACCACCGCGGCGGCCAGGTGGGCCCAGAGATGGTCGGCGAGCGCCAGCATCCCGAACCCGACCGCGAGCAGGCCGGTGGAGACCGCCAGCACGCGGTCGCGGCGGTGCCGGTCGATCAACCGGGGTACGAGGAGCTGCCCGGCCACGATCAGCGCACCGCCCAGCGCCACCACCGCCCCGTACGCCGACGGGCGCAGCCCGTCCGCCCGCATGGCGAGCGGCATGATCGTCGAGGCCTGCATGGTGAGCACCGCCAGCACGAAGGTCAACCCGACGAAGACCAGGAAGGTCCGGTCGGTCAGCGCGGTGCGCAGCCCCGGCCGCCGCTTGGCCAGATCTTGGACACTTTCCGTTCGGGTGCCCACCTGCGAGCGCTGGAGGGTCTCGGGCACCTTCCAGGCGATGAGGGCGGCGGCGGTGAGCGTGGCGGCGGCGTCGACCAGGAAGAGCGCGACGAAGCTCGCCTCGGCCAGCAGCCCGGCCAGCAGCGAGGCCACCGCCATGCCCAGGTTGAACGCCCAGAACTGCAGGTTGAACGCCCGGGAGCGCCGGTGCCCGGGGACCACGTCCACGATCGCCGCGACGAAGGCCGGGCTCGGCATCGAGTGCGCGACCCCGACCAGCGCGGCCAGCACCGCGATCAGCGCCAGGTCCCGGCTGAACGCCAGCCCCAGCATCAGCCCGGCGGCCCCGAGGTGCGCCGCGAGCAGGGTGGCGCGGCGGCCCCAGCGGTCCGCCAGCACCCCGCCGAGCAGCACCCCGGCCGCCCCGCCGATTCCGTACGCCCCGACCACCGCGCCGGCCAGCGCCTCGGACGCCCCGCGCGCCGCCGTGAGGTAGAGCGACAGGAAGAGCACGGCGAATGCGCCGGCCCGGTTGACCAACAGCCCCGCCCAGAGGTACCAGAAGGTGGCGGGGAGGCCGCCGGCCGTCCCGTCCCACCAGCGCCACAGGCCCCGCACCCGTCCTCCAGGAAGGTTTGTTAACCGGTCCGCGTCTGACCGTAGGGAGGCGGCCCGTTCCGCGCCAGCGTGTTCGTGATCACCGCGGTGGACACCCGACCGGCGGGGCCGATTCGTTTGCGACATCAGCTCCAAGGGCTCGACCAGAGGACCTCGTCCGCCGCCTGCCGCCGGCAGGACGGACGGCGGTTGGCAGCGTCCGCGTACCTCGTGGGGCTGTCCGCGTACCTCAGGCGGTGCGGGCCGGGACCGGCTCGGCGGGCGCGATGGCGGCGGCTTCGGCCGCCTCGGGCGCCGGCGGCTGGACGGCGGTGACCGGCGTGACCGGCTCGCTGGGCACCTGGAGCTGGGCCGCGCGCCGCTCCCGGGCCGGACCGGAGACCAGGTGGGCCACCGCCATCAGGCCGCCGATCCCGGCGCAGCCCAGCCAGAGCGCGGTGTTGCCGGCCTGCTCCCGGACCAGGCCGCCGAGGATCGGGGCCGCCGCACCGGCGATCTGCCAGGAGAGCGAGAAGACGCCCTGGTAGCGGCCGCGCAGCGCGGCCGGGGAGAGCTCGGCGATCAGGGTGGCGTTGGAGGGCGAGTTGAGCATCTCGCCCAGCGTCCAGATCAGCACGGTCAGGCCGTAGAACCAGGCGGCGTCGGCGAACGCGGTGAGCCCGAAGCCGACACCCATCACCACCGAGGCCAGGGCGAGCACGTGCGAGCGGCTCCGGCCTCGGATCAGCCGGGGTACGAAGAGCTGGCCGACCACGATCAGCACGCCGTTGAGCGCGATCACCGAGCCGTACGTGGTCGGGCTCAGGCCGGCGTCGCCCATGGCGATCGGCAGCATCGAGATGTGCTGGAGGAAGACCAGCGCGGCGAACAGGTTGAGCGCGACGAAGCCCAGGTAGACCGGGTCGGTGAGGATGGTCCGCAGCGCCCCGGCGGGGGCGGTGCCGCCCGTGCGGACTCCGGTGGCGGAGGCCGTGCGGGTCTCCCGGACCTTCGTGAAGATGATCAGCGCGGTGACCACCGTGGTGGCCGCGTCGACCACGAAGAGCAGCAGGTAGCCCGCCTGGGCGGCGAGGCCGGCGAGCATCGCGGCGCAGGCGAAGCCGAGGTTGATCGCCCAGTAGTTCAGCGAGAAGGCGCGCAGCCGGTCCTTCTCCGGCACCACGTCGATCATCATGGCGCCGAACGCCGGCCGCGCGGCCTCGGCGAACATGCCGAGCAGCAGCGCGCCCGCCGCCACCGTCGGCAGCTCCCGGGCGAAGCCGAGCGCGAGCATCATGGTGGCCGCGCCGAGGTGCGCGGTGAGCAGCGTGGGCCGGCGGCCCCAGCGGTCGGTCAGGGTGCCGCCGACGGTGGTGCCGACCGCGCCGCCGACCCCCCAGAGGCCGAGCACCAGGCCGGCCTTGGAGGCGGAGAAGCCGCGCTCCTGGGTGAGGTAGATGGCGAGGAAGACCAGCACGAACGAGCCGAGCCGGTTGATCAGGGTGCCGGTCCAGAGGTACCAGAAGGCCCTCGGCAGGCCGCCGGTGGTGTCCCGGAACCAACCCCGCATCGTCCGCACGACGGCGCCCCCGCTCCAGGTAATGACCGTTATCCTCGCAGCGCCTTACAACCTAGTGTCGGTCCGGACCTCCGGTCACCGGTTTTTCCACGTGGTGGTCGTCACGACCACTGCCCGCGTGTCCCCGGACGAGGTACGGCAGGATGATCGGCATGACTGCGAGCGAGGGGCCCACCGTCGGGACGCTGGTCCTGCTGCGGCACGGCGAGAGCGACTGGAACGCGAAGAACCTATTCACCGGCTGGGTCGACGTCGACCTGACGGCCAAGGGTGAGGCGGAGGCGCGGCGCGGCGGCGAGCTGATGCGCGAGCACAGCCTGCTGCCGGACGTGGTGCACACCAGCGTGATGCGCCGGGCGACCCGCACCGCCGAGCTGGCGCTGAACGCGGCCGACCGGCACTGGATCGCGGTGCGCCGGTCGTGGCGGCTCAACGAGCGGCACTACGGCGCCCTGCAGGGCAAGGACAAGAAGCAGACCCTGGAGGAGTACGGCGAGGAGCAGTTCATGCTCTGGCGCCGCTCGTACGACACGCCGCCGCCGCCGATCGCGGACGACGACGAGTGGTCGCAGGTCGGCGACGCGCGCTACGCGCTGCTGCCGACCGAGCTGATGCCGCGCACCGAGTGCCTCAAGGACGTCGTCGACCGGATGCTGCCGTACTGGTACGACTCGATCGTGCCGGACATCCTGGCCGGCCGGACGGTGCTGGTCGCCGCGCACGGCAACTCGCTGCGCGCCCTGGTCAAGCACCTCGACCAGATCTCCGACGAGGCGATCGCCAAGCTGAACATTCCGACCGGGATCCCGCTGCGCTACGACCTCGACCCGCAGCTGCGCCCGCTCACCCTGGGCGGGACGTACCTCGACCCGACCGCCGCCAAGGCGGCCGCCGCCGCAGTGGCCAACCAGGGCCGCTGAGGTACGCGAAAAGGCCCCGGTCCGCGCGGACCGGGGCCTTTCCGTGTCGCCGTTCAGCTCGCCGAGGGCGAGGTCTGCCCGGTGATCAGGTAGACGACGTGCTCGCCGGCGTTCACCGCGTGGTCGGCGAACCGCTCGTAGAACCGGCCGAGCAGGGTGGCGTCGATCGCCGTCTCCACCCCGTACGGCCAGTCGTCGCTGAGCAGCACGCCGAAGAGGCTCTTGTGCAGGTCGTCCATGGCGTCGTCGTCGCGGTCCAGCTCGGCGGCGATGTCGGCATCGGGGCTGGCCAGCACGTGGCCGATCTTCTCGGCCATCCGGTCGGCGATGGCGGCCATGTCGGTGAAGACCGGCCGCAGCTCGGCCGGCACGGCCGGGGACGGGTGCCGGCGCAGCGCCGTCTTCGCCACGTGGTCAGCCAGGTCACCCATCCGTTCCAGGTCGGCGGCGACGTGCAGCGCGGTGATCATGGCCCGCAGGTCGGAGGCGACCGGCGCCTGCCGGGCGAGCAGGTCGCAGACCCGCTCCTCGACGTGCCGGTAGAGGTCGTCGATCTCGGCGTCCCGTGCGATCACGGCCTCCGACGCCTCGCGGTCGGCGGTGAGCAGCCCGCGGGTGGCCTGGCGCATCGCGGCGCGCACCCCCTCCGCCATGTCCACCAGCAGCTGGCTGACAATCTGCAGGTCGGCCCGGAACTCGTCGCGCATCGTCACTTCCTGGGGTCGGTGGCCGCCGGCGTCCCGGATGTCCGGTACCGGCGCACGGGTTGAGCAGGTGCGCGACCCACCGTAGGCGCGGGGGGCGGATCCGAGGTGAACCCCGGTGAACGACGTGGGGCCGACGAGTGAACTTTCTCGGAAGTGAGAGTGGTTCATCCCTTTATGGGCGATACCCAGGTTAACAATGACCCTACGATCGCGACGTGGAATGGGCGGTGGCGGTCGTGGTGGCCGTGGCACTGGCGACCGGGCTGGTCGCCGGGTTGCTGCTGGCGCGGCCCGTCCAGGATTGGCGGCGCGGCCTCGCGTCGGGGAGCGCCGGCTCCCGCTGGAGCTCAGGGAGGCTCACCATTCCGGACGACCAGCAGGCCGGGCTCTCCGGGCTCGGCCGCAAGGCGATCGACTCCCTCCGCGCCGGCGTCGTGGTGCTGGACCCGGACGATGTGCCGGTCCTGGTGAACCCCGCCGCCCGGGCGATGGGTCTGCTCCGCGCCGGCGCCACGCCCGGCTCCATCGCCGCGCACCCGCTGATCCGCACGCTGGCCGGGCAGGTCCGCCGCACCGGGGTGCGGCGGGAGATCGAGCTGGACCTGCCGCGCGGCCGCGACAACGCCGGGGAGAACCCGCTCGGGGTGCACCTGCGGGCGATGGCGCTCGGCGGCGGCTGCGTCTCCGTCGAGGCGGCCGACGTCACCGAGTCGCATCGGCTGGCCCGGGTCCGCCGCGACTTCGTGGCCAACGTCAGCCATGAGCTGAAGACCCCGATCGGCGCCCTGCAACTGCTCGCCGAGGCGCTGCTGGACGCCACCGAGCCGGCCGGCGACGGCGCGCCCGACCTGTCCGAGGACATGGTCGCGGCCCGCCGCTTCGCCGAGCGGATCCAGCACGAGTCGACCCGGCTGGGCCGGCTGGTGCAGGAGTTGCTGGAGCTGACCCGGCTCCAGGGCGCCGAACCGCAGCCGGCCCCCGAGCCGGTCGCGGTGGACTGGGTGCTCGCCGAGGTGATCGACCGGACCCGCACCGCGGCCGCCGCCCGGCAGGTCCAGGTGGTGACGGAGGGGGAGAAGGGGCTGACGGTCCACGGCAGCGCCGCCCAGATCGCCACCGCCGTGGCCAACCTCGTGGAGAACGCGATCAACTACTCCGGCGAGGGCACCTGCGTCCGGGTCGCCACCCGGGCGGACGATGAGCACATCCAGATCGCCGTCACCGACCAGGGCATCGGCATCGCCCCGAACGACGTCGACCGGATCTTCGAACGGTTCTACCGGGCCGACCAGGCCCGCTCCCGTTCCACCGGTGGCACGGGTCTCGGCCTGGCCATCGTCAAAAACATCGCCAGCAACCATGGCGGCCGGGTGGAGGTGGCGAGCACTCTGGGAGGGGGCTCGACGTTCACCCTCCGGCTACCCGCCAGCCCTCCGGACGACCTGGACACGACACTGCCGTCCGCTGGTATCGAGGCCGGCCCGGTCGAGCTCGGGCAGGCCTGACCGCAAGGAGAGGAAACACCCGTTGAGCCGCGTTCTGGTGGTCGAGGACGAGGAGTCGTTCTCCGACGCCCTGTCGTACATGCTCCGCAAGGAGGGCTTCGAGGTGTCCGTCGCCGCGACGGGACCCTCTGCCCTCACCGAGTTCGACCGGACCGGCGCGGACATCGTGCTGCTCGACCTGATGCTCCCGGAGATGTCCGGGACGGAGGTCTGCCGGCAGCTGCGGCAGCGCTCGCACGTGCCGATCATCATGGTCACCGCGCGGGACAGCGAGATCGACAAGGTGGTCGGCCTGGAGATCGGCGCCGACGACTACGTGACCAAGCCGTACTCGCCCCGCGAGCTGGTGGCCCGGATTCGGGCAGTGCTGCGCCGGCAGACCGCCGAGGTGGCCGAGTCGGGCGCTCCGACCCTGGCCGCCGGCCCGGTCCGGATGGACATCGAGCGGCACGTGGTGACCGTCGGCGGCGCCGCCGTGCAGCTGCCGCTCAAGGAGTTCGAGCTGCTGGAGCTGCTGCTGCGCAACGCCGGCCGGGTGCTCACCCGGGGCCAGCTGATCGACCGGGTCTGGGGCGCCGACTACGTCGGGGACACCAAGACCCTGGACGTGCACGTCAAACGGCTGCGCTCCAAGATCGAGCCGGAGCCGTCCGCGCCGCGGTTCATCGTCACCGTGCGCGGCCTCGGCTACAAGTTCGAGCCGTAGGCCGTCACGCCACCCAGCCGTAGCGACGCTCCGGGCGGCCGGCCGAGCCGTACCGGAGGTTGACCGCGGCCCGCCCGCTCTCGGTGAAGTGCTCCAGGTAGCGGCGGGCGCTGACCCGGGAGATGCCCACCCGGTTGGCGCACTCGGCCGCCGAGAGCGTGCCGGTGTGCTCCCGCAGGGCGCGTTCCACCAGCTCGGCGGTCTCGGCGCTGAGCCCGCGGGGCAGCGCCGAGGTGGCGATGTGCGTGCCGCTGCGGGACAGCACCCGGTCCACGTCGGCCTGGTCGGCGACCACCGCCGGGCGCAGCGTGTTGCGCCGGGCGGCGTACTGCTCCAGCCGGGTCCGCAGCTCGTCGAAGCCGAACGGCTTGAGCAGGTAGTTGACCGCGCCGTAGCGGACCGCGCGGCGGACCGCCTCGGCCTCCCGGGCCGCGCTGATCACCAGCACGTCGCAGTCGTGCCGGGCGGCGCGCAGCCGGGTCACCACGTCCAGGCCGAACATGTCGGGCAGGTAGAGGTCGAGCAGCACCAGGTCGGGGCGGAGCTCGTCGACCGCGGCGACGGCCTGCTCGCCGGTGCTCGCCGTACCGACCACCCGGAAGCCGTCGATCCGCTCGACGAAGCCCCGGTGGATCCGGGCCACCATGAAGTCGTCGTCGACCACCAGTACGTCGATCACCGGACCCCCTCCAACGCGCCGGTCACCGACAGCCGGGCCGTGAACATCGCGCCCTCCTCGGTGTTGGTCACCGCGACCTCACCGCCGCGACGGTGACAGACCAGCCGGGTGAGCGCCAGTCCGATGCCCCGCTCGCCGCCCCGCGCCGCTTTGGTGGTGAAGCCGTGGGTGAACACCTCCTGGGCCAGGTCCGGCGCGACCCCGGGCCCGGAGTCGCGGACCACGATCTCCACCGAGGAGGCGTCCCGGCGCAGCTCGACCTCGACCCAGGCCGGCCGGTCCGGGTCCGGCTCTCCGGCCGCCCCGCCCTCGCGGCCACCGGTGATCGCGTCGGCCGCCGTGTCCCGGCCGCCGGCGACCGCCTCCACGGCGTTGTCGACCAGGTTGCCCAGCACCGTCGCGACGTCCGCCGCGACCTCGGGCTCCAGCCGGTCCAGTCCGGTCCGCTCGGAGATCCGCAGCTCCACCCGGCGTTCCGCGGCCACCGCGGACTTGGCCATCAGCAGCGCGGCCACCGCGGTGTCGTGGATCCGGCTGGTCACGGTGAGGTCCAGCGAGGCCCGGTGCCGGCTCAGCGCGTCCACGTAGCGGACCACCTCGTCGTGCTCGCCGATCTGGATCAGGCCGGAGATGGTGTGCAGCTGGTTGGCGAACTCGTGGGTCTGCGCCCGGAGCAGCTCGGTGGTGCTGCGGAACGAGCCGATCTCCTGCTCCAGCCGGGCCAGTTCGGTGCGGTCCCGCAGGGTGGTCACCGAGCCGAGCCGGTGGCCGTCCTTGCTGACCGTCATCCGGTTCATCACCAGCACCCGGCCGCCCCGGACGACGACCTCGTCCCGGGCCGCCCCGTCGCCGCCGGTGTCGGCCAGCACGTCCCGCAACCGGCCGGAGATCCGCAGGTCGGCGAGGCTGCGGCCGAGGCAGTGCTCGGGCAGGTCGAGCAGCCGCCGACCGACCGCGTTGACCAGCGTGACCCGCTGCTGCGGGTCCAGCGCGACCACCCCCTCGGCGATGCCGTGCAGCAGCGCCTCCCGGTGCTCGGCGAGGCCGGCGATCTCCCGCGGCTCCAGCCCCAGGGTCTGCCGCTTGATCCGCCGGGCCAGCAGCCAGGATCCGACCACCCCGAGCAGGCTGGCGATGCCGAGGTAGGTGAAGAGGTACGAGGAGGCGCCGACCAGCCGCTCCGACCAGGTCGGCGACTTCTCACCGATCACCACCACGCCCAGGTGCTTCCCCAGGTTCTTGTTCGGGTCGCTGCCGAGCACCGGCACCTGGGCCACCAGCTCGCGAGACCCGCCGACCTCCAGCTCGCCGGACCAGCTCCGGCCCTGCGCCACCTCGGGATCGCCGAGCACCACCCGACTGCCCACCAGCGTCGGGTCGGTGGAGCTGACCACCCGGCCCCGGGCGTCCGCCACGGTCACCGAGGTCACCCCGGACTGGGTCAGCGTGGTCTGCACCAACGGGGCGACCAGTTCCCCCGGCGCGGGTTGGGTGAGCCGGTCGCGCAGCAGCGGGTTGACGGCGAGCTGCTCGCCGAGGGCGGCCACCCGCCGACCCTCGACCCGGTTGAAGGTCGCCGCGGACTGGGCCAGGGACACCGCGGCGACCGCCACCAGCACCACGACGATGATCGCGAGCTGGAGCACGAGCAACTGCCCGGCCAAGGTGCGGCGGGGAGTGACCGCGACCACAAAGACCTCAATCTCCGCTGGTGACAGAAGGCAGACGCGGTGTCCGCCCGGGAGTCATCATCTTGCCGCCGGACTCCCTCGAAACGGAAGAGAAACAAGATGGCAACTCGGAGAAACCTGCTGGCCGTGGGCGTCGCCGCCGCCACGGCGCTGGCGCTGGGCGCGTGCGGCGCCACCGCCGACAAGAACGAGGGATCGTCCGGCGGTGACGGCAAGCCGGCCACCGGTCTGCGGATCATGGTCCCGAACACCCCCGGCGGCGGCTACGACACCACCGCCCGCACCGCCGCCAAGGTAATGGAGGACGCCAAGATCGCCACCGGAGTACAGGTCTTCAACCTGCCCGGCGCGGGCGGCACCGTCGGCCTCCAGCGCACGGTGAACGAGAAGGGCAACGGCAAGCTCGCCATGCAGATGGGGCTGGGCGTGGTCGGTGCCTCGTACACCTCCAAGTCGTCGGCGACGCTCACCCAGACCACGCCGCTGGCCAAGATGATCGAGGAGGCCGGCGCCATCGTGGTGCCGAAGGACTCGCCGTACAAGACGATCGGCGACCTGGTCACGGCCTGGAAGGCCAACCCGAAGGGCATCGCGGTCGGCGGCGGCTCGTCGCCCGGCGGCCCGGACCACCTGCTGCCGATGCAGCTGGCGAAGACCGTCGGCATCGACCCGCGCCAGGTCAACTTCGTCTCGTACGACGGCGGCGGCGAGCTGCTGCCGGCCGTGCTCGGCGGCAAGGTGGCCTTCGGCGCCAGCGGCTTCGGCGAGTTCCTCGACCAGGTCGAGGCCGGCCAGATCCGGGTCCTCGCGGTGACCAGCGAGGCGCCGATCGAGGCGCTCAAGGAGGTGCCCACGCTCAAGTCCTCCGGCATCGACCTGGTCTTCACCAACTGGCGGGGCATCGTCGCACCGCCCGGCATCAGCGACGCCGACAAGAAGGTCTGGATCGACGCGCTGACCAAGATGCACGAGTCGGCGGAGTGGAAGGCCGAGCTGGCCAAGCGGGGCTGGACCGACGCCTTCGTCACCGGCGACGAGTTCGGCACCTTCCTCACCGAACAGGACAAGTCGGTGGCCGACCTGCTCAAGCAGCTCGGACTGGCATGACCGGCAGGACGACCCGACCGGACCGGGGCGGCGACCCGCCGCCCCGGCCGGGCGCCACCGGGCCGGTCGTACCGCCGGTGCCGGCACAGCCGACCGGGCCGGACCCGGCGACGCCGGGCGTGGCCGCGGCGGCCGCCGACCCGGACCTGGACCCGGCCGTGGCCGGAACGGACGGACCCACGCAGCCGGACGCGGAGGTCGGGCCGGACCCGACCGCCGCGAAGCCGGCCCGGGACCGGGCGCAGTACGCCGTCGGCGCGTTCCTCGCCCTGGTCGGCGCGCTGGTCATCCTGGATGCGACCCGGATCGGGCACGCGATCAGCACGGCCGACCCGATCGGCCCGAAGCCGGTGCCGATCCTGCTCGGCGTGCTGCTGCTGATCGTCGCCGCGGTCTACACGGTGGACGTGGCCCGCGGCGGCACCGGTGAGCCGGAGGCCGGCGAGGACGTCGACCTGAGCAGCCCGATCGACTGGCGGACCGTGCTGCTGCTGATCGGGGCGTTCCTGGTCAACGCGGTGCTGATCGACCGGCTCGGCTGGGTGATCAGCGGGACGCTGCTCTTCTGGGGCTCGGCGTTCGCGCTGGGCAACCGGCATTACGTGCGCAACCTGCTGATCGCCGTCGCGCTGTCGCTGATCACCTTCTACACGTTCGCCATCGGGCTGGGCGTCAACCTGCCCGCCGGCGTGCTGCAAGGAATCCTCTGATGGACAATTTCGGCCACCTGCTCGACGGGTTCGCCAACGTGGTGACCCCGATGAACCTGCTGATCGCGCTGCTCGGCGTGACCATCGGCACCGCCGTCGGCGTGCTGCCCGGCATCGGCCCGGCGATGACGGTGGCGCTGCTGCTGCCGGTCACCTACGGCCTGGGCCCGACCCAGGCGTTGATCATGTTCGCCGGCATCTTCTACGGCGGCATGTACGGCGGCTCGACCACCTCGATCCTGCTGAACACCCCCGGCGAGTCCTCCTCGGTGGTCACCGCCATCGAGGGCAACAAGATGGCGAAGGCGGGCCGGGCGGCGCAGGCGCTGGCCACCGCCGCTATCGGCTCGTTCGTCGCCGGCACCATCGCCACCCTGCTGCTGGTGGTGGTCACCCCGCCGGTGGTGTCGTTCGCGATCAGCCTCGGCGCGCCCGACTACTTCGCGCTGATGCTGCTCGCGTTCGTGGCCGTCACCGCGGTGCTCGGCGCGTCCCGGGTACGCGGCTTCGCCTCGCTGCTGCTCGGCCTGGTCATCGGCGTGATCGGGATCGACCAGACCGGTCAGCAGCGGCTCACCCTGGGGATCCCGCAGCTCGCCGACGGCATCGACGTGGTCGTGGTGGCGGTCGGCATCTTCGCCGTCGGCGAGGCGCTCTGGATCGCCGCGCACCTGCGCCGCAAGTCCGGCGAGGTGATTCCGGTCGGTCAACCCTGGATGGGGCGGGAGGACTGGAAGCGGTCCTGGATGCCATGGCTGCGCGGCACCGCGTTCGGGTTCCCGTTCGGCGCGGTGCCCGCCGGCGGGGCGGAGATCCCGACCTTTCTGTCGTACGTCACCGAGAAGAAGCTGTCGAAGCACCCGGAGGAGTTCGGCAAGGGCGCGATCGAGGGCGTCGCCGGGCCGGAGGCCGCCAACAACGCCTCCGCCGCCGGCACGCTGGTGCCGCTGCTGGCCATCGGCCTGCCGACGAACGCCACCGCCGCTGTCATGCTGGCCGCCTTCCAGCAGCACAACATCCAGCCCGGCCCGCTGCTCTTCGAGCGGGAGTCCAGCCTGGTCTGGACGCTGATCGCCAGCCTCTTCGTCGGCAACCTGCTGCTGCTGGTGCTCAACCTGCCGCTCGCGCCCGCCTGGGCCAGGCTGCTGCGGATCCCGCGCCCGTACCTCTACGCCGGGATCCTCTTCTTCGCCTCAATGGGTGCGTACGCGGTGAACGCCCAGCCGTTCGACCTGTTCCTGCTGCTCACCCTCGGCCTGCTCGGCTTCGGCATGCGGCGGTTCGGGCTGCCGATCCTGCCGCTGATCGTCGGGGTCATCCTCGGCCCGCGTGCGGAGCTGCAGGGCCGACGGGCGTTGCAGCTCTCCGGCGGCGAGCTGCACGGCCTGATCGGCGGCTGGGCCTCCTGGCTGATCTACGCCGTGATCCTGGTGGTGCTGCTCTGGCCGCTGCTCGGCCGCTTCGTGGTCCGTCCGCTCCGAGGAAGGTTGGTGGCTGGATGACCGTGCTGATGGGGTACGTGCGCTCGCCGCCGGCGCCGGCGGCGGGGGTGCTCGCCTGCACCGCCGCCGGCCTGGCCGGCGCGGCCGTCGCCGCGACCGGCCTGCACCGCTCACCATCCGATTGAGAAAGGGAAGATCCATGGACACTGCGGCCACCGCCGACCTTTACGACCGGTACGGCGACGTGCTCGGCTCGTGCGACACCCAGCTGCGCCAGTTCGGTGCCGTCCGCGCCTTCGCCGGGCCGGCCGTCACCGTGCGCTGCTTCGAGGACAACGCCATGCTCAAGTCGATCGTCGCCGAGCCGGGGGAGGGGCGGGTGCTGGTGGTGGACGGCAGCGGATCGGTGCACACCGCCCTGATGGGCGACCTGATCGCCGGCACGGCGGCGGAGAACGGCTGGGCGGGTGTGGTCATCAACGGCGCGGTCCGCGACGTCGCCGCGCTGGCCGCCCTGCCGATCGGCATCAAGGCGCTCGGCGCCAACCCGCGCAAGAGCGCCAAGACGGGTGCGGGCGAGCGGGACGTGCCGGTGACGTTCGGCAACTGCGTCTTCGGGCCGGGCGCCGAGGTGCACAGCGACGACGACGGCGTGGTGGTCCTGCCCTTGGAGGGGAGGGCGTAGGCCCCGGTCAGCTCTCGCTGGCCGGGTGGGGGGCGATCTGGCCCTGGCGGAGCCGGGCCGTGCACAGCTCGGCGAGCTTCGCGTACGCGGGGGCGCCGATCAGCGCGGTCACCTCCGGGCCGTACGAGACGTACATCGGCTCGGCGCCGACGTGCGCGTCGGTGGAGGAGGTGCACCACCAGTCCAGGTCGTGCCCGCCCGCGCCCCAGCCCCGCCGGTCGAACTCGGAGAGCGTGGAGACCAGCACCTTGGTGTTGTCCGGTCGCTTGCTCCACTCCTGGTCCCGGCGGATCGGCAGTTGCCAGCAGACGTCCGGCTTGTATTCCAGCGGGTGCACCCCGTCGCGCAGCGCCTGGGCGTGCAGCGCGCAGCCGCCGCCACCGGGGAAGTCGGCGTCGTTGAGGAAGACGCAGGGGGCGTCGACGTCCTGGGTGGCGGTGCGGCGGGCCGGGTTCTTGCCGTCGATGGTGTCGCTCTCGGTCCAGTTCTTGAAGCCGCGACGGAAGTGCTGCCAGGTCGACGGGGTGAGCCGCTTCACCGCGGCGCGGACCCGCTTCTCGTCGTCGGAGTCGGTGAAGAACGCGCCGTGCGAGCAGCAGCCGTCGGCGGCCCGACCGGCGATGATGCCGTGGCAGCCCTTGCCGAAGATGCAGGTCCAGCGGGAGAGCAGCCAGGTCAGGTCGGCGCGGACCAGATGCTTCTCGTCGGCCGGGTCGACGAACTCGATCCACTCGCGGGGGAAGTCGAGGCCGACCTCGCGGCTGCGCGGGTCGTCCGGGTCGTCCACCAGCACGTGCATTTCCACCTGGCTCGTCACCCGGACCAGCGTACGCGGGGTGACGGCCGCGGGCCGACGAGCCGGGGAAACGTGTTGCCCCTAGTGTCGAGGGCATGCGACTGGGTGTCCTCGACGTCGGTTCCAACACGGTGCACCTGCTGGTGGTCGACGCCCACCACGGCGCCCACCCGTGGCCGGCGCACTCGGAGAAGGTGGTGCTCCGGCTGGCCGAGCAGATCGGGCCGGACGGCGCGCTCACCGAGGAGGGCGCCGACGGCCTGGTCAAGGCGGTCGGAATGGCCCGGGCGGCGGCCGCCGGGCTGGCCGCCGACGACCTGCTGGCCTTCGCCACCTCCGCGGTGCGCGACGCCACCAACGCGGCCGAGGTGCTGGCCCGGGTCCGCGACGAGACCGGCGTACGCCTGGAGGTGCTCTCCGGCGCGGACGAGGCGCGGATGACCTTCCTCGCGGTCCGGCGGTGGTTCGGCTGGTCGGCTGGTCGGCTGCTGGCGATGGACATCGGCGGTGGCTCGCTGGAGCTGGCGGCGGGCATCGACGAGGACCCGGACGTGGCGATCTCGCTGCCGCTGGGCGCCGGGCGGCTGAGCCGGGAGCGGCTGCGGGTGGACCCGGCCGGGTTGGTGGCGCCGTCCGCCGAGGCGGTGGAGGAACTGCGGGAGTACGTCGACGCGCAGCTCGACCCGGTGCTGGAGAAGCTGTCCGAGGTGGGCTGGGAACGTCCGGTCGCCACCTCGAAGACCTTCCGGATGCTGGCCCGGCTGGCCGGCGCGGCGCCCTCCGGGGCCGGCCTGTGGGCCCGGCGCAGCCTCAGCCGGGCCGGGCTGCGGCAGGTGCTCGGCTTCATCCGGCACATCCCGCCGGCCCAGGTGGTGGAGCTGGAGGGGGTGAGCGCGGGCCGGGCCCACCAGCTGCTGGCCGGCGCGGTGGTGGCCGAGGCGGTGATGCGCCGGCTCGACGTGCCGTCGCTGGACATCTGCCCCTGGGCGCTGCGTGAGGGGGTCATCCTCAGACGGTTGGATCAGCTGGAGCCGATGTGATCTCCACCGGCCGTTCTGGGGGTTTTGGGGACGCTCGTCCTGAAGCGTTGCGGGGAACCCGGCTACCCTGAGGGGCGTGACTTCCCGCGTCCCGGTGCTCCTCTCCAGTTCCTCGGTCTTCCCTGAGCGGACCGCGGCGGCGTTCCAGCTGGCCGCGGCGCTCGGCTACGACGGCGTCGAGGTGATGGTCTGGACCGACGCCGTCAGCCAGGACGCCGGCGCGCTGCGCGGGCTCTCCGAGCACTACGGCGTGCCGGTGCTGTCGGTGCACGCACCCTGCCTGCTGGTCACCCAGCGGGTGTGGAGCGCCGACCCGTGGGAGCGGCTGCGCAAGGCCGCCGAGATGGCCGAGACCCTGGAGGCGCCGACCGTCGTGGTGCACCCGCCGTTCACCTGGCAGCGGGACTACGCCAAGAACTTCGCCGACGGCCTCGACACGATCGCCGGGCAGTTCGGCGGGCTGCGCTTCGCGGTGGAGAACATGTACCCGGTGCGGATGGCGGGCCGGCAGTTCGTCCCGTACGTGCCCGGCTGGGACCCCACCGAGACCGGGTACGCCTCGTACACCCTCGACCTGTCGCACTGCGCCGCCTCGCACACCGACTCGCTGGAGATGGCGGACCGGATGGGTGCCGGGCTGGCGCACGTGCACCTGGGGGACGGCACCGGCGAGGGGCGCGACGAGCACCTGGTGCCCGGGCGGGGCGGTCAGCCCTGCGCCGAGCTGCTCCGGTCGCTGGCCGGCCGCGGCTTCACCGGCTCGGTGGCCGTGGAGGTGACCACCCGGGGCGCGAAGAGCCGCGCCGTCCGCGAGGCCGACCTGCGCGAGGCCCTGGAGTTCGCCCGGGCCAACCTGACGGCCCCCTCCCCGATCGACGTCTGACCCCGCCGGGGGTCAGCGCACGGGGGTGAGGGTGTCGGCGGGAGTCGACAGCTGCTCGCCGATGGCGGCACGCTTGCGGGCCCGGTGCGCGGCGACGTGCGAGCGGGTGGCGCAGCGCTCGGAGCAGAACCGGCGGCAGCAGTTGGACGAGGTGTCCAGGTAGACGTTGCCGCAGCGCTCGTCCGCGCAGACGCCGAACCGGGCGCTGCCGTACTCGCAGAGCCAGACCGACAGGCCCCAGACCGCGCCGGCCAGGTATTCCGCGCTGACCGAGGCGCCCCGGCTGGTCACGTGCACGTGCCAGTCGCTGGAGTCGTGGCCGGAGATGCGCGGCTGCACCGGGAACGCCTCCAGCATGGCGTTCAGCTCGGACACCGCCTGGGCGTCCCGCCCCGAGGTGCCGTACTCGAACACGTCGCGCAGGCGCTTCTGCGCTCGCCGGAAGATCATCAAGTCCCGCTCGGCGACCTCGTCGCGCATCCACGCGTTGTCGTCCGGGAAGATGGCCCGCAGGTCGTCGAGGTCGTCCAGGCGGGCGTTGACGAGGTCAACGCCGGTCCGGGCGTACGCGTCGAAGTTCACGACACCAACGGTAGACGACTCACGGGGTGCGCGACGCGTCGATGTAGTGCGGCAGGAACCTCGCGTAACCGTCCGTGATCAGGCTCTCGCTCTCCCGTACGCCCACCCCGGCCGACTCGCCGTCGACGATCCAGCTGCCCAGCACCGTCCGGTTCCCGGCGAACTCGGGCAGCGCCCGGAACTCCTGGTAGCAGAAGCCCTCGTCGCCGTAGCTGCCCGGATTGGTGATCTCGGTGCCGCCGGTGACGATCCGCACCGAGCCGCCCTCCCGGCCGAGCAGCGGCTTGGCCACGTATTCCGACATTCCACGCGGCGAGTCGAGGTACGCCGGGAGCAGGTACTCGTGGCCGGGGTACAGCTCCCAGAGCACGGCGAGCAGCGCCTTGTTCGACAGCAGCAGCTTCCAGGCCGGCTCGATCCAGGTGGTCGGGGTGCCCGGGTCCAGCGCCGGCGGGCCGTACGGCTCGGCCAGCATCCACTCCCACGGGTAGAGCTTGAAGCAGGTGGTCACCGGCCTGTCGGCGGCGTCGACGAAGCGCCGGCCGTCCCAGCCGACGTGCTGGATCGGCAGCAGCGTGACGTCCAGCCCGGCCTGCCGGGCGGTCTCGGCCAGGTAGCCGGCGGTGATCTGGTCCTCGCCGGACTCCTCCTCGTTGGACCAGGCCACGTGCACCCGGCGGTCGTGCAGCCCGGCGCCGATCTTGGCCCAGGCGCCGACCAGCCGCTCGTGCAGGCTGTTCCACTGGTCGGCCTCGGGCCGGGTCTGCTCCAGCCAGTACCACTGGATGATGCTCGCCTCGACCAGCGCGGTCGGGGTGTCGGCGTTGTACTCCAGCAGCTTCGGCGGCCACGAGCCGTCGTAGGCGAGGTCGAAGCGGCCGTAGAGGGTCGGCGGCGTCTCGCGCAGCGACCGGGCGACCGCCTCGGCGGCCCAGGCCGGGATGCCGAACTCGGCGTACCGGTTGCGGGCCACCACGTGCTCGGCGGCGGCCACCGACATCCGGTGCAGCTCCTCGGTCGCCTCCTCCAGCCGGAGCACCTCGTCCAGCGTGAAGGCGTACGCCGCCGTCTCGTCCCAGTACGACATGGTGCCGCCGTCGGGCAGTTCGGTGTCGACGTACACCAGGCCCTGGCCGCGGATGGTGGCGTCCCAGTCCGGGCGGGGGGTGGCCGCCTCGCGCCGCATCTCAGCCGCCGCAGGAGGCGAGGTGGGTGCCGAAGCCGCCCTGGTCGGGCAGGGCGGCGGCCACCGGCCGCGGCTCGGCGCGCCCGGCGTCGGCGGTCACCGTGGGGACGCGCGCGGCGAGCGCGACGGTGTCCCCGCCGCCGCCCGGGCCGAGGGCGCAGTCGTCATCGTCGTCGTCGGAGGTCATGTTGCAGCCCGAGAGGGCGAGCGCCAGGGCGGTGAGCGCGCCCAGCTGCACGGAGGCCGACCGGAGCCGGCGGCGGGAGTGTCGTTCCACGGGGATGGTTGTAGCTGATCGGCGCCACTTCCGTCGCCCCGCGGGTGGTGTCGGTGGTGCCGGTGGGACGCCTGTCGCCGGCGGTCGCGGCGGCACGCCCGCCCCCGGGCGGGGCCCGGCGGGTGGGCGTTACGCTCGGCTCATGCTCCGTTCCGTCATCCTCGCTGCCTCCCGGTCATCCCAGGTCGAGCGGCTCGTCGCGACGGCCCCGTTCACCCGGGACGTCGTCCGCCGGTTCGTCGCCGGCGCCGGCACCGACGACGCGTTGCGCGCGACCCGCGAACTCGTCGCCGACGGCCTCGCGGTCACCCTCGACAACCTCGGCGAGGACACCGTCACCCCCGAGCAGGCGAACGCCACCCGGGACGAATACCTCAAGCTGCTGAAGCTGCTCTCGGGTGCCGGGCTGACCCCCGCGGCCGAGGTGAGCGTGAAGCTCTCCGCGCTCGGCCAGATGTTCGACGAGCAGCTCGCCTACGACAACGCCCGGGCGATCTGCGCGGCGGCCGACGAGGCGGGGACCACGGTCACCCTGGACATGGAGGACCACACCACCACCGACTCGACCCTGGACGTCCTGGCCAAGCTGCGCAAGGACTACCCGTCGACCGGGGCGGTGCTCCAGGCGTACCTGCGGCGGACCGAGTCGGACTGCCGAGAGCTGGCCTCGGCCGGGTCCCGGGTACGGCTCTGCAAGGGCGCGTACAAGGAGCCCGAGTCGGTGGCGTACCAGTCCGCCCGCGAGGTGGACAAGTCGTACGTGCGCTGCCTGAACGTGCTGATGGCCGGGGACGGCTACCCGATGCTGGCCACCCACGACCCGCGCCTGATCGCCATCGGCGAGGACCGGGCCCGCTGGTTCGACCGGGGGCCGGACCGCTTCGAGTTCCAGATGCTGTACGGCATCCGGCCCGAGGAGCAGGCTCGGCTGGTCGGCGAGGGTTACACCATGCGCACCTACCTGCCCTATGGCGAGGACTGGTACGGCTACCTGATGCGGCGGCTCGCCGAGCGCCCCGCGAACCTGATGTTCTTCGGCCGGGCGCTGATCTCCAAGAAGTGAGTCAGGCGTTCGACCAGCCCCGGGTGCTCAGCACCAGGCGGTAGCCGTCCGGATCGGCCACCGTCACCCCCCAGCGGTCCCAGTACGGGCCGGCGGAGACCCTCGTCCCGCCGGCCCGTTCCAGTCTCGTCACCTGCTCGTCGTCGACCGGCCCGTCCAGGTAGAGCACGAACAGGTCCTCCTCCGTCGGGCGCGGCGCGACGCTCAGTTGCTCCCCGCCGACCAGTTCCAGGTGCCAGGCCGCGTCCGGCCAGCCGAGCATCAGCAGGTCGTGCTCGCCGGGCCCGCCGGCCCCACCTCGGTACAGCACGCGCAGGCCGAGCCCGTCGACCCAGAAGCGTTCGGCGGCGGCCAGGCTGCGGCTCGGACGGGCGATGCGGACGTGCGCGGTGCCGGACGGTGTCATGCGGTCGATCCTGCGATCTCCACCCGACTTCAGGTCAACCCTTGACGGTTAAAGCTAATGGCATTAGCTTTAAGGCTATGACGATTAGCCACGTGGAGCGGGACGGCGGCACGATCGCGTACGAGGTGCATGGGGACGGTCCGCTGGTGGTCCTCTCGCACGGCATGGGGGAGAACCGGCGCACCTTCCGCCACCTGATCCCGCTGCTGGTCGAGGCCGGTTACCGGGTGGCCTCGGTGGACGTCCGGGGGCACGGCGACTCCAGCCCGCACTGGCCGTCGTACGCTCCGGCCGAGGTCGGCGCCGACCTGCTGGCCGTGGTGCGTACCCTCGGCGGGCCGGCCACCCTGGTCGGCAGCTCGTCCAGCGCGGCGGCCGTGGTCTTCGCCGCCGGCGACGCGCCCGACCTGGTCAACGGCGTCGTGCAGGTCAGCCCGTTCGTCGCCGAGCTGAAGCCCAACCTCGTGATGCGGGCCGCCCAGGCGGCGGTGCTGCGCAGCCCACGACTCTTCGGCATGTTCCACAGGACGCTCTTCCCCGCCGCGCGGCCAGCCGACGACGCCGCGTACCGCAAGGAGATGGTCGCCAGGCTGCGGGGCCGGATGGACGCGGTGCGCGGGGTGGTCGCCCCGGTTGCGCCGCACTGGACGGCCCGGGCCGGCGACGTCCGCCAGCCGGTGCTGGTGCTGATGGGCACGAAGGACCCGGACTTCAAGGACCCGGGGGCCGAGGCGCGGGCCGCCCGCCGGCTCTTCGCAACCGCCGAGGCCCGCATGATCGGCGACTCCGGCCACTACCCGCACGCCGACCAGCCGGAGGCCACCGCCGCCCAGCTGGTCGAGTTCCTGGCGGCGACCTCGCATGCCTAGGGCCGGGCTCACCCCGCGGACCGTGGTGCGGGAGGCGGCCCGGCTCGCCGACGAGGTCGGCTACGAGAAACTGACCCTGGCCGCCCTGGCCGGCCGGCTCGGCGTCGCGCTGCCCAGCCTCTACAAACACGTCAAGGGCGTTGACGCGCTGACCCAGAAACTGGCCGCGCTGGCCATCGCCGAACTGGCCGACGAGATGACCTCGGCCGCCGCCGGGCGGGCCGGTCGCGATGCGCTGCGTGCGGTCGCCGGTGCCTGGCGGGGCTACGCCCGCCGGCATCCCGGCCGCTACCCGGCCGCACAGCAGGTGCCGGACCCCGCCGACCCCGAGCATGTCGCCGCCGGCCGGCGGGCCCTCGATGCCGTCTACGCGATCCTGCGGGGGTACGGCCTGGCCGGCGACGACGCGGTCGACGCGGCGCGGATGTTCCGCAGCGCCGTGCACGGCTTCGTGACCCTGGAGGCGGCCGGCGGGTTCGGCCTGCCCCGGGGCCTCGACCGCTCCTTCGACCAGATGGTGGCCGCCCTGGACACCGCGTACCGGGACTGGAGGTCCTGATGAAGGCCGTGCTGCTGGCGTTCGCCTTCCTGCTGGAGCTGGCGATGCTCGTCGCCGCCGGCTGGTGGGGCTTCACCCTCGACGCCGGGCTGGCCGTACGGCTGCTCGCCGGGCTCGGCGCGCCGCTGCTCATCGCGGTGGTCTGGGGCGTCTTCTGCTCGCCGAAGGCCGCCGTGCCGCTGCCCCCGGCCGCCAAGTACGCCGTCCAGGCTGCCTGCTTCCTGACCGCGGGCATCCTGCTCGCCCTTGCCGGCCAGCCGATCCTCGGGGCCGGGCTGGTCGTCGCCTGGGCGGTCAACCGGGCGGTGCTGAGCCGTAGCGGCCACCCGGCCTGACCCGCCACCGACGCCCACGCGTGCGACGCGCGGCCGGGTCTGGCCGGGATCGCCCGGTTGGTCGTACCCTTCGCCGGTGACCGACGGGGTGGACCAGCCGCGACCGCGCCCGCGCTGGCCGTTGTGGGCGGTGCTCGCGGCGGTCGTGGCGCTGCTGGGCTGCGCCCTGCCGGCGGTGCTGGTGGCCGGGGTGATCCAACGGGTCACCGACCGGCCGGCGTCGGCCCGCACCACCGCCGCGCCGGACGACCCGACCACCCTGGCCGCCCGCCGCGTGGGCGACCGGCTGACCGCGCAGCTCGACCGGCAGGCCGGGGCCCTGCTGCGCGGGGACCGCGCCGGCTTCCTGGCCATTGCCGACCGGTCCGCCCGCGCCGCCCTGACCCGCCGCTACGCCGCGCTCCGGGCACTGCGGGTCACCGTGTGGCGGGCCGAGCGGGACGGCCTGCCCACCGCCGTCCCGGGCCGGGCGGGGGAGTGGCGGCAACTGGTCACCTTCCGCTACTGCCTCGTCGTCCCGGACTGCCCGCCCAGCCCGGTGCTGGTCGGCACCCGCTGGCGGGATACGGGTGACGCGCCGGTCCTGCTCGCCGTCGAGGAGTCCCGGTCGGCGCAGACCGGCGCCCGGCCCTGGGAGGTCAGCGAGCTGGCCGTCGCCGTCGGCCGGCGGACCCTGGTGGCCACCACCCCGGCGCTGCGCGGGAAGCTGCCCGGCCTGCTCGCCGAGGCCGAGGCGGCGGCGAAGGTCGCCGACCTGTACGCGGTGGCCGGCCCGCCACCGGACCGGTACCGGGTGTTCTACGCCGGCCCGGCCGAGTGGCGGCGCTGGTACGGCGGCGGCCGCCCGAAGTGGACCGGAGGTTACGCGGTCAGCGTCGGCGGTGGCCACCACGAGGTGGTGCTCAACGCCGACGCGCTGCCCGCCACCGGCGCCGGTGAGCTGCTGCGGCACGAGCTGACCCACGCCGCCTCGCTGCCTGACCGCGGCTACTCGGTCAAGCGGACCTGGTGGTTGGTGGAGGGGCTGGCCGAGTACGCCGGCGCCGACGGAGCGCCGGTCACCCGGTACGACGGGCTGGACGAGGTCCGCGCGCTGCTCGGCGGCTGGAACGGCCGGCTGGACAGCCTGGCGCCGGCCGACGCCGATCCGGCGGACCGGGCCGGCGCCGCCTACGGGGTCGGCTACCTGGCCGTCCGCCACCTCGTCGACCGGTACGGCGAGCAGCGGGTGCTGGAGTTCTTCCGGGCCGTCGTGCACGAGCGCCGGTCCCTGGAGGACGCCTCCGAGCAGGTCTTCGGCGACCCCTGGGGGCCGCTGCACGACGAGTGCGTCGGGTACGTCCGCGCCGTTGCCGCCTGATCTTCCGGGTAAAGCGACCGTCCCGCGCCGACGGTCGTCGACGCGGGACGGTCGGGCCCGGGGAGGGGCGGCCGCAGCCGCCCCTCCCCTCAGGACCGGATCACGAAATCTCGGTCCAGCTGCCGTACGCCGTGCCGCTGGACGGCTGGGCGGCGGTCCAGATCCGGCTGTCGGTGCTCCGGGCGACCAGCGTGAGCAGGTTGTTGCCGTTGAGCGCCGGCGTCGGATCGCTGGCGAAGCCCGCCGTGGGCGTGCCGGTGCCCATGACGCCCCAGGCGCCGAAGGCGCCGCCGACCGTGGCCTGACCCGACCCCCAGATCTTGCCGTCGGTGCCCCGGCCGTAGAGCACGATCCGGTCGCTGGAGGTCAGCAGCGCGGCCGGGTCGCCCGCGAACGTGGGCTGCCCGGTACCGATGACGAACCAGGCACCGAACGGGCCGCCCACGGTGGCCTGACCCGTGCCCCAGAGCTTGCCGTCCGCCCCGCGGGCGTAGAGCACGAACCGGCCGCTCGGGGTGAGCAGCCCGGTCGGGTCACCGACGAAGCCGCCGATGGGCCCGCCGGTCCCGATGTTCTGCCAGCCGCCGAACGCCGTACCGGGGGCGGGCTGGCCGACGCCGTGGATCTTGTTGTCGGTGCCCCGGACGTACATGACGATGGCACCGGCGCCGTTCTTCATGACGTGCGGCCGGGAGGCGACCCCGGCTCCACCGATGCCGATCCGGACCCAGTTGCCGAACGCCGAGCCGACGGCCGTCTGGTTCGTCCCCCAGACCCAGCCGTCCGCCGCGCGAGCGTAGATGGCGAGGGTGTTCGAGGTGGTCAGGACGACGCTCGGGTCGCTGGCGAAGCCCGCCGCCGGCTGGCCGGCGCCAACGAGCTTCCAATCGGCGAACGCCGCGCCGACCGCGGGCTGGCCGACCCCGTACATCTGGTTGTCGATGCCCCGGGCGTAGATGACGATCGTGCCGTTGGACGCCTTCAGCGCCGTCGGGCTGCCGATGAAGCCGCTCCGGTTGCCGATCCGGATCCAGGTGCCGAAGGCGCCGCCCACGGTGACCTGGCCGCTGCCCCAGATCCAGCCGTCCGCCCCCCGCCGGTACGCGAGCAGGGTGCCGGTCGCCGACTTGACCACCGTCACGTCACCGCTGGCGGCGGTGTCGGCGTCGATGGTCCAGACCCGGTTCCAGGTCTGCGCGTAGGCGAGCTCGCCCTTGAACCAGCCGCCGACCGTGCTGGCGGCGGTCTTGTGGCTGCCCATCCGGAATCCGCCCGCCGCGCTGAACCCGGTGGTGTGGGTGGCGCGTCCGGAGTTCACCCCGCTGACGTACAGCGTCATCGCCCCGCTCGACTTGGTGAAGCTCACCATGACGTGCGCCCAGACGCCCGGCCGGGCCGTGCCGGGAGCGCTGACCGCCGTGTCGTACGTCGGGCTGGTGACGTCGGTGCGCGGCATGGCGAACCGCCACGACTTGTCAGCGGCGTCGGTCCAGAGCTTGAAACCGGCGGTGTTGGTGCCGTCCTGGGACAGGACCGTCCCGCCGAGAGCGGTGGGCTTGACCCAGGCGGCCACCGTGAAGTCGGCGTTGGTGTTGATCGCCGTCGACGCCGTGGTCAGGGTGCCGCTGGTGCCGTTGAACACGGCGTCCGGGTCGAAGGCGTCACCGGTGCCCCAGGTGACACCGGCGTTGCCGGTGGCGTGCAGGGTGCCCGCGACGTCCTTCACGGTGCTGATCGCGCCCTGCGTGTTGTCGTTGAGCTGCCAGCTGTGGTCGGAGGTGACCAGCGTCTGGGGCTGCTGCGCGGTGATCGTGCCACTGCCGGCGGCCAGGCCGCTGACGTGCCACGCCTTCGTCACCCCACCGGCTCCGACGGTCCACAGATCGGGGGTGCCGTCACTGTTGATGTCGGCGGCCCGCAGCGCGAGGGCCGCGCCGGTGTTCCAGCTCGGATTCAACAGGTACGAGGTGTGGCTGAGCTGGTCGATGCCGTCGAAGGCGAGGCCGGTCCAGAGGTGCAGGGCCCCGGTCGTGCGGTTCCAGAGGAACATCGCCGTGCCGTCGTCCAACTGGGTCGTGGTGATGGTCCAGTTCTCCCAGTCGGCGCCGCCGGTCGGGGTCGCCTGGGTGATCCGGACCGGGTTGCCGTAGAGACCGGGAGCGAAGAAGTTCGAGTAGTAGGTCAGGTGGTGACCGACGGTCGTGTCGCCGCTGACGCCGATCAGCTCCGGGTAGCCGGTGCCGGCCCCGCTGGAGTTCCCCGCGTTGACCAGCTGCGACGGCAGGGTGCCGTCGCCGTCGGTGAGCAGGTCCCGGGAGAGGCTGAACTGGTTCCCGCTCTGCTGGCTCTCGATGACCGACCCGTCACCGTTGGCCCTGAGCACCCCACCGGTTCCTGCGTACAGGCCGGTGGGGTAGTAGACGAGGACGTCCTGGAGACCCGTGCCGGTGAAGTGGCCGGTGGTGACCTGCGCGCCGGTGAAGTCGGCGGGCGAGTTCTGCCCGCTCACCCCGTTGCCCCGGGCGCCGATGTTGGTCCCGGCCACGGCGCTGTGCTCGCTGCCGCCCAGGGCGAGCCACAGCCCCGGCGGCAGCCCGTTGGTGGCGCCGACCGTCACCAGGTCCGGAGCGTCGTCGCCGTTCAGGTCGCCGTCCGGAGCGGTGGCGGCCGGGTTGGAGTTGAACGTGACGCTGGCGCTGTCGCCGATGTTCCCGCCGGCCGAGACGCTGGTGACGGTCAGCGTGTTGGTGAACCGGGTGGGGACGAAGGTGATCGTGGCGGCGCCGTTCGTGGCGGTCACGTCGACGGGCGGGCCGGCGTTGAGCTGGTAGACGTACCCGCTCGGATCCGTGCCGCTGGCCTTGGTGATGTCGATGCTGAAGGGCTCGCCGATGGTGGTCGACCCGTCCGCCGGGTCGGGCACCCCCGGCGCTCCGGGACGGGTCGGGTCGAAGGTGAACGAGCAGACCGTCGACCAGTCGCCGGTGGCGCCGAAGTCGGTCGCCTGGACCTTCCAGGAGAAGCTGGTGAGCGCGCCGGCTGCTGCGTTGCGCAGGGTGGTCACCGGGACGACGAGGACCGCGGTGGAGCCGGAGGAGTAGGTGAGCAGGCTCGGGTTGGAGGAGGCGAGGGCGGTCTGGGTGCTGTCGGAGGTCTTCCAGAGCTTGAAGGACACGCCGAGGGTGCCGCCGTTCCGGTCGGAGACCGGGGCGTAGAGGGAGACGGAGGCGTCGCCGACGGTGCTGCCGCCCGCGCAGGTCGTCCTCGGTGAGGTGGTGAGGCCGGTGGGCGTGTTCGGCTTGTGGTTGTAGAGGATGGTCAGCGTGGGGCTGGTCTCCAGGAATTCCTTCCAGCTCTGGGTGTCGCCGGCCTCGTTGGCGGCGACCATCCACAGGGTGCGGGTCGGCTTCTCGGCGGCGACATCGGCCTCGATCTGGTTGGTGATGTCGAAGGAGACGGCGGCGGCGTCGCAGCCGCTGTAGCCGTATGCGAAGCTCTTCGACGCGATCGCGCTGCCCTTGCTGACGCCCTCCCAGTAGTTCCAGGTGGCGTTCGACTGGCTCAGAGCCGTGCTGGGGCCGTAGATGTAGACGGTCTTGTCGGTGCAGTTCCAGGACCGGGTGTTGGTGATCTTGAAGGTGGCCGAGCTGATGGTCGCCCCGGCGAGGGTGCTGTAGGGGACCGGGAAGTTGATCAGCGTGTTGGAGCGCTGTTCGCCGGAGTTGCCGACCTGCATCCGGCCGATCAGGTCGGGGGTGTCCTTCCAGTAGTTGGTCGACTGGTGCTGGTAGGAGATGGTCGCCCAGCCGGACATCTTCGGCCCGACGGGGGTCCAGGTGAACGTGGGGTCGATGTAGACCGGGTAGACCGTCCTGGAGTCGTCGAGCAACTTCCGGTCCGGGGTCAGGTGGAGCTGGCCCGGGGCGATCCGTACCCCGATCGGGGCGGTCTTCGCGGCCCTGCCCGGTGCGGCGCTGGTCGACGCCGCGCCCCGCGCGGCCGGACCCGCCTCGGCGGTGGCGGTGGAGTCCCACATGGCCGGCGCCGGAGCGGTGATCACCGTTTCACCGTGGGTGTCCCGGCCGATGATGTTGCCGGCCGCGTCGGCGGCGAGGGTGACGTTCCTGCCGGTGGTGGCGAGATCGAGGGTGGCCAGCTTCGGGTTGGCCGCGGCGGCCCGGTTCTTGACCACGAAGACGTGCGAGAACGAGCCCTCGCCGGCGACCCGGACGGTCAGGTCGACGCCCGGCAGGACCTCGGCGTAGGTGGCGGTCGGCCCGGACAGGGTCGGTGCCGGTAGTGGCAGCGGCGCGGTGATCGACAGGGCCCGGCTGCCGCTGGTCATCTGGGCGAGGGGGCCGGTGCCGCCGGGGGAGAGGCGGACCTGGTTGGTGGTGACGGCGGCGGTGATGCTGCCGTCGGCGTGCCGGACCAGCGTCGGATCCAGGTTCTTCCACTGGCCGTCGACCCGGGTACGGGTGGGCACGGCGGACTGGGTCAGCTCGACCTGCCCGTCGGGGCGGGCGGTGAGGGTGGCGGTGGGGGTGCCGGCGGCGGTGGCCTCGACCGGCTTACCGGTGCGCCGGGCCTGCCTCATCGCCTGGTCCACCCCGAGCGGGGCGGCGGCCGGCTTCGCGGCCGGAGCGGCGGGCGCGGCGGCGACCGGCGTGCCGGTCACGGCGACGGTGCTGAGAAACAGGCCGGCCGCTGCGGCGGACGCGGTCAGACGGCTGGGGCGTGTGGATGGGCTTCTGGACATCGAGAGGTGACTCCCCTTAGTCGTGGCGGCACGGATGCGGCCTCCCTGGAACGACCGGTCCGCCGGTCGGCGCACGCCGACCGGTCCGCCGGTCGGCGCACGCCGGTCGGGTGAATGAGGTACGCGACCTGGAAGCGGCGACGGCGGGCCGGACCCGAGGGCCCGGCCCGCCGTCCTCAGGTCACCAGCCGTAGGAGATCTGGGTGCGGGCGCTGAGCATGCCGCCCGTTGCCCCCGGATACATCCAGAGCTTGCCCGTCGAGTTCTCCCGGGCGATGACGTCCGGCTTGCCGTCCCGGTTGAAGTCGGTCAGGCCGAACGAGGTGTAGCCGCCCCAACCGACACCGACCTGGATGATGCCCGCCGGGGCCCCCGCCGGGAAGTCGTAGAGCCGCAACACGCCGGTGCTCGCCATCTTCGTGTAGACGTCCGGTGTGGTGTCACCGCGAACGTTGGCGATGCCGAACGTGGTGAAGTCGCTGGACCAGCCGGTCCCGATCCGTACCCGTGCGGCCCTGCCGCCGACGAGGTCGCCGGGGTAGTTCCACATCTCGCCGTTCGGGTGCGCGGCGATGATGTCCTGGAAACCGTCACGGTTCCAGTCGGCCACCCCGAAGGGGCGGTAGCCGCACCACCCGTTGCCCAGGAACGAGGGCGTCGGGCTCAGGTCGTCGGCGGTGCCGAGGAAGACCTGGAGATCGCAGGACGTGTTGTCGAGGGCGACCAGATCCTGGTAGCCGTCGTGGTTCATGTCCGCGACGCCGAACGGCGTGAACTGGTTCCAGCCGGTGGAGATCAGACGCGGCGCCCACAGTTGGTTGTCCGGCGGGATCGGCGAGTTCGGCGGGAAGATCCGCTTGCGGTCCTTCCACAGGTTGCCGCTGGCGTCGATGGCGTAGATGTCGGTCTGCGCCGTGCCCGTGCCCGGCGGCGTCCAGGTGGTCGCCCCGGCCGGCGTCAGGCTGCCGGTCCGGGTCGTGTTGCTCGCGCCGATCTGGGTGGGCGTGAGCGCGCGCTTCCACACCTGCAGGTTGCTCAGCATGCCGGCGTAGTGCGCCGTCGGCGCGCCCTGGTAGAGGTAGCGCCCCACGACGAACTTGCCGGTGCTCGGCCAGGTCGGCGTCGCGGTGTACTGGGCGCTGCCCTTCAGCATGCCGTTGACGTAGAGCGAGATCGTCCGGGTCTCGGCGTTGTAGGTGGCGACCAGGTGCGTCCACACCCCCAGCGCCGTGCCGGCCGGCGTCACCACCTGGGTGTACGACCACCCACTGTCGGTGTTGCCCAGGCCGAAGCGCCAGGTGTTGTCGCTCGCGTTGTTCCAGAGCAGGAAACGCGAGGCGTTGGCGCCGTCCTCGCTGACGATCACGCCGCCGGCAGCGGTCGGCTTCGCCCAGACCGAGATGCTGAACGACTTGCTGGTGTCGATCAGCCGCTCGTTGACCGAGAGGGCACCCTTCTTCGAGACGTCCACGACGGTACCGGTCTCGTCGGTGTTCATGATCACGACCGGGCTGAAGAGGTCGCCACTCCGCCACGTCACGTTGCCGCCCTCGACCGCCAGCGCCTTGCCGCCGGAGAGGTCCTTGGCGGTAATCACCGGATCGTCGGCCTGGTCGTCGAACTGCCAGGTGTGGTCGGAGGTGATCAGCGTCTGCTGGGGCTGGGCGGTGATGGTGGCGCTGGTCGGCTGGAGGTTGGTGACCAGCCAGGCGGTGGTTGCCGCACCGGAGCCGACGGTCCAGAGGTCCGGCGTGCCGTCGTTGTCGACGTCGCCGGCCCGCAGGGACAGCGAGGCACCGGTATTCCAACCCGAGGCGGCCAGGGTGCGTGCCGTGGAGGTCAGCTGTCCGGTGTTGTCGTCGTAGTGCAGGTCGGACCAGAGGTACAGGCCACCGGTGGCCCTGTTCCACAGGAACATCGCGGCGCCGGTGCTGGTCTGCGCGGTGGCGATGGTCCAGTTGTTCCAGTCGGTGTCGCCGGTAGGCGTCAGCGCACCGGTCGAGGTCCCTCCAATGAAGCCGCCGGAGATCGCAATGCTGGGGTAGTAGGTCAGTTGGTAGCCGTTGGTCGCGTCACCAGTGGTACCGATGAGGTCCGGAAAGTCGGAGCCGTAGCCACGGGCGTCGCCGATGCTGGCGAGCTGGATCGGCGACCTGCTGTACTCGTCGGAGAGAGAGCTGGGGTCGATGCTGTAATGGACGCCGCTACGCTCCGGCATCAGCACGGACCCGTCGCCGTTGCCGGCGATGATCCCGCCACCACCGGGGTTGCTGCCGGCGGGGTAGTAGACCATCACGTCCTGGAAGCTGCCGCCGGTGAAACGCCCGGTGAGCACCTGGGCGCCGTCGAAGTCGGCCGGGGAGTTGTTGCCGGTGACGCCGTTGCCCCGGGCACCCATGTTGCTGATGCCGGGGTTGACGCCCGCCTCGCCGTTGTTCTCGGCCAGCCACAGCCCGGCCTTCAGGTTGTTGACCGAACCGACGGTCAGCAGGTCGGCCTTGCCGTCACCGTTCAGGTCACCGTCCGGGGCCGGCGTGGACGGGGGGTTCGCGTTGAACTCCAAGACGTCCGTCTCGCCGAAATTCTTCCCGGCCGCGGTGACGCTGGTGACGGAGAGGGTGTTGGTGAAGCGCGTGGGGGTCACCTCGAAGCTCGCGTTGCCGTTCACGTCTGCGGCCTTCGCCACCGGCGGTGCCGCGTTCAGTTGGTAGACGTAGCTCGTCGGCTTGGTCCCGTCGGAAGGCGGGGTGATCGAGATGGTCACCGGCGTGCCGATCGTGGTCGGCTCGGTGAGCTCCGCGATCTTCGGCGGCCCGGCGCGGGTGGCGTCGAAGGTGAACTTGCAGGTGACCGACCAGGCGCTGGGGGTGCGGAAGTCCGTGCTCTGGACCTTCCACGCGAACCTCGTTGGCACCGGCTTCCCGGCGCCGTCGAGGGACTTCGAGGCGAGTACATCCCGGGGAACGATGCGCACCGCGGTGGTTCCCGAGGAGTACGTCAACAGGTTGGGGTCGATCGGGACGATGGCGGTCTGGGTGGCGTCGCTGTCCTTCCACACCTTGAAGCTCACGCCGAGGGTGCCCCTGTTCGGGTCGGAAACCGGCGCGTAGAGCGAGACCGAAGTGTCACCGACGACCGTCGGGCTGGCAGCCGTGCAGGACGTCGCGGGCGACGTCTTCAGCCCGGTCGGCGCGGCGGGGGCGTGGTTGTAGCGGATGGTCAGCGTGGGGCTGGTCTCAAGGAACTCCTTCCAGCTCTGGGTGTCGCTGGCCTCGTTGGCGGCAACCATCCGCAGCGTCCGGGTGCCCTTCTTGGCGGTGACGTCTGCCTTGATCTGGTTGGTGATGTCGAAGGAGACGCCGGTGGCGTCGCAGCCGCTGTAGCCGTACGCGAAGCTCTTGGACGCGGCCAGGGAGCCGTTGCTCTGGGTCTCCCAGTAGTTCCAGGTCGCGTTGCCCGACGTGAGCGCCGTGGCGGGCGCGTAGACGTTGACCGTCTTGTCGGTGCAGCTCCACGACCGGGTGTTGGTGATCTTGAAGATCGCGTCGTAAATCTCCGCCCCGGTCAGGGTGCTGTAGGGGACCGGGAAGTTGATCAGCGTGTTGGAGCGCTGGCTGCCGGAGTTGCCGACCTGCATCCGGCCGATCGGGTCGGGGGTGTTCTTCCAGTAGTTGGTCGACTGGTGCTGGTAGGAAATCGTCGCCCAGCCGGACATCGTCGGCCCGACCGGCGTCCAGGTGAAGGTCGGGTCGATGAAGACCGGGTAGACCGTCCTGGCGTCGTCGAGCAGGGCCCGGTCCGGGGTCAGGCGCAGCTTGCCGGCGCTGACCTTGACCCCGATGGGGGCGGTCTTCGCGTCCTCGCCCGGGGCGGCGGGGCTGGAGGTCGCGTCGCGGCTGGTGGGGCCGGCCTGGGTGGTGGAGCGGGTGGCCGAGTCCCACATGGCGGGGGCGGGGGCGGTGAGCACCGTCTGGCCGGCGCGGTCACGGCCGGTGATGTTCCCGGCGGTGTCCGCGGCGAGGGTGACGCCCTTGGTGGTAGTGGCCAGGTCGAGGGCGGCCAACTTGGGGTTGGCGGCGGCCTGGCGGTTCTTGACGACGAAGACGTGGGAGAACGAGCCCCCGCCATTGACCCGAACGGTGAGGTCCACCCCGGGCAGGACCTCGGCATAGGTGGCCGTCGGCCCGGACAGGGTGGGCTTGGGTAGGGTCAGTGGTGCGGTGACGGACAGTGCCCGGTCGCCGCTGGTCATCTGCGCAAGCGGGCCGGTGCCGCCGGCGGAGATTCGGATCGGGTTGGTGGTGGCGGCGGCGGTGATGCTGCCGTCGGGGTGCCGGACCAGCGTCGGGTCGAGGTTCTTCCACTGGCCGTCGACTCGGGTGCGGGTCGGGACGGCGGACTGGGTCAGCTCGACCGTGCCGTCCGGGCGGGCGGTGTAGGTCGAGGTCGACGTCCGAGCCTTCACCGCCTCGACCGGCTTGCCGGTCCGCTTCGCCTCGACCATGGCCTGGTCGACACCGAGCGAGCCGCTGGCCGGCTTCGCGGCCGGCTTGGCCGGTGCCGCGACGGCCGGCGAGATGGTCAGGGACGTGGCCGCGCTGGCCAGGAAGACGCTGGTGGCGACGCTGGTCGCGACCGCTCTCCTTCGTCTCGTCCGCTGTGGAGGGCTGTTTTTGGGCATCAAGAGGTACCTCCCCCGTGTGCATGTCTTACGGACGCGCGTCCCGCATCCGCTGAGCGGCCACAGTGAAGCAGCCGGACCGGCCTTCGGGGAACGCCTTCCCTCACATCGGGTTGTCCCTTTCGAACTCTCTGCGGTCGTTATGAACCCTGTGATCCTTGCCTATCGTTACCTTCCCGTTACCTTGAAGGATCGATGACATGAAACATTGGTCGCGCCACGGGGGTGCGCGATCTGACACCCTGCGTGGCTTTCCTTGTATCTCGCAGAGGTGAGGTTCGAATGGTCGGGCACGGGGGCTTACGCCTGTTGACTCGTCCCAGACGTCTGGTCGCGATGACCGCGGCGGCGTCGTTGGCGGCGAGCTTGTTGTCGGGTACGCCAGCGATGGCGAAACCGGTGGACGACGGGCAGCCGAAGCTGCCCGCCGTCTCGCCGGGCCGGTCGGTGAAGGGCGTCAAGCCCCTGCCGACGAAGTTCAAGACTCCGCCGGACGAGGCGAAGTCCACCTACAAGCCGACCCGAACGACGTGGCCGAAGGCCGCGTCCGCCCGGGTGGACCTGGGTGAGTCCGTGTCCGCGTCGGCCGCCAGTGGCCGCGTGGCAGCGCCGGCCAAGGTGCGCGTGGCGGGTACCCCGGTGTGGGCGCAGCCGGTGCCGGCGAAGGCGGGCCGTCCAGCGGGTCCGCGGAGTCTGGAGGTGAAGGTCGCCGACCGGACGGCGGCGGAGGCGGCCGGGGTGGACGGCGTGCTGCTGTCCGTCACGCCGGACGTCGCCTCGGGCGCGGCCCGGGTGGGCGTGGACTACGCGCAGTTCGCCGAGGCGTACGGCGGCAACTACGGCTCGCGGTTGAGGCTGGTGCAGCTGCCGGCGTGCGCGCTGACCACGCCGACCGTCGACACGTGCCGCACCCCGAAGCCCCTGCCGTCGACCAACGACGCCAAGGCGAGCACGGTGTCGGCCGAGGTCACGTTGACTCCGACCGCCTCTGCAGCGCAGACGACCAGCACGGCGATGGTGCTCGCAGCGGTCGCCACCGCCGGTGAGGAGGGCGGCAAGGGCGGCACCTACGCCGCGACCGATCTGATGCCGTCCGGCTCTTGGAGCGCGGGCAACAGCACGGGTTCATTCTCGTACTCGTACCCGGTGACGGTGCCGCCGAGCCGGTCGAAGCTCGTGCCCCAGGTCGGCCTGGCCTACGACTCGGCTGGCGTCGACGGGCAGACCTCCTCCACCAACGCGCAGGCGTCCTGGGCCGGCGACGGCTGGACCACGCCGAAGTCGTACGTCGAGCAGACCTTTGTCTCCTGCAAGGACGACCCGGGCGGCAGTCCGTCCCCGGTCAAGACCTACGACCGCTGCTATACCGGCCCGATTCTGACCATCGCGCTGAACGGGTCGTCGAGTTCGCTGATCTGGGACTCCACAAAGGACGTATGGAAGCTCCAGAACGACACCGGAGCCGTGGTCACCAAGGTGACCAACTCGGGTAACGGCAGCGGCACCTACAACACCGACTACTGGCGGGTCACCGAGCGCGACGGCACAACCTACGAGTTCGGTCGCAACCGCCTGCCGGGCTGGACCACGGGCAAGCCGGAGACCAAGTCTGTCGACCACACTCCAGTCTACTCGCCGCACTCGGGCGATCCCTGCTACAACTCGGCCGGCTTCTCCTCCTCGGTCTGCACGATGGCGTACCGGTGGAACCTCGACTACGTCAAGGACGTCCACGGCAACGCGATGGCCTACTACTACAACCAGGCCACCAACTACTACGGCCGGAACCAGGGCACCACCGACGTCTCCTACATCCGGGACAGCTACCTGGCCCGTATCGACTACGGCTTCCGGGACAACGGCGCCTACGGCACCGTCCCGAACCGGATCATCTTCAACACCGGCGACCGCTGCCTCTCCGGCACCTGCCAGCCGTTGAACTCGACCAACAAGGCCAACTGGCCGGACGTGCCGTTCGACCTGATCTGCAACTCCGGCACCGACTGCCAGTCGTGGAGCCCGTCGTTCTTCTCCACCGTGCGGCTGACCTCCATCGAGACCCAGCAGTACGACACCGCGACCTCCACCCACAAGCCGGTGGACCGATACACCCTGGCCCACACCATGCCGGCGACCGGGGACGGCACCTCACCGACGCTGTGGCTGTCGTCGATCACCCGCAGCGGGCACGACACCACCTCCGGTGGCTCCACCGCCGCCATCACGCTGCCCTCGGTGTCGTTCAGCGGCATCAAGCTGGCCAACCGGGTCGACGTCACCGGCGGCCTGCCGTCGTTCTACCGGCAGCGCATCTCGGCGATCACCACTGAGACCGGCTCGGTCGTCTCGCCCAGCTACGAGCTGCCGCAGCCGTGCACCGCCCCGGTCACGGTCAGCCCGGCGTCGAACACGAAGTCCTGCTACCCGACCTACTGGACGCCGGACGGGTACACGAACCAGACCTTGGACTGGTTCAACAAGTACGCCGTCACCCGGGTCACCGCCACCGACCCCACCGGCGGCGCGCCGGCCACCTCCACCAGCTACGAGTACGTCGGCGGTGCCGCCTGGCACTACGACGACAATGAGGTGATCAAGGCCAAGTACCGCACGTACGGACAGTTCCGCGGCTACGGCAAGGTCCGGGTGCGCAGCGGTGACGGGGTCAACGACCCCCGCACGCTCTCCGAGACGACCTACTACCGTGGCATGAGCAAGAACAACAACACCACGGTCGTCAACGTCACCGACTCCGCCGGCGGCGTCCACGAGGACGTCGACGAGCTCGCGGGGCGTGCGCTGGAGACCACCAGCTACCTCGGCGACGGCGGCCCGATCGACAGCTCGACGGTCACCTCGTACTGGGTATCGGGGGCGACGGCGAGCCGCAGCCGTACCGGGCTGCCCGCGCTGAACGCGCGGTTCAGCGCGCCGGTGCAGACCTGGCGGCGGCAGGCAGTCACCACCGGTGGCACCACCACCTGGCGGTACAGCCAGACCGACATGTCGTACGACACGTCGACCAGCTCGGCGACCTTCGGCCTGCTGGAGCACACGTACGACCACTCGGTGCCGGCGAACGCCGCCTACGACCGCTGCACCACCACGACGTACGCCCCGGCGAACACCGGCCTCAACCTGGTCGGCCTGACCAGCCAGGTCGAGACGGTGTCGGTGGCCTGCGGCGGCTTCACCCAGGGCTCCCCAGCGTCGGAGCCGGGCAGCATGAACACCCTCACCGCCCCGACGACGGTCAACCGTCCGGCGCAGGTCGTCTCGCACGTGCGCACCTACTACGACGACCCGACCTTCGCGACCACCTTCCCGCAGGCCGCGCCGACCCGGGGCAACGTCACCATGGTCCGGGAGGCGTCCGACTGGGTCTCCGGCGCGTACGTCTACCAGACCACCGACCGGGCCGAGTTCGACGCGTATGGCCGGGCGACCGGGAGCTGGGACGGTAACGGCAACAAGAGCACGACCGCCTACACGGACAACGCCGTTGGTCTGACCACCGGCCATACCGTGACGAACGCGGATGGCCACGTCTCTTCCAACACCGCCACGCCGATGCGCAACCTCACCACCTCCAGCACCGACCCGAACGGTGTGGTGACCCGCACCCAGTTCGACGCGCTCGGCCGGACCACGGCGGTGTGGATGGCCTCCCGGGCCACCAGCACCCCCGCCAACGTCAAGCACACCTACACGGTCTCGAAGACCGGGCCGACGGCGACGACCACCGAGACCCTCAACAACAGCAACGGCTACCAGAAGTCGACCACCATCTACGACGCGCTGTACCGGGTGCGGCAGACCCAGTCGGTCACCCCGCAGGGCGGCCGGATGGTCACCGACTCGTTCTACGACACCCGCGGCTGGGTGCGGGCGACGTACAACGGCTGGTGGGACGCCGCCGCCACGCCGGACACCACCCCGGTCTACGCCGACAGCCTGCTGAAGAAGGCCCTCAACCAGACCTTCAACACCTACGACGGGCTCGGCCGGGTCATCCTGACCGAGGCCGCCCGGGACGGCGTGGTCAAGTCGTCGAGCAGGACGGTCTACAACGGCGACCGGACGACCGTCATCCCGCCGACTGGCGGCACCACCACCGCCGTGGTGACCGACCCGATGGGCCGGGCCGAGAAGCAGCTCCAGTACACCTCGGCACCGACACTGAACAGCCCGGCCAACCCGTTCACCGGCATCTTCCAGGTGACCGGGGGCACCACCGTCGCCAGCAGCTACGGGTACGACGGCCACGGCAACCAGTCCACGATGACCGACGCGGCCGGCAACGTCTGGACCAGCCAGTACAACCTGCTGGGGCAGGTGGTCAGCAAGGACGACCCGGACTCCGGCCCCAGCACGATCCGCTACGACGGTGTCGGCAACGTCGTGGAGTCGACGGACGCGCGCAGCAAGACGGTCTCGTACACCTTCGACAAGCTCAACCGTAAGACCGGTAGCTACGCGGCAGCGGTATCGGGGCAGTCGACGAGCAACCAGCTCGCCGCCTGGGTGTACGACAACGACAACGCCGCCGTGGCCTCGATGGCCAACCCGATCGGCAACCTGACCACCGCGACCGCCTTCCGGAACGGCGCCGCCTACGGCACACAGTGGGTGGGCTTCAACGCCTTCGGCTCCTCCACCGGAGAGACCATCACCATTCCCGCGGTGGAGGGACAGCTCGGCAACACCTACGGCTTCAGCCACAGCTACAACGCCTCGACCGGAAAGCCGATCACCGACGCCTACCCGGCCCGGGGCGGCCTGCCCGCCGAGACGGTCCTGCGTGGCTACAGTGGCGTGCTGGACATGCCGACCACCCTCGGCGGTCTGGCCGGTTACAGCCAGTCGACCGAGTATGACGCCTGGGGTCGGGTGACGCGTGGTGTCGTGGGTTCCGCCACAAGCCTGGCGTCGATCGTCAACACCTACGACGACCACAACGGTCGGCGTAAGCAGCAGATGGTCACCAAGACGACGACCACGACCAAAAATGTCGACAAGCAGGACTACGAGTACGACCTGTCCGGCAACATCGTCAAGACGGTCGACACCCGGTACGAGCCGACCACGGCGTCGGAAACCCAGTGCTACCGGTACGACTCGCTGCGGCGGCTCACCAAGGCGTGGACCGCGACCGACGGCTGTGCGGTCACCCCGACCACCGGCAACCGGGCGATGGTGGGCAGCGGTATCGGTGTGACCAGCAGGTACTGGACCGAGTGGGACATCGACTCGCTCGGCAACCGCAAGACCCAGACGCAGTACTCGCTCACCGGTGGCACCGACACCACCACCACCTACGCCTACGACGGCAACGGCAAGGGGCAGCCGCACACGCTGACCGGCACGACCACCACCGGTGGTCTCACCGGCAGCACCTCGTACGCCTACGACAACGCGGGGAACATGACCAGCCGTCAGGCCGGGCAGGGCACGCAGGCTCTGGCCTGGGACGACAGTGGCGAACTCGGGTCGGTGACCGGCGGTACGGACGGGGACAGCTCCTTCCTGTACGACGCCGACGGCAACCTGCTCATCCAGAAGGACCCGGGGGTAACCACCCTCTACCTGCCCGGTGAGCAGATCGTCCTGAACACCAGCAGCCAGACGCTGAGCGGCACCCGGTACTACCAATTGCCTAGCGGTGCGATGGCCTATCGGACTGGCAGTGGCAGCACGTACGGCTTCACCGTGCCGGACCACCAGGGCACGCCGAGCCTCTACCTCAACAACACCGCCCAGGTGCCGACCTGGCGGCAGTACGCGCCCTACGGCGCGCCGCGAGGTGCCACGGTGTCGGCTCCCGACAATCGGGGCTTCCTCAACCAGCCGCTCAACCCGAACACCGGGCTGACCCAGGTCGGTGCACGTAACTACGACCCGAGTATCGGACGCTTCGTCTCGCTCGACGCTTTGCATGACGTGGCGGATCCGCAGCAGTGGAACGGCTACTCCTACGCCAACAACTCCCCGGTCACCCTGAGCGATCCGAGCGGCCTCATCCCGAGCGACTGCCTGGAGTTCGACTGCCGCGGGTACGACCCGCGCCCTCTGAAGGAGGGAGACGGTCGTGGCGCTGGCGGATGCCCGGGCGGCTGTGGGACCGAGGCCAACATCGCGTGGGGCAACAGCCACGGTCGGAAGAGCACCAAGTCCCGGAAGTGGAACCACCCGCGGAACCTCGGCTACGGGATCATGGTGCCGGAAACCGTGCCCTACGAGGAGTTCATGCGCCGCTGGAACGCCCAGCGGGCCGCGCACTTCTCCACCATGAGCCAGGGCAACAACAAAGACTGGATGATGGATGACACCCGCAATCTCGCCATGAACATCTGTCACGAGATGGGCAGGCCCGGCGGCTGTCAGCAGTGGATCGAGGAACTCTGGTCCGATCACTGGGACTGGGGTGTCGAAAATCTGCCCGACGACGATCGGATCATCTCGGGAGTTGGCGGTAAGGGTGGCCTAGGCAAGGGAGGCAAGCAAAACCGCGGGCCGGACGTCGAGTGCAACTGCGGCTGCATGAGCTTCAGCGGTGGCACCGAAGTGCTCATGGCCGACGGCAGCACCAAGCCGATCGATGAGGTCGAGGTTGGTGACGAAATCCTCGTCTCTGATCCCGAAACTGGCGAACACGGTCCTCGGAGGGTGACTCACGTCTGGGTGCACCGGGACGAACTGATCGATCTCGAGATCGGTGGAGTGCTTCTCACCACCACTGAGGATCATCCGTTCTGGAATCACACGGATCGTGCGTGGCAGCGGGCGGACGAGCTCAACCGCGGCGACCTGGTCACTGGTCCGGATGGTCACTTCTTCCCGGTGGGTGGCCTTCGTCCTGCTTCGACCAAGACGGCGATGGCCTACAACCTGACCGTCGACGGCATCCACACCTACTATGTGATGGCCGGAACCGCGCCGGTCCTCGTGCACAACACCGACGGGCAGCCGTCGCCGAACATCATTCAGCGGGGTGTCCAGCAGATCAAGGACGGGACGCTGCAGCAGCGTACGAACCCAAATGGGTCTCTGGACTTCTACCGAGGCGGCGACAACCGCAAGACGAAGTGGTGGGCGGGTGCGAAGATCTATGCTCCGGACCCGAACAACAACGCGTACCGGATCCTTGAGAAGGACGGCCAGTTCGCCTACCTCGCGCCCGACGGGAAAAACCCCCATGGCCACAACTACAACAAGCTCCTACCCTTCGTGCCCAAGTGTTGAGGTCTGGTGACATTTTCAAGGCGGCCGTCGGGCCTGCTCGTGGCCAGGATGGCGGAGTTCGGGTTCGACTTCCTCGGAATCAAGAGGTCGACTGGGATACCGAGCTTCGCCGCCTGGATGGTGACGTCCAGCCACCCCGACGAGGGACGACGCGACCGCACCGTGAGTCTCGACGACCCCGAGCGGGTGTCCAAAGCCAATGCGGATTGGTACACGTTGGCCACGGACTACGGACTCTTCACCGACGGGCGACGGTTCCTGGTTTCGCTGGAGGTTCCGCTGGCGGCAGCCGGCGGTTCTGGTCCCGACGACGAGGAGGAGGCTGAACTTGTGTGGGGGTTGGTCCAACTGGCAGACGAATGGGATGTGATGGGAGTAGGTGCGGCATCCGGGGTACTAGGTTGGGGGCCCGGCTGCCCTGGGTTCGCCATGTCGTCCCTGAGCGGCTCGGTTTTCGTTCAGGGAACTGTCTGGCAGGACAGCATCGGAACGGCTGTTCTGCCTGCTCCTTACAAGGCGACCTCACTCCGTGAGACCGTCCGTCGCAACGTCGGTAAGCCCTACCGTACGGTTGCTGAAAACGAGGACGCCCTGGCATGGCTGGCTCTTGGAGAGGAATAGATGTGGACTTGGGTCTAAAGCCGATCAGCTGAGCTGGACCCGACTGAAGTGAATTGAACGGCGTCACCGCGCTCGTGGTGGCGCCGTTCAATTTTCGCGACAGGTCGGTGCGACCCCGGCTGCTGACCGCCCTCCTGGTCATCAGCGTCCTGGCGCCCTGCGTCGTAGGGTGACGCGAAGCCCCGTCGCCTCGACGGTCGCCGTAGCCGGCCTCGGCGGGTTGGGTTGGTACGACCATGTCTTGGAAGCGCGGGATGACCCGGTCGATCTTTCGTCCGTCGTCGTCCCGCTCGGCCTGTTCATATGCTTCTTCCGGACGTCGCCGTACAGACTCGAGGCTTCGCGTGGGTGGTTCCGCCGCAGCAGGGTTTCCGTGGCCTGGCGACCACTCATGGTTATGGCGTGTTCCGGCCCGTAGCATCGGTCAAGTGCGCCGCACCCACTCGCCGCGGCCCCCCAGAGCCACGCGGCCCCGCCTACTCACCACCCTGATCGCCGTCACCGTCCTGACAGCCACCACCGCGGCCTCCTGCGGCGACGAAAGGTCGAACCTCACGCTCGCCTCGGCCGCCAGGAACGCGGTCGCCGAGGTCGTCGACGCCCCGGCCACCGTCACCGCCCGGGCCGCCGCCACCCTCACCGCCCCCGCCGACGGCACCCTCACCAGCCTGCGCGTCCAGCCCGGACAGCGGGTGAAGCGCGCCCAGGTCCTCGCGGTGGTCGACTCGCCCTCCGCCCAGCAGCGGCTCCGCCAGGCGAAGGAGGCGCTCGCCGCCGCGAAGCGGGCCGGTCGGGGCGTCGGCACGGGCGATCTGACCGGCAGTCGGCGCGGCACCGACAAGGCCGCCGACGAGGCCTTCGACGCCGCCCGGGACGCCGCGAACAAGATCGCCGATCCGCAGCTGCGGGACGCGCTGCTGGCCCAGGTCACCTCCGGGCAAAAGCAGTACGCCGCCGCCGCGCGCAGCGCCGACCAGGCCGTCCGCTCGGTGCAGCGGGGCATCGCGGGGTTGAATTCCGCCGTGAGCGCGCTGTCGTCCGCGCAACGGCTCCAGGCCCAGCAGGCGTACGACCTGGCGAAGGCAACCGTCGACGCGCTGACCCTGCGCGCCCCGATCGGGGGAGTGGTCCAGCCGGGCGGCACCCCGACCGGGGGTGGGACCGACCTCGGCGCGCTGCTCGGCGGGGGCGAGCTGCCCGCCGGCATCGACTCGTCGGCGCTCAGCCCGTCCCGGGCGGGCCCGCCGTCGGGCGTGGACGACGCGATCGGCGTCGGTGGCCGGGTCACCGCCGGTGCGCCCGTCCTGACCATCGTGGACACCAGTGCGCTCGGCCTGGCCGCCGAGGTCGACGAGACGGACGTGCTGCTGGTGCGACCCGGGCTGACCGCGACCGTCGAACTGGACGCGGTCACCGGAGCGACGTACGAGGCCACGGTCCGCTCGGTCGACGTGCTCCCCACCAGTTCCGCCCGGGGTGGAGTCAGCTACCGGGTACGCCTCGGCCTCGGCGCCGGGAAGCTGCGCGAGGGCGAGCCGGCCCCGACGCCCCGCCCGGGCATGAACGCCATCGTCCACCTGCGGGTGCGCGAGGCCGCCGACGCGGTCACCGTCCCCGCATCGGCGGTCTTCTCCGCCGACGGCCGGGACGCAATCTGGGTGGTCCGCGACGGGAAGGCGGACCGGGCAGCGGTGACCGTGGGCGTGCAGGGGCCCGACCTGGTGCAGATCATCGACGGCGTGCAGGCCGGCGACCGGGTGGTGGTCCGCGGCGCCGACCAGGTCACCGACGGCCAGGAGGTCCGGTGACCGCACCGACCGGCGGTCCGGGACGGCCTACGCGGAGCGCGGTCGCGGCGGTACGTGGACCGGGCCGGGGCGCGGTTCCAGCGGCCTCGCGCAAGCCGCGCGGTACGGAGCGGAACCGGTGAGCGCCTCGGCGAAGCCGGGCCGGCCGGGCGTGGCTCCGACGGGGCCGACGCCCCGGCCGCCCGCGATCGAGGCGGTGGATGTCTCCCGGACCTATGAACTGGACGGGGTTTCGGTGCCCGCCCTGCGGGGGGTGTCGCTGACCGTGCAGCCGGGCGACTACGTGGCGCTGGTCGGGCCGTCCGGCTCCGGCAAGTCCACTCTGATGCACCTGCTCGGCGGGCTGGACCGGCCGACCGCTGGGCGCCTGGTGATCGGCGGTCGGAACGTCAACAGCCTCTCCGCGCCGGAGATGGCGACCCTGCGCAACGAGACGATCGGCTTCGTCTTCCAGGCGTTCCATCTGCTGCCGCGTACCTCGGCAGTCGACAACGTGGCGCTGCCACTGGTCTACCGGGGGATCGGCGCCCGGCAGCGGCGCGAGCGGGCCGCTGCGATGTTGGGCCGGGTCGGCCTGGGGCACCGGCTGCACCACCGTCCCAACCAGATGTCCGGCGGCGAGCAGCAGCGGGTGGCGATCGCCCGGGCGCTGGTCACCGACCCGACGGTGCTGCTCGCCGACGAGCCGACCGGCAACCTGGACAGCGCCACCGGCCAGGCCGTGCTGGCCCTGCTGGAGCAGCTCAACGCCGAGTCGGGGGTCGCCCTGGTGATGGTCACCCACGATCGGGAGGTGGCGGCCCGGGCCCGCCGGCAGATCGCTATGCGCGACGGGGTCGTCGTCTCGGACCAGGGCGCGGAGGCCCGACCTGCGGCGACGACCGTGCCGGGGCTTCATGATCGACCGCTGTCCGACGGCGACGGACGACCTGAGACACTGAGGACCGCTCCCAGCGCGGAGCCCCGGTCCGCGTCCGGAAGCGGCCCGGGGCACCCGTCCGGTGGCTCCGGTGGGCCCACTGGAGCCACCGGACGCCTTCCGCGCCAAGCCGGAGGCGCCTCGTGAGGGTGGCCGAGGCGTGGCGGGTGGCGCTGGACGCGCTGCGGGCCAACCGGATGCGCAGCGGGCTGACCATGCTCGGCGTGATCATCGGGGTGGCCTCGGTGGTGCTGCTGGTCGCCATCGGTACCGGTACGAAGCAGAAGGTCGAGCAGCAGGTCGAAGGGCTCGGCTCCAACCTGCTGCTGGTCGTACCCGGGAAGATCGAGGTGGGCACGGCCCCGGTGGTCTCGCCGCTGACGCTGAAGGACGTCGACGCCGTGTCCCGGGTGGTCGGCGATCCGAGCCGGGTGGCGGTCACCATCGCCTCCGGGGCTACCGCCCGGGCCGGCAACCGGTCCGACTTCACCACCGTGCAGGGGGTGCTGGAGACCACCCCGACGGTCTTCACCCGGTCGCTGGCCCGGGGCCGCTACCTCACCGGGGCCGATGTGGACACCAGCCGGCGGGTGGCGGTGCTCGGGGACTCGGTGGCCCGCGCCCTCTTCCCCGATCGGGACCCGCTCGGCCAGCAGGTCGCGCTCGCCGGCGTCCGGTTCCGGGTGATCGGCGTCTTCGCCCCGCTCGGGCAGAGCTTGGGCGTCGACCGGGACGACGAGGTGCACGTGCCGGTCACCGCGGCGCAGCGGCTCTGGGGCACCCAGCGGGTGGACGGCATCGCGGTGAAGGCGCCGGACCGGGAGCGGATCGGGGAACTGGGCGACCGGATCGTCGCCGAACTGAGCCGCCGGCATCCGGACACCGAGTTCAGCGCGGTCACCCAGCAGCAGATCCTCGGCGTGCTCGGCGACATCCTCGGCGTGCTCACCGGGGTGCTGGCCGCCATCGCCGGCATCTCCCTGCTGGTCGGCGGGGTGGGCGTCTCCAACATCATGCTGGTCTCGGTCCGGGAAAGGACCCGGGAGATCGGCCTGCGCAAGGCGGTCGGCGCCCGACCCCGGGACATCGGGGTGCAGTTCCTGCTGGAGGCGGTGCTGCTCACCTCGATCGGCGGGCTGACCGGGATGGCGCTCGGGGTGGGCACCGCGCTGCTGGTGGACGCCTTCTCGCCGATCCCGGCCGCGATCACCTGGTGGTCCCTGACGCTCGCCTTCGGCGTCTCCGCGGCGGTGGGCATCGTCTTCGGGGTGGTCCCGGCGCAGCGGGCCGGCCGGCTCGACCCGGTGGTCGCGCTGCGCGCCGAGTGACCCGGCGGCGGTCCCCGGCAATGGGACGACCGACGCAACGGGGCGGAAAACGCCAGCTCGGGGCCGGGTGAACGGCCCGTCGGCCATGATCAGTTGCACGAAGGGATCGCGCCGGTCACAGCCGCCCCGCTACCGTACTGGTAACACGCGCGTTGCCGGCCCGGACGGAAGCTCCGGTCGCTCGGCACGCGCCGGGCATGGGATGGGTCGGGTGAGCCATGGCCGGGTCGCAGTCCGACGGTCGGCTGTCGGATGTCAAGTTCCTCACCGTCGCCGAGGTGGCGTCGGTCATGCGGGTCTCCAAGATGACGGTCTACCGTCTGGTGCACAGCGGTGAGCTCACCGCGGTACGGGTCGGCCGCTCCTTCCGGGTGCCGGAGCACGCGGTGCACGACTATCTGCGGGGCGCGTTTCAGGAGAGCGCCTGACCCGTCGCCCGGCGATCCGTCGACTGCGACGTAACGGGCATCGACGGGGCCGCGTTGGCCCTGCTGACGCTCTCCGGCTACCCTGGAGCCGACCGTGACCGCTCGCCGGTGCGCCCCGACGCCACCAGGCTGGTCCGGTCCGTTGTCCGCAAGCGGTCACCGGCGCCACCGCAGTGGCGCCACCCGTCCGCCCCGCACGTTCCATTGAAAGGCTGTCGTATGGGCTCGGTGGTCAAGAAGCGCCGCAAGCGTATGGCTAAGAAGAAGCACCGCAAGCTGCTGCGCAAGACCCGCGTCCAGCGTCGCCGCCTCGGCAAGTGACCGGGGCCGGGCCACTGCCCGGCACCGGCACCACTTGCCAAACTGTCGACCCTCGGAGGCTCAGGTGATCAGGCCGCGGACGTCCCGGCTCGATCCCTCCTGCCGGTCAGGGCGTGCGCGATGACCCCCGGTGGCACCTCAGGTGCTCCGGGGGTCGTCGTCGTCACCGGGGTCGGTCGCTACCTCGGCGCCCACGTCGCCGCCCGGCTCGCCGCCGACCCGCGGATCGAGCGGGTGATCGGAGTGGACCCGGCGACCCCCGGCCCCGAGTTCACCGACCTGCTCGACCGGGTCGAGCGGATCCGGCTCGACCTCGGCTCGCTCGGCGGCCTCCTCGCCGACCTGGACGTCGACGCCGTGGTGCACCTGGCCCTGGTCAGCGCCCCCGACCCGCAGCACGGCGGCCGGACGGCGATGAAGGAACAGAACGTCATCGGCACCATGCAGTTGCTCGCCGCCTGCCAGCGCGCCCCACGGCTGCGCAAGCTGGTGGTCCGCTCGTCGACCGCCGCGTACGGCGCGTCGTTCCGTGACCCGGCCGTCTTCACCGAGGAGACCGAGCCGCGCGAGGTGCCGCGCGGCGGTTTCGGCCGCGACATCCTCGACGTCGAGGGGTACGTCCGCGGCTTCCGCCGCCGCCGTCCCGACGTCACCGCGACGGTGCTGCGCTTCGCCCCGTTCATCGGCTCCACCGCGGACACCACGCTGACCCGCTACTTCTCCCAGCCGGTGGTGCCCACCGTCTTCGGCCGGGATCCGCGGCTGCAGTTCGTGCACTTCGACGACGCCCTCGAGGTGCTGCACCGAACCATCGTCGAGGACCACCCGGGGACGTACAACGTGGCCGGTCCGGGTGTGCTCTCGCTCTCCCAGGCGATCCGCCGGGCCGGCCGGGTGGCCATGCCGGTGCTGGAGCCGGGCCTCTCCGGGGCCGCCGCGATCGCCCGGAACCTCGGCTTCGGCCGCTACGGCCTGGACCAGGTCGACCTCTTCGTGCACGGCCGGGTGGTCGACACCACCCGCCTGGAACGGGAGTACGGCTTCACCCCGCGGTCGACCGCCGCCGCGTTCGAGGACTTCATCCGCGCCCACCACGGCGGGGTGGTGGTCACCCGGGACAATCTGGCTGCCGCCGAGCAGCTGGTGCTGGAGAGCATCCGGCAGGTCCGCTCGGCCGTACGGGAGCGTTCGTGAGCCGATCAGACGAGCGACCCGAGGGTCGGCACGACGTACCGCTGACCGTGGCCGGGCCGGACGCGGAGCCGGCGCGGCGCAACGGGCACCGGCGCCGGACGGCCGCCGCCGCTCCGGACCGGGCGGCCGACGGCCCGGCGGTCCCGGACGAGCCGGACACCGCGGCGACGGACGAGCCGGTCGCGAGCCCGGCGGACGCCTCCGCGACCGGCGAGCCGACCGCGGCCGACGTCCCGGCCGCCGACGCGCGGGCGGGCGCCGAGGCGACCGACGTGGTGGCCGGCGGGCGGAACGGCGGCGGGCCGGTGACCGGGCCGGCGGTGCCGGACCGGCCCGGGGACCACTGGGACCGCAAGGTCGCCTCCGGTCTGGCGTTCCTGCGCCGGCGGCTCTCCGGCGACTACGAGGTGGACGAGTTCGGCTTCGACCCGGACCTCACCGGGTCGGTCTTCCACCCGCTGCTGCGGGTGCTCTACCGGGACTGGTTCCGCACCGAGGTCACCGGCCTGGAACACGTGCCCGCCGACGGGCCGGGCCTGGTGGTCGGCAACCACTCCGGCACGGTCGCGCTGGACGCGCTGATCCTCTCCACCGCCCTGCACGACCAGCACCCCGAGCACCGCTACCTGCGGCTGCTCGGCGCCGACCTGGTGTTCCGGATGCCGGTGGTCTCCGAGATCGCCCGCAAGACCGGCGGCACGGTGGCCTGCAACCCCGACGCGGAGCGGCTGCTTGGCAACGGCGAGCTGGTCGGCGTCTTCCCGGAGGGCTTCAAGGGCGTCGGCAAGCTCTACGCCGACCGCTACAAGCTGCAACGCTTCGGCCGGGGCGGGTTCGTCTCGGCGGCGCTGCGCACCGGCACCCCGATCGTGCCGGTCGCCATCGTCGGCGGCGAGGAGACCTATCCGATGCTGGCCGACATCAAGCCGCTCGCCCGGCTGCTCAAGCTGCCGTACTTCCCCGTCACGCCGACCTTCCCGTGGCTCGGGCCGCTGGGCATGGTGCCGCTGCCGAGCAAGTGGCTGATCGAGTTCTGCCCGCCGATCCCGACGGCGCACCTGACCGACTCCGCGGACGACCCGCTGGTGGTGTTCAACCTGGCCGACCAGGTCCGGGAGACCATCCAGCAGACCTTGCACAAGCTGCTGGAACGCCGACCCGACCCGTTCGGCCCCTGACCTGCGGGGCACGCCGGAAGTGCCCCATTCGTCGCCGTGGATCACGGCGCGGTGAGCCGCTGCCCACGATCTGCCCGTTCGACACGCGAGACCGCGGATCCGAGACCGGCTTCCGGACGACGGGTTGCGCGGGCCACGACTGCGAGGTGCGGACGGCGAAGAACTTCGAGCCCAGCGCGCCGGCGAAGACCCTGGACGGGACCTGGACCACGTCCGGGGACACGACGACCATCAGCTGGAGCGAGGGGTCCGTGGAGACCTGGCGGGCCAGCGACCCCGTCAGCGACCTCACCCGACTGGACTTCGTCAGCTCGAACTACGGGGTCACCGTGGGCTGGGGCTTCGGCAGTCTCGCGTCGAACAACACGTACACGCCGATCAGCAGCGTGCCGCTCAAGCCGTACGTGGGCGAGTACGCCGCATCCAACAACGTCCGCGGCTACGCGGGGCCGAGCCAGATGAACCTCAGCTCCTTCTCCCGGTGCAGCGCCAACTGCCTCAGCCTGCTGAGCGCGTCGACGACGGCGTGCTCCGCGTGCCCGAACGGTGCGACCTCCTCGCCGGTCCGCTACTACCTGGCCGGCTCGGGACGGCGAAACTTCTACGAGCACTGGTGCACCTGTCTGACCAGCACCACCTGCTACACCGGCGGCTCGCACCGCAAGCCACAGTTGCAGGTCATCGGGGACAACGGCACCTTCCACGGCTGGATCGGCGTCGAGGCGTCCAACTTCACGGCCGGCACCGGCTACTTCGCGGTGCACCACCACCTCGACATCTGACGCGGCGAGGGGGCCGGGGGGCGACACGTCGCCCCGGCGTTGAGCCGGGCATGTCCGGTTTGCCCAGCAGGCCACCGGCGTGCGGAGGCATCGGATAGCGTCACGGCACTCGACGTCCACACAGGGGTGGGACCTTGCTCAACAGATTGAAGTTCGTACGCCGGCGGCTGGCCCTGGTCCTGGTCGCGGTGACCATGGCGACCTTCGTCGCGCCGACCCCGGCGCAGGCGGTGGAGTACCCGGGCGGCCGGCGCATCTACACGGTCGCGCTCGGCGCCATCCCTCCGGCGGGCGCCCAGGCCAGCGGCCCGGTCTGGGTACGCCTGGCCATGTACTACTTCTTCGGCGACGGCACCGTCACCGAGGGCTTCTGGTACTGGAACCGGTCCCAAGCCGCCGGTGCCTCGGGCACGGGCATCCGCACCACGGGCTGCGCCAATCACGACTGCGAGGTGCGGACGGTCACCGGCTTCCAGCCGGGCGCAGGCAACAAGGCCCTCTCCGGCACGTACACCAACTCGGGCGACGGCACCGTCACCATCTCCTGGAGCGAGGGTTCCCAGGAGACCTGGCGGGTGAGCGACGCGGCGAGTGACCTCACCAAGATCGAATTTGTCAGCTCCAACTACGGCGTCACCGTGGGCTGGGGCTTCGGCAGCGCCGCCTCCAACAACGCGTACGTCCCGGTGGGGGACATCCCGCTGGTCCAGTACTCCGGCCGGTACGCCGGCTACAGCGGCACCACCGGCGGGGCCGGCCCGAGCGGGATGAACCTCAATGGCTTCTCCCGGTGCAGCACCAACTGCCTGAGCCAGTTGAGCGGTCCGAGCAGCGCCTGCTCGGCATGCGGGGGGAGCACCACCTCGTCGCCGATCCGGTACTACCTGGCCGGCGCCGGACGGCGGAACTTCTACGAGCACTGGTGCAGCTGCCTGACCAGCAGCGCCTGCTACACCGGTGGCTCGCACCGCAAGCCACAGCTGCAGGTGATCGGCGACAACGGCACCTTCCACGGCTGGGTCGGGGTGGAGGCCTCCAACTTCACCGCGAACACCGGCTACTGGGCTGTCAACTACCACGTCGACGTCTGAGTGGTCCCGGACGCGGCGCGGGCGGTGGCCACGGTCGCCGTCCGCGCCGGCACGGGGGTCCACCAGGGCCCTCCGGTCCTGTCGACCAGACGCCCCGGACGCCCGGCGGCCCGACCGGGTGCGGGCCCGGAGGCGGTCAGCTGACCCGGCGACGACGGTGCAGCGCCAAGCCCGCGCTGACCGCGCCGGCCAGCAGCCCGGCTGCGGCGGTCGACGGTACAGCGATCTTGACCGCCCGGCGGCCGGTGCGGAAGTCACGTACCTCCCAGCCCCGCTCCCGGGCCCGGCGCAGCAGCGTGCCGTCCGGGTTGATCGCCACCGCCCGGCCGACCGCGGAGAGCATCGGCAGGTCGTTGGCCGAGTCGCTGTACGCCGCGCAGCGGGACAGGTCCAGCCCCTCGACCGCGGCGAGCTGGGTGACCGCCTCCGCCTTGGCCGGCCCGTGCATCAGGTCGCCCACCAGCCGCCCGGTGTACGCGCCGTCGACCACCTCGGCGACGGTGCCGATCGCACCGGTCAGCCCGAGCCGGGTGGCGATCACCCGGCCGATCTCCACCGGGGCGGCGCTGACCAGCCAGACCCGCTCGCCGGCGTCGAGGTGACGCTGGGCGAGGCGCCGGGTGCCGGCCCAGATCCGGGGGGCCATCAGCTCGTCGAAGATCTCCTGGGCGAGCAACTCCACCTCGTCCACCCGCCAGCCCTGGATGAAGGCCAGGGCGGCCTCCTTGGCCTGCGACATGTCGCCGGCGTGCTCGGTGGCCAGCAGCCGGAACCGGGCCTGCTGCCAGGCGAACCGGGCCAGGTCACCGGTGGTGAAGTACTTCCGGGCGGCGAGTCCGCGGGCGAACCAGTAGATCGAGGCGCCCTGCATCATCGTGTTGTCCACGTCGAAGAAGGCCGCCGCGGTCGGGTCCGGCTCCGCCGGGGTGGGCGGCAGCTCCGCGTCCGCCCAGCCGGCGGTATGCCCGTGGACGTCGGTGCTGACCGTGACCTTGCGGGTGCGGGCCATGCCACCTCCCTCCGTACGACCAGCCGGCGCTGCCTCCAGCCCCGAGCCTAGTCGGGGTGCGGCACCGGATGATCGGCCGACGGGAGAACTGTGGCGTACACGGCTCCGCGGGTCAGCGGTCGGCGGGGCAGCTGGCCGGGGCCGGGCCGAGGGCGTCGCTGCCGACCGGGCTGGGCAGGTCGCAGGCGATGGCGGCGCGCAGGCCGTCCGAGCGCTTGCGGACCGCGTCGAGCAGCGTGAGGGAGCGTCGGGTCCGGTCCCGCTCCGCGCGGTCGGCGCCGCCGAGCAGCCCGCTGATCGCCTGGCGCTGCCCGGTGACGAAGGTGTTGACCGCGTCCAACCCGGCCGGGTCCGAGCGCTGGACCGCGGTGGTGGTCAGCAGTCGTACGCCCTGGCGTGTGTCGGCGTCCATGTCGTCCAGTACCGCGCTGAACCCGGCCAGATCGCCGTGGAGCGTGGCGGCCTCGTCCAGCCGGGTGCGGGCGAAGTCGAGGAAGAGCTGGCCCCGGCTGAGGTCCGAACTGGCCAGGGCGAGCTGGGCCCGCTCGGTCGAGCGCTTCATGCCGTACAGCGCGTCACCCGGGACCGCGTTCTCGCTGGCCGCGGAGATGCCGGACAGGGCGACGGCGCCGGCCGCGATGCCGACCAGGATGGCGCCCCGGGCGCGGGCCCGGCGCGCGGTCACCCCGCCGAGCAGCGGGCTGCGCGAGGCGGCGGCGGTGGGCTGGGTGGCCCCGTCCGCGGCGCTGGCGGCGCCGACCCTCTCGCGTTCCGCCGTGGCCACCAGCATCGCCCGCAGCCCGGTACGGAACTCGGGGTCCACCTGGACGTCCGGCCGTTCGGCGGTGAGTTGCCGCCCGACCGCGACGAGCGCGGTGAGCTGGTCGTCGGTCCGGGACCGGACGTGGTGGCGCCGGCCGCCGTTCGCCTCGTCGAGAAGCTGGGCGAAGCGTGCGGCTCGCCTACGGGAGAAGAGGTCGCTGTCCACCGCAGGCACCCCCTCTCGCTGGTCACGGCCGATCGGCCGCGGTGGTTCCCAGCGACCGGTGGCAGTGTGGCGCCGACGGACGGCACGCCGGCCGACCGTGCTGACCGGACCGGGTGGCCCGAGGATGCCGGGAAACCACTGGTCGCACCCGGAGAAACGGTCCGCGCCGGGTGCCGGTTACGGGGGCGGCGGAGGCGAAATTACCAAGAGTGATCACCGTCACCGGGCGTCCGGGCGCAGCCGCCGACCTTGCCGGCGGGGTCGGTCAGGGCCGGAGACCGTCCGGGAGCAGGCGGGCCAGCGCGCGGACCGCGCGGTACTGCAGGGCCTTGATGGCGCCCTCGTTCTTGCCCATCGCGCGGGCGGTCTCGGCCACCGAGAAGCCCTGCAGGAAGCGGAGCACGATGCACTCCTGCTGCTCCGGGTTGAGCTGCTTCACCGCGGTGAGCAGGGCGACGTTGGTGATGTGCTCGACCACCGCCGCCTCCGGGCTGCCCTCCGGCCCGCGGTCCTCGCGGTCGGCGTCGAGCACGTCGCCGGTGGTCACCTCCAGGCGGTAGCGGCCGGACTTGAAGTGGTCGGCGACCAGGTTGCGGGCGATGGTGACCAGCCAGGCGCCGAGGTCGCGACCCTGCCAGGTGAAGCTGCCGATCCGCTTGAGCGCCCGGAGGAAGGTGTCGGAGGTCAGGTCCTCCGCGAGCTGCCGGTTGCCGACCCGGAAGTAGACGAAGCGGAAGACGGTGTCGACGTACCGGTCGTAGATCAGGCCGAACGCCTCGGCCTCGCCGGCCTGCGCGCGCTCCACCAGCGCCCAGACCTCGGTCGCCGGATCGGACGGGTCGGGCCGGCTGGGGAAGCCGGTGGCGGGCGTGGTGGAGGCCGGTACCGCGGGCAGCACGGCGGTGTCGCCGGCCGGCACCGCCGGCAGCACGGCGGTCTCGGTGTCGGTGACCGGCGCCGGCTCGCCGACCCGTCGGCTCTGCGCCGGCATGGTGGGGCGCGACGGCGACGCCACCCGGCCCGCCGGCGCGGCGTTGCCGCCCGGCACGAGCGGTCGGGTCGGCGCCTCGTTGTGGTGCGGGCGCTGGTGGACCCGGCGCGGGACGCTGTCGGAGCGGCCGGACTCCGGCCGTTCGTTGACCGAGGTCCGGGGCGCCGGGCCGGTCAGACCAGCGGGCCGCTCGGCGTAACCGAAGGTGGTCACCGCGCCTCCCCGGTCCGCTCCGCGGCCGGGCGCGCCGGGCGACGAAGGGTCGCCGCGGCGTCGGTTCTGCCCCGGGCGGGCAGGGCCACGTGGGGGTGTGCCGACGTACGGCAGATCCCCTTGAGGTGCTGGTCCAATGCGCTCACAGGCACGGCGGCCTCCTCGGGCTGAGGGGTGTCGACTCACGGCAAATGGGGTGAGCCGACCCGAGTGATGATAGGGCCAACGTCACCCGCGTGTGGCAAGTCCGTTACACAGGGCCGAAGTATTTCCTCCGACGTCGCACCGATGGCGGACCGGTTGTCCGTCGTGTGCGGTTGACTTTCACGTCCCGGGTTGATCCGGAGTGGAAAGTCCAGGTCGGTGGTGAAATGGGCCCGCGTTCGGCGTGTCGCGCGGGAACCCGGCGTGTCCCCGCCGGTCGCGCGGGCATGGTCCGGCGGGGTGGTGCTGTGCGAGACTCAGCCACCGTGCAGGATGCCGCCGACAGCTCCGCGCCCACCCTCGCCGACCGGCTCCGCAGCGCGGCCGCCGACCGGGGGGACCACCCCGCGCTGCACTGGCGGGAGGTGACCCTCACCTGGTCCGAACTGGACGCCCGGGTGACCGCTGTGGCGGGCGCCCTGGCCCGGTCCGCGCCCGCCAGCGCCACCGGCGGCGACCCGCCCCGGGTGGCGATCGCCCTGCCCAACTCGCCGGACTTCGTGGTCGGCTATCTCGCCGCGCTCCGCGCCGGGCTGGTCGCGGTCCCGGTCAACCCCGGCCTCACCGCCCGCGAGCTGCGGCACGTGCTGACCGACTCCGGGGCGCGCGTACTGATCTGCACGGCGGCGGTCCGCGACCGGGTCGCCGGGTTCGCCGCCGAGCTGCCGGCGCTCACCGCCGTGCACACCGAGCTGCCCGCCGAGCTGCCCGCCGAGCACGGTCCGCTCACCCCGGCGCCGGCCCGCAGCGGCGAGGACCTCGCCGTGCTGCTCTACACCTCCGGCACCGAGGGGTGGCCCAAGGGCGCGATGCTCCCGCACCGGGCGCTGGCCGCCAACCACGACCAGGTGGCCCGGATCTCCCCGCCGGTGGTCGGGCCGGACGACACGGTGCTGCTCGCCCTGCCGCTGTTCCACGCGTACGGGCTGAACTCGGGGCTGGGGGCGGTCGTCCACCATGGCGCGACCGGGGTGCTCGTCGACGACCCCGGGCCGACCTGCGCGCTCGACGAGATCGCCCGGCACCGGGTGAGCGTGCTGGTCGGCGTACCGTCGATGTTCCTGGCCTGGTCCACCGCGGACGCCGAAACGGTCGCCGCAGCCACCGCCGCCGTCCGGGTCGCGGTCTGCGGCGCGGCGCCGCTCGACCCGGCCACCGCCGCGCGCTTCACCGAGGTCACCGGCCATCCGGTCCACGTCGGGTACGGCCTGACCGAGACCGCCCCGGTGCTCACCTCCACCCTGGTCGGCGGCGAGCCGAAGCCGGGTTCGATCGGCCGGCCGCTGCCCGGCGTCGAGCTGCGCCTGATCGGGGCGGACGGCGCCGACCTGTGGCGGGACGGCGTCGCCGCGGCGGAGGAGGACCCGGACGACCCCTACCTGGCCGACTCGTCGCCGGGGACCGACCCGGGGCAGATCGTGGCCCGCGGGGCCAACCTGTTCACCGGCTACTGGCCGGACGGCCGGGGCGGGCCGGACGACGACGGCTGGTGGCCGACCGGGGACGTCGGCTACGCCGACGACGACGGTGACCTCTTCCTGGTCGACCGGCTCGGCGAGCTGATCCTTGTCAACGGCTTCAACGTCTATCCGCACGAGGTCGAGCTGGTGCTCGACGGGCACCCGGGAGTGGCCGGCTCGGCCGTCCTCGGTGTGCCGCACCCGCGTACGGGTGAGACTGTCCGGGCGTACGTGGTGCCGGCGCCGGGGCGCCCGGTCACCGGCGAGGAGCTGCTCGCCCACTGCGCGCGTAACCTGGCCCGGTTCAAGTGCCCGACCGCGGTCGAGTTCGTCGACGAGCTGCCGTACTCGGCGATCGGCAAGGTACGCAAGACCCAGCTGCGGTCGGCCCCGGCCGCCAACACCACGGAGGTGCCCGATGTCCAGTGACGCCCGGCTCGCCCTGATCACCCGCCCCGGCTGTCACCTCTGCGAGGACGCCAAGGCGGCGCTGGACCGGGTGGTGGCGGTCACCGGCGACCGGTGGGTGGAGAAGGACGTGACCGGCGACGTGGAGCTGGAGCGGGAGTACGGCGACCGGCTGCCGGTGGTGCTGCTCGACGGCAAGGAGCACGGCTACTGGCGGGTCGAGGAGGACCGGCTGCTGCGGGACCTCACCACCCCGCAGCTGTGAGCGGGCCTTATGGTGCTGCGATGACCCCTGCGCGCCACCACCTGGTGTGGGACTGGAATGGCACCCTGCTCAACGACCTCAGCCTGGTGGTCGAGGCCACCAACGTGGCGTTCGCCAGCGTCGGCGGGCCGCCGGTCAGCACCGAGGAGCACCGGGTGCGGTTCCGCCGGCCGATCGCCGACTACTACGCCGAGATGCTCGGCCGGGCCGTCGACGACGAGGCGTTCGGCCGGCTCGACCGGATCTTCCACGACGCGTACCGGGCCGGGATGACCAGCTGCGCGCTGGCCGAAGACGCGACCGTCGCGATCGGGGCCTGGCCGGGCAGCCAGTCGCTGCTGTCCATGTGGTTCCACGACGAGCTGGTGCCTACGGTGCACACCTACGGCCTGACCGGCCACTTCGCCCGGGTGGACGGGCTGCGCGCCACGATCGGCGGGGGCTTCAAGGCGGAGTGGCTGGAGAAGCACCTGGCCGAGCTGGGACTGGACGGCCGTCAGGTGGTGCTGATCGGCGACTCCGTCGACGACGCCGACGCCGCGGAGAGCGTCGGCGCCCGGTGCGTCCTCTACACCGGCGGCCTCTCCGACCCCGACCGTCTCCGCGCCACCGCCCACCCCACGGCCGACACCCTCACCGCCGCGGTGACCCTCGCCACCACCCTCCCCTGACGCGCCCTGGGCGACGGTCAGGCGCGGAGTTGGGCGAGGACGGCGAGGACGCGGCGGTGCTGGTCGGGGGCGGGCGGCAGGTCCAGCTTGGTGAAGATGTTGCGGACGTGCTTCTCCACCGCGCCGTCGCTGACCACCAGGGTCCGGGCGATGGCGGTGTTGGAGCGCCCCTCGGCCATCAGGGCCAGCACCTCCCGCTCGCGCGGGGTCAGCTCGCGCAGCGGGTCGTCGCGACGCCGGCGGACCAGCAGCTGGGCGACCACCTCCGGGTCGAGCACGGTGCCGCCGTCGGCCACCCGGTCCAGCGCGTCGAGGAACTCGTCGATCGCGGCCACCCGGTCCTTGAGCAGGTAGCCGATTCCGCCGCCGCCCGCCCCGCCGGTGGTGGCGAGCAGGTCGTCGGCGTACGCCACCTCGACGTACTGGGAGAGCACCAGGATCGGCGTGCGCGGGACGAGCTGGCGGGCCCGCACCGCCGCGCGCAGCCCCTCGTCGGTGTGCGACGGCGGCATGCGTACGTCGACGACCGACACGTCCGGCCGGTGTGCCACCACACCGGCCACCATCGCCTCCCCGTCGCCGACGGCGGCCACCACCTCGTGCCCCTGCTCGGTCAGCAGCCGGACCAGGCCCTCCCGGAGCAGGACGGCGTCGTCGGCGATCAGCACCCGCATGGTGCCGGTGTCTACCACGTCGGGCGGTGCGCTGTCCCGCCCGCCGGCGCCCGCCACGCCCGGTGGGCGTCCGCCATGCCGGGTCGCACCGGTGGGCGTCCGCCGTGCCGGTCGCGCCCGGGGGCGTGCGCCATGCCGGTCGCGCCGGGGGACGCCCGGCGGGCGTCCGGTCAGAGCGGGAGCCCGGTCCGGAGCTCGGTCGGGCCGCCGGCGGGGCTGATCACGTCGAGGATGCCGCCGGCGGCGCGTACCCGGTCGGCGATGCCGGCGAGCCCGTGGCCCTTGGCCAGGTGGGCGCCGCCCCGGCCGTCGTCGGCCACGCCGATCGTCAGGCGGTCGCCGGCCCGGGTGACCGTGACCCGGCACCAGGTCGCCCCGCTGTGCTTGGCCACGTTGGTCAGCGCCTCGGCGACCACGAAGTAGGCGGTGCTCTCCACCATCGGGTCGATCCGGCCCTCCGGCGTGCCGAGCCGCTCGTCGACGGTCAGCTCGATCGGGACGAGCCCGCGCCCGGCGAGCGCGGCCAGCGCGCTCGGCAGCCCCCGGTCGACCAGGATCGGCGGGGCGATGCCCCGGGAGAGCGCCCGCAGCTCGGCCAGGGTGTCCCGGGTCTGGGCCACCGCCTCGTCCAGGGTCCGGCCGGCCGCCTCCGGGTCGGCGTCGAGCTGCGCGCGGGCCCGGCTGAGGTCCATCGCCAGCCGGACCAGCCGCTGCTGCGGGCCGTCGTGGATGTCCCGCTCCAGCCGGCGCAGCGCGGACGCCTCCGCCGAGACCGCCGCCCGCTTCTGGTCCTCCAGGGTGGTGATCCGGTTGCGCATCTCGGCCACCCCGGTGAGCATCACCCGGGCGAAGCCCCCCTGGAGCAGGGCGCAGCCGCGCGCCACGAGCGGCAGGGTGAGCAGGAAGAACAGCCCGATCGCGGTGTTCAGGACGATCCGCGCGGTGGCCGAGTCGCCCATGCCGAGGAGCTGGCTGAGGTGGACGTTGTCCGGGCCGTACGGCAGGGCCTAGTCGTAGGCGAAGTAGAGGACGCCGGTGACCGCGCCCGCCCACCAGGTCACGATCACCACGAAGGTGAGGACGGCCACGACCAGCGCGAGGATGCCGTGCGTCAGGTCGAGCCACGACTGCGCGTCCCGCATCGGGGTAAAGGTCCGCCGCCAGGCGCCGGCCCCCGGCTCCGGCACCCGGTAGGCGGGGCGGACCCGGGGCTGGCGCAGCACCGCGGGCAGGCGCAGCCGCTGGATGTCGGCCAGCCCCCGGGCGGCGTACAGGGTGACGGCCAGGACCGGCAGGCCGATCACCGTGACCAGCAGCCCGGCGCTCAGCGCGGTGCCGACGATCAGGACGACGAAGCCGGCGAGCGCCAGCGGGAAACCGAGCAGCACGTACGTGGAGTCGCGCAGGAGCTGACGGGGGAGGCCCGGGGACGGCGCGGCCGGCTCGGCGAGGGTTGCGGCGGTCATGGTTCGAGGCTAGGAAATCCGGCGGCCCGGGCCCATCCGGCAGGCCGCCCTCTCCGCGGTAGGGCTGTCCCTACCCCGCCCCGGCGAGGGGGAGGGATGTGACACGGCGCGACGATGCCCGCGCGATTGGTCAGAGAAGTCGGGATTGAGCAATAATCGCCAGGCGGCGCCGGCGGAGGCCGCCGGATCGATCTTGCGGAATGGGGGAGCTGGTGGAGAGGCGTCGCGAGTCGGCAAGATCGCGATTTGTGCACGTCTTCACAAGCGCCTACTCTGTAGTTCCGACGCGCCCTGCTAGCACGACCGGCAATTCCGGTCGCCAGCGGGGGTCCCGAAACGGCCGGCCATCGGAGCAGGTCGAGGATCGCAACGCACGGAGTCTCATGAGTCAGCACCGTCACCCTGGAGCGGCCGGCCGCGCCGGTGCCGTACCGGCGCTCCCGGATCTGCCGGAGGCGACCATCGCGCGGCTCCCGGAGTACCTTCGTGCCCTGCACAATCTCGCCGAAACCGGTCACGAGACGGTCTCCAGCGAGGAGCTGGCCGGCGCCGCCGGGGTGAACTCGGCCAAGCTCCGCAAGGACCTCTCCCACCTCGGCTCGTACGGCACCCGGGGCGTCGGCTACGACGTCGCGCTGCTGATCGACCAGATCGAGTACGTGCTCGGGCTCACCCAGCGCCGGGCGGTCGCCCTGGTCGGCGTGGGTAATCTCGGTCACGCCCTGGCCGGTTACGACGGCTTCGTCAGCCGCGGCTTCCGGATCGCCGCGCTCTTCGACGCGGACCCGTCCCGGGTCGGCGAGGTGATCAACGGCCTGGTCGTCCGGCACGTCGACGAGCTGCCCCGGGTCGCCGCCGAGGAGTCGATCTCGATCGGCGTGATCGCCACCCCCGCCCGGGCCGCCCAGCCGGTCGCCGACCAGCTGGTGTCGGTCGGCGTGACGAGCATCCTCAACTTCGCGCCGTGCGTACTCTCGGTGCCGGTGGGGGTCGACGTCCGGAAGGTCGATCTCGCCATCGAGCTTCAGATTCTGTCCTTCCACGAGCACCGCAAGGCATCGTTGACCGCGCTCCCCGCGACCACCGGCGGGTCCGCCCTCACCGCCCTGCCCGGCGGGCTCGCGGCCACCGACACCCAGGAGGCGATCGGCACGTGAAACTGCTCGTCGTCGGCGCGTCCTACCGCACCGCTCCGGTCGCCACCCTGGAGCAGCTGGCGGTCGCCCCCGCCGAACTCACCCGCACCCTGGACCGGCTGGTCGCCCAGCCGTACGTGGCCGAGGCGGTGCTGGTCTCCACCTGTAACCGGGTGGAGGTATACGCCGCCGTGTCCGGCTTCCACGGCGGGCTCGGCGACATCTGCGCGGTCCTCGCCGAGCAGGCCGGCTCCCCGCCGGCCGCGCTCGCCAGCCACCTCTACGTGCATTACGACTCGGCCGCCGTGGAGCACGTCTTCCGGGTCGCCGCCGGGCTGGACTCGATGGTGGTCGGCGAGGCGCAGATCCTCGGCCAGCTCCGTGACGCGTACCACTGGGCGAGCGGGGCCGACACCGCCGGGCGGCTGCTGCACGAGCTGATGCAGCAGGCGCTGCGGGTCGGCAAGCGGGCGCACGCCGAGACCAACATCGACCGCGCCGGGCAGAGCGTGGTGACCGCGGCGCTGGGCCTGGCCGCCGGCCACTTCGACGGCGACCTCGCCGGCCGGCCGGCCATGGTGGTCGGGGCGGGGGCGATGGGCGCGCTGGGCGTGGCGACGCTCTCCCGGCTGGGCGCCGGGCCGCTCACCGTGACCAACCGCGGGGCCGACCGGGCGGTACGCCTGGCCGAGTCGTACGGGGCGAGCGCCGTCCCGATGGCCGAGCTCGTCGACGCGCTCTCGACAGTGGACATCGTAGTGGCCGCCACCGCGGCCACCGAGCCGGTCCTGACCCTCGACGTGGTGACCCGGGCGCTCGCCGCCCGGGACGCCGACCGGGGCCCGCTGGTCCTGCTCGACCTCGCCGTGCCGCGCGACGTCGAGCCCGGGGTGGCCGGGCTGCCCGGCGTCGAGGTGATCGACATCGACCGGATGGCCGCGCTGATCGCCGACGGTCCGGCCGCCGCCGACGCCGCCGAGGTGACGCGGATCGTCACGACCGAGGTCGAGGCGTTCCTGAGCTGGCTGCGCGGCGCCGACGTGGCACCCACCGTGGCCGCGCTGCGCGGCCGCGCCGACGACGTGGTCACCGCCGAGCTGCGCCGGCTCGCCCAGCGCCGTTCGGACTTCAGCGACGACCAGCGCGCCGAGGTCGCCCGGACCGTGCACCGGGTGGTGCAGCGGCTGCTGCACCAGCCGACCGTGCGGGTCCGCCAGCTCGCCGCCGAGCCCGGCGGCGACCAGTACGCGGCGCTGCTGCGCGAGCTGTTCGACCTCGAGGTGCCACAGACCTCCCCGGTCGACACCGTCCCCGACGTCGTCGAGACCGCCGACGGCCGGCCGTCCTTCGACGCCGCCGACGTGCCGTCCTCGTTCGGCGTCGCCGACCTCCCGCCCACCGGAGGTGAGCGATGAGCACCCCCCTGCGCCTGGGGACCCGGGGCAGCGTCCTGGCGATGGCCCAGTCCGGGCAGATCGCCGAGGCGCTGACCGCGGCGACCGGCCGCGAGGTCGAGCTGGTCGAGGTGGTCACCGCCGGTGACCGTTCGGCCGCCCCGGTGCACCGGCTCGGCGTCGGCGTCTTCGTCACCGCGCTGCGCGACGCGCTGACCGCGGGCACCGTCGACTTCGCGGTGCACTCCTACAAGGACCTGCCCACCGCCGCGGCGGCCGGGCTGCACATCGCGGCGGTGCCGCCCCGTCAGGACCCGCGTGACGCGCTGGTCGCGAAGGGTGGTCGCACCCTCGCCGAGCTGCCGCCGGGCGCCCTGGTGGGCACCGGCGCGCTGCGCCGCATCGCCCAGCTGCACGCCCTCGGGCTGCAGCTGGAGGTCACCCCGATCCGGGGCAACGTGGACACCCGCCTGCGGCGGGTGCTCGGCCCGGACGCCGATCTCGACGCGGTCGTCCTGGCCCGGGCCGGCCTGGCCCGGCTGGGGCGCACCGACGAGATCACCGAGACGCTCGACCCGATGCTGATGCTGCCCGCGCCCGCCCAGGGCGCCCTGGCAGTGGAGTGCCGGGCCGACGACCCGGAACTGGTCGAGCTGCTCGCCATGCTCGACCACGCACCGTCCCGGGCCGCGGTCACCGCGGAACGGGCGCTGTTGGCCACCCTGGAGGCCGGGTGCTCCGCTCCGGTCGCCGCCTACGCCGAACTCGCCGAAGGCGACGCCGGTGAGGAGATCTACCTGCGCGGGGCGGTGATCAGCCCGGACGGTTCCCGAGACCTCCGGCTGTCCCGCACCGGTACGCCCGCCGACGCGGCGGAGATCGGCAAGGCACTCGCCGCCGAACTCCTCGAACTCGGCGCCGACTCGATCCTCGGCCTCGAAGGAAGCACCGGCCCGGGGACCCAGCAATTTGGGAGCACAGGATGACCCGCACCCGTAAGCCCGTAGGCCGCATCGCGTTCGTCGGGGCCGGCCCCGGCGACCCGGGCCTGCTGACCCGCCGGGCGCACGACGCCCTGGTCGACGCCGACCAGGTGGTGTACGACCGGGGACTCCCCGAGTCGCTGCTCGACGCCGTCCGTGCCCAGGCCAAGGAGGACGCCCAGTTCACCCCCGCCGAGGGCGTGCCGGGTGACGTGGCCAAGGTGCTCATCTCCGCGGCCCGCTCCGGGCTGAACGCGGTGCACCTGGTCGCCGGTGACCCGTTCGGCCACGACTCGGTGGTCAAGGAGGTGCAGGCGGTCGCGCGTACCGCGGCGCACTTCGAGGTCGTACCGGGCGTCGGCCAGGCCGAGGGCGTCGCCACCTACGCCGGTGTGCCACTGCCCGGCGTACGCACCTCCGCCGACGTCGAGGACGTCAGCACGCTGGACTTCGACGCGTTGGCCGCGGCCGTCGGCCGGGGCTCGCTGGCCCTCGCCGTGGACGCCGGCGACCTGGCCGCCATCCGGGACGGCCTGCTGGCCGCCGGCGTGGACGGCACCACCGGCGTCGGGGTGACCGGCGACGGCACCGGCGAGACGCAGTACACCACCACGTCGACCGTCGACTCGTTCGTCGCGGCGGCGCTCGGCTTCACCGGTCGGGTGGTGCTCACCGTCGGCGTGGGCGTCGGCCAGCGGGACAAGCTGAGCTGGTGGGAGAACCGGCCGCTGTACGGCTGGAAGGTGCTGGTGCCCCGGACCAAGGAGCAGGCCGGCGCGATGAGCGCCCGGCTGCGCGCGTACGGGGCGATCCCGTGCGAGGTGCCGACCATCGCGGTCGAGCCGCCGCGTACCCCGGCCCAGATGGAGCGGGCGGTCAAGGGCCTGGTCGACGGCCGGTACGCCTGGGTGATCTTCACCTCGGTCAACGCCGTCCGCGCGGTCTGGGAGAAGTTCGCCGAGCACGGCCTGGACGCCCGCCACTTCGGCGGCGTCAAGATCGCCTGCATCGGCGAGGCCACCGCCGACGCGGTGCGCGCCTTCGGCATCCAGCCGGAGCTGGTCCCGTCGGGCGAGCAGTCCTCCGAGGGGCTGCTGGCCGAGTTCTCGCCGCACGACGAGATCCTCGACCCGGTGGGCCGGGTGCTGCTGCCGCGCGCCGACATCGCCACCGAGACGCTCGCCGCCGGGCTCACCGAGCGCGGCTGGGAGGTCGACGACGTGACCGCGTACCGGACCGTCCGGGCCGCCCCGCCGGCCGCCGAGATCCGGGACGCGATCAAGTCGGGCGGGTTCGACGCGGTGCTCTTCACCTCGTCCTCCACCGTCCGGAACCTGGTCGGCATCGCCGGGAAGCCGCACGCGCGTACCGTTGTTGCCGTCATCGGGCCCAAGACGGCGGAGACCGCGACGGAGTTCGGCCTGCGGGTCGACGTGCAGCCTCAGCACGCCTCGGTGCCCGACCTGGTGGAGGCGCTCGCCGCCTACGCCGTCGAGCTGCGCGAGAAGCTCGCCGCCATGCCGGCCAAGCAGCGCCGCGGCTCGAAGGTGCAGGGGCCGACCGCCCTGAGGTTCCGGTAGTCGTACAGGAGGCCCCCATGCCGTACCCCGAGATCCGGCCCCGCCGGCTGCGTCGTAACGCGGCCGTGCGGCGGCTGGTCTCCGAGACCCGCGTCGACCCGGCCGAGCTGGTCGTGCCGATGTTCGTCAAGGAGGGGCTGAGCGAGCCGCGGGCCATCGCGTCGCTCCCGGGGGTGCTCCAGCACTCCCGGGACTCGCTGCGCAAGGCCGCCGCCGAGGCGGTCCAGGCCGGGGTCGGCGGCATCATGCTCTTCGGGGTGCCGGCCGAGCGGGACGCCCGCGGCTCCGGCGGCATCGACCCGAACGGCATCCTCAACGTCGCGATCCGGGACGTCGTCGCCGAGGTGGGCGACGCCACCGTGGTGATGAGCGACCTCTGCCTGGACGAGTTCACCTCGCACGGGCACTGCGGGCTGCTCACCCCGGACGGCGGCGTGGACAACGACGCCACCCTCGCCGCGTACGCCGAGATGGCGGTGGCCCAGGCCGCCGCCGGGGTCGGCGTGGTCGGGCCGTCCGGGATGATGGACGGCCAGGTCGGCGTGGTCCGTCGGGCCCTCGACGCCGCCGGTCACACCGACGTCGCCGTGCTGGCGTACGCCGTAAAGTACGCCTCCGCCTTCTACGGCCCGTTCCGTGACGCCGTGGAGTCGGCGCTGGAGGGCGACCGGCGCACCTACCAGCAGGACCCGGCCAACCTGCGGGAGTCGCTGCGCGAGGTCGGCCTGGACATCGCCGAGGGCGCCGACATGGTGATGGTCAAGCCAGCGCTGCCCTACCTCGACGTGGTGTCGGCGGTCCGGGCCGCGGTGGACGTCCCGGTCGCCGCCTACCAGGTCTCCGGCGAGTACGCGATGGTCGAGGCGGCCGCCGCGAACGGCTGGATCGACCGGGAGCGGGTGATGCTGGAGACGCTCACCTCGATCCGCCGCGCCGGCGCCCAGATCATCCTCACCTACTGGGCGGTCGAGGCCGCCCAGCTGCTCCGCCAGCGCTACTGAGCGGGGGCGGGACCACCTCAGGCCCCCGCCTCGGGCCGCGCTGACCGAGTTCCGCCCCCGGCGCCCCGGCGTCCCGGCGCCCTGGCGCGTGCTCCGCACGAATCTGGATTCGCCTGCCGTGGCCGCCCGCGCACCCTTCCGAACGCGATTACTGCCGGTACCCGCCGCGCCCGGTCGCCACCCCCTTCTCTTCGCTTTGCTCTGCCGCCCTCGGCGCGACGAGCACGCTCCGCGCCCGTCGCTCTGATGGCGGCAGAGCAAAGCGTCCACGACGGGGCGGTGGCATCCGCCGGGGATGATCCGGGTCTCCCTGTTCAGAGCGTTCTTACTGGGATGGCGCGTGATGCGCGTCCAACAAGGCCACGTGGGCGACTACTGAGCGTTGCCCACGGCGGGTCAGGGGTGCCGGTGACGGAGCGCGACCGGTCGGCAGCTCCCAGGGAGCGCGCGCTGTCCACAGGGGCGCACGTTGTCCACAGGACGGCGGGGTGGGGTAGCGCCGGACCGGGCCAGCCACCACGGTGACGCCATGAGTGATGCGATCCCGGCCCAGCCCGTCGGCGGCGGTGAGCGCCCCGAGGGCGAGCGGACCGAGCGCCAGGAGCCCGAGCGCCAGGAGCCCGAGCGCCAGGAGCCCGGGGAAGCTGCGTGCCCCGCGCACGACAACCACACCGACGACTCAGCGGAGGAGTCGACGTTCCTGAGCAAGCCTTTCGACCTGCCGTGGCCGGCCGCCGGCATCGTCCGTGCCGTCCGTCGCCGTGCCGACGCCAGCCAGCGGGAACTGGCCCGGTGGGCGGGCGTCCACCACGGCACCGTCGGCAGGATCGAGGCGGGGACGCTGACACCGAGCATCGCGGTGCTGCGCCGCATCATCGCGGCCGCCGGCTTCCGGCTGGCGGTCGTTGACGAGTTCGGTCGGGTGCTCCAGCCGATGCGGGACCGCGACGACACCCGCAACGGCGCGGAGCGGCGCTACCCCTCCCACCTGGACACCATCCTCGACCCCGAGCCCGGCGAGTGGTGGGCCGACATCTACGGGCTGGCGCGGCCACCGGAGACGTTCCACCGCGACCGGGCGATCCGTGACGCCATGCGCCGGCGCAGCCAGTGGGAGGTGCGGGTGGCGAAGTATCGCGGCGATCCGCCGCCACCCCGGGTGCGCCCCAACTGGTGACGGCCCGCCGGCCAGGCGGATGCCTGACCGACGGGCCGTCGCGTACACCAGGACGGTCAGTCGTCGTTCGTGATGGTGCCGGTGGCCAGCGGGTCGACCATCCGCAGGCCCACCCCGGCGACCGCGATGGTGATCTTCTCGTCCGCCTCGACCTTCCGGTCACCGTGGACGGTCACCGGGAACGCCAGCGAGGTCTGCCCGGCGGGCAGCACCCGGCAACCCAGGTACGAGTCGAAGTCCGACCCGGCCTGCGCGGTCAGGCCCGCCGTGGCGGCGCAGATCGTCCTCGGCTGGGAGAGCGGGCGGGACACCGTCGCGGTGAACGTCAGGGTGGTGTCACCCTTGTCCCCCTCGACCACCGACGCGTCGCCGATCCGCAGGGACGGCTGGGCGCGGAAGCGCGCGACCTGCGGGTCGTGGTCGCTGGAACCGCGCGACCCGTCCCCGGTGAACTCGGCCGGCCAGTCGGCGTTGATGTGCGCCGCCCGCACCTGCACCAGGTCGTCGTGGAGCGCGTCGTTGACGAAGAGGTTGTCCAGCGTCTGCGCCTGCCCCTGGAAGCTGTACGAGTAGGCGGACGCCGGCACGTCGGCGACCAGGTCGTCCCACAGGTTGCGCAGCCCAGCCTCGTAGAGCGGGGCGAGCTGGTCCGACGGGGTCGGGTCGGCCCCGGTGGCGATCGGGTCGTCCGGGCGGGGGAAGACGTTCAGGTCCCCGCCGTAGATCACCCGGGCGTCCGGGTCCGACTTCTCGATCGCGGTGACGATCGCCGCCCCGTACGCGGCCTGCTCGGTGCGCTGCCCGACCCGGCTGTCCGGCCCGGACGAGTAGTGGTTGCTCAGCGCGTACAGGGTGAACTGCTCGGTCGCGCCCGGCGCGGCCTTCACCACGAACTTGCCCAGCTGGGGCGCCCGGGTGAAGACGTTGTCGCCGTCCTTGCCGGTGGAGGTGTCCGTGTCGGCCGGCAGCACCGCGTTGAGCGCCTTCGGGTTCTGCACGTCCGCGTTGGATGCCAGCCCCGCCGACCGGTACTCCACGGTGGGGGAGGAGCCGAGCAGCGGGTCGGCGGCGGTCGCCCCGGCCAGCGACAGCCGGTCCGTGCGGTAGAGGAACGCCGCGGTGATGCCGCGCGCGTCCGCGCCGGTACGGTCGTACGCGGCCGCGTACGCCGGGCCGCCGGCGGCCGCCACGGCTAGCGCCAGGTCCTGGAGAGTGTCCGGGGCGCCGTCGGCGTCGTTCGTGTCGCCGCAGACCAGCTCGGCGCCGCTGACCGAGCAGATGTCCTGGTCCTCGGCCTCCTGCACCAGGATCAGGTCCGGCCCGTGCAGGTCCGTCGCGATCTGGTCGGCAAGGGAGGTCAGGTGCTCCCGGTAGTCCGCCTCACTGGCCGGCACGTAGTCGAACGGCGGCCGGACCCCGGGGCAACCGGCGTTGCCGGTGAAGTCGCAGCCGTCGAAGGGGTCGTCCCGGTAGTCGTACAGGTTCTCCACGTTGTAGGTCGCGACCGCGACCTCCCGCGACCGGTCGGCCGGCCGCGGCGGGTTGTTCTTCGACGGGTCGGCCCCGGCGGTGAACTCGGCCGCCTCGACCTGCACGCCGTACTTGGAGAAGGTGTACCCGACCGCGCCGTACGCGTCCGCGCCCAGCGTGTCGAAGGTGTGCGCCGGCGGCAGCATGGCCGCGCTGTCACCGGTGCTGCCCTTGATGCCGGTGCTGCCCAGCAGGACGCGCTGGCCGTTGCCGTCGTCGAAGAGCCGGCTCGGGTCGTTGTCCAGCGGGTGCGTGTCCCGGAACACCCGGCGGGCGTACGGGTCGGCGCGGTCCAGCAGCGGATCGTCCCGGTCGATGACCCAGGTCTCGGCGTCGGCAGTGGAGGCGAAGACATCCCGCCCGCTGACCGCGCCGCTGCCGGCGCGCACCTGCAGCCGGGCGCCCTCGTGCCGCTCCCACCAGCGCTGCGCGTCCAGCAGGTCGGCCGGCGGCGCCGCGACGGCGACCTCGACCTCGCTGTTGACGTCCAGACCGGAGGCGACCTTACGGACCAGCGAGGCGCTGGAGAGCTGGGTGGCGTTGAAGAACTCGGAGACCCGGGCCCGGAGCACCACCTCGTCGCCGACGGTCGGCACGTAGCCGCCGATCAGCGAGGTGAACGAGCCGGTGAACACGAAGATGCCGTCCGAGCTGATCGGATCGCCGTCGGTGGCGCCCGTGCGGCTCTGCAGCCAGAAGCCGCGCTGCTCGGCGCCGGCCGAGGTGAGCGAGAGCGACAGCTGGGTGATCACGCCGCGGACGTCGTACAGGGTGCTGCTGGTGCCGTTGCCGGTGGCGGGCGCCAGCGGCGAACGGTCGACCGGGCCGGACTCGGCGTCCGTGGTCGGGCCCTGCACCTCGCCCACGGTCAGCTCCCGGGTCACCTGCACGGCCAGCGTGCAGGTGGCGGTGCCGCCCTCGGCGTCGGTGGCGGTCAGCTTCACCGTGTACGCGCCGGCGGCCAGGTCGGCGCTGGCGGTCACGGTGGCCCGGGCGGTGCCGCCGGCCGCGTCGGCCGGGGTGAACGCCGTACGGCTGATCGAGCCGGCGGTCGGCGCGGGGGTGACCGCGGTGACGGCCAGTTCCACGACGGTGTCGTCGGCGTCGGTGGCGGTCACCTCACGGCTGGCCGGGGTGCCGGCGGCGGTGGTCAGCGGCGTGCCGCAGTCCACCGTGGCGGGCAGGTCGACCGGGCCGCCGTCGTCGACGGCGTGCGCGCCGAGCCCGTCGAAGGTGTCGGTCGGGAAGCCGGCCCACTGGGCGGCCGGGTCGAACGCGTCGGACGGGTCGGTGTCCCCGGAGGTCACCGAGGGCAGCCGGCGCAGGGTGTTGTCGGCGGTGCTGGTGACCCCGACGCCCCACTCGGTGCCCGGGTCGACGCCGACCTGCCCGATCGAGTCGAGCACCGTGGTGCCCTTGCGGAGCACGATCGCGTCGTCGCCGTTGAAGAGGCTGACGCCGGTGGTCTGGTCGGCCTGGGCGAGGATCGCCGACGCGGCCGAGGCGGCGGCCAGCACGAAGGTGTCGCCGGCGGCGACCGTGCCGGTCAGCGCGACGGTGTTCGTCGAGCTGCCGCCGTTGAAGGACAGGAGGAGCTGGTAGCCGCCGGCCGCCAGGTCGACGGGGGCTCCGGTGCCGTTGAACAGCTCGATCGCCTTGTTGTTCGACGACCCCTCGACGTACTCGGAGATGAACAGGTCGGTGGGCGCGGCGATGGCCGCACCGGGTGCGACGCCGATGACCGGAATGGTGACGGCGACGGCGGTTGCGAGCGCGGCGTATCTGCGGCGCGGGCGCATGAGGCCTCCACGATGGGTGGACGTGAACTAACGCACGTTAAGCGTCGATGCAGTCCGCCGTCCATCCCCCGTGGGGGCCGTGTGGTGAACGACCGGTCAGCGGGAAGAGTCGACCCGGTGCACCAGCTCGGCCACGTCCACGCTGTATTCGCACCAGTCCCGGTCGGGGCGGTAGCCCAGCTCGGCGTTCACCTTGAGCATCGCCTCGTTCGCCTGGGCGTTCCAGGTCTGCACCTCGGCCAGCTCCGGCTCGGCCGAGCGCAGTTCCAGCAGCATCCGGGCCTTGATCGCCCGGTCGATGCCGTAGCCCCGGTGGCTCTGCGCCACGATCGTGTCGTACTGGTCGGCCCGGGTCGGGTGCTGGGCCGGCACCACCACCTCGGTCAGCCCGGCCACCTCCCCGGTCTGCTCGTGGATGGCCAGCACGATGTAGGGCTTCATGCCCCGCCGGTGCAGCGTGTCCAGGCTGTCGCGCAGCCGCTGCGGGTCGTACGAGCTGGGGCGCAGCTCGCCGTCGTCGACGTCGCGCACCTCGGCCTTGGCCCGCGCGTACGCCTCGATCACGTCGTCCGGCGGGCCGCCCGGGCAGAACTCCAGGTGGTAGCCGGCGCCGACGCCGGTGGCCATCTCGGCCAGCGCCGGCCAGTCCACCGCGCCGAGGTCGAGCACGCTGCGGGTCTCGACGTATTCCCTGGTGAAGCCGAGCGACTCGTAGAAGCCGACCGCCGGGGTGTCGCCGACCACCTCGACGCCGATCGACCGGAAGCCCTCCTGGTAGACCCGGCGGGCGGCCAGCAGGACCAGGTCGCGGCCCAGGCCGGTGCGCCGCGCCGAGGGGTGCACCAGCACCTCCAGCACGCCGATGTCCCCGAGCAGCAGCACGTGCACCTGGCCGAGGATCCGGCCGGGCTCAGCGGCCGACCCGTCCTGGGCCACCCAGGAGATCCGCCGCTCGCCCGGCATCACTTCGCAGAGGTATTCCCGCAGGGAACTCTCCCGCCAGGGCGGGTCCTGCGGGAGATCCGCCGCCAGGACCGCGTTCAGCGTGTCCAGCAGCGACGCGATCTCGTCGGACGACGCGGTCCGGGGATCCCACTCGCGCACCATCACCCGTCTAGCTTGCCGTCAATGGCTGCCCGGGGGAAGTGTCCGGTCCGTTAAAGTACGCGGACGATCACATCACGTGCGGCTGGCCTGACCGTAGCGGTTGGCGGTGTCGAAGACGTCCTGGGCGTACCGGCGCACGTCGTTGTAGGAGAGGATGGCCCCCCACCAGTCGCCGGCGATGGTCATGTTCCGGCCGCCCGCGCAGAGGTACCGGCCGGCGGCGAGCGCCGCGTCGTCCAGGTCGTGCGGGTCCTTCCGGCCGTCGTTGTCGGCGTCCGCGCCGATCTGCTGCCAGGTGGTCGGGATGAACTGCATCGGCCCGATCGCCCGGTCGTAGACGGTGTCCCGGTCGAAGAGCCCGCGGTCGGTGTCGGTGATCCGGGAGCGGCCGCCCTGGCCGTCGAGCGGGTCGCCGATGATCTCCGGCTCGGCCCGACCGTCCGGGTGGAGGGTGGCGCCGTTGGCCTGCCCGTGCCGGGACTCGACGTACCCGATCGCGGCGAGGGTGGTCCAGCTCAGCTGGCAGCTTCGGTTGGTCTGGGCGAGCACCAGCTCGGCGTAGCCGTACGCCTGCATGGCCACCGGCGAGACGCCCACCTCGGCGCCGGTGGCCCGGGCCCAGCCGGCGAGGGCGTCGGCGGGGCGCCCGGTGGCGGGCGCGGCGGCCGGCCCGGTCGGCGCCACCCCGCCGGGCAGCAGGCCGGGCAGTCCGGTGGCCCCGGGCACCACCGGCGCTCCGGGCACCGCGGGCGCCGCCGTCGGGTCGCCCGAGGGGGCGCCGATGCCGGTGCTCGCGGTGGCGTCCACCGCGACCGGGCTCGGCGTCCGGACGGCCGCCGGCACCACCACCGCGCCCACCGCCGCGGTCGCCGCGACCAGCCCGATCAGGAACACCCCGGGTACGGTCAGCCGCCCGCTGGGGCGCCGGGACCAGGCCCGGGTGGCCCGGGCCGCGCCGAGGACCGCCTGCCGGGGAGGGGAGAGCGGCACGGCGTGCGCGAACGGCATCCGTCGTCGTCGCCCCAGGGCCTCGGGGCTGTCGCCCTTCGTGTCACCGTCGGCGGGACCTGCCTCGCCGGAGGCGTCGGACTTCGCCGTTCCGGGGTCGCTGGTCCGGTCGGTCGCGGTCGGGTTGGCGGTGGGGGTGGGCTCGGTGCCGGCGGCCGGCTCTCCGGCACCTTCGGCTGCCGACTTCCCGGAGTCGGCCATCGGCTGCCCGGCGTCCCCGGCCGGGGGCGGCGCGTCCGGGACCGCGCGGCGGGGCCGGGGGACCGACGTCGGCTCCGGCGCCGCGCCGGTGCTGGCCAGCGGGCCGTCGGGCGGTGTCGCCGGTCGCAGGGGCCGCACCGTCGATCTGTCCTCGCCACTCGCCACGCGTCGAGTATCACCCATGTCCCTACCGACGTCAGGTCCGGCCGTACCCTGGCAGCATGCCCCGCTACGAGTTCCGCTGCCGCGCCTGCGGCGACACCTTCGAGGTCAACCGCCCGATGGCCGAGGCGGGTGAGCCGGCGTCCTGCCCGCAGGGGCACGCCGACACGGTCAAGCTCCTCTCCGCCGTCGCGGTCACCGGCCGTGGCGGCGCGGGCCCGGTGGGCGGCGCCCCGGCGGCTGCCGCGGGCGGCTGCTGCGGCGGTGGCTGCGGCTGCTGACCACGTCGCGGCGGGCCCGGCGGAGGACGTCGACCTTGCCGGGGATCGGGTCCAGTGGCACCTTGGGCCGGACGCCGCCCGGCCGTTCTCACGTTGCGTGACGGCCCGACCATAGGGCAGCATGAGCCCCACGTCAGGGGCGGAGGTTCCACGCATGTCGCCACGGATCCACCTCCCGAGCGGCTGGGTGACCTTCGTGTTCACCGACATTGAGGGTTCGACCCGGCTGGCCCAGCTGCTCGGTCCGGAATACCGCCCGGTGCTGCGGGAGCACCGTCGGCTGCTCCGCGACACCCTGGCCGGGACCGACGGCGCGGAGCTGCTGACCGAGGGTGACTCGTTCTTCCTCGCCTTCCCGGACGCCTCGGCAGCGCTGACCGCCTGCCTGACCGCCCAGCGGGCACTGTCCACCCACGACTGGCCGCACCCGGACGCCACCCCCCGGGTCCGGATGGGGCTGCACACCGGCTACGCGGAGCCGCGCGACGGCGAGTACGCCAGCCCCGAGGTGCACCGGGCCGCCCGGGTGGCCGCCGCGGCCCACGGCGGGCAGGTGCTCTGCTCGGCCTCGACCGCCCGGCACGCCGAGCCGTTGCCGGCCGGCGCGTCCCTGCTCGACCTCGGGCTGCACCGGTTGCGCGGCTTCGACGACCGGGAACGGCTCTTCCAGCTCGTCGCACCCGGCCTGGAGCGGCAGTTCCCGCGGCCGCGTACCGCCGACGCGGTGGCGCACAACCTGCCCACCCAGGTCACCTCCTTCGTCGGCCGCGAGGTCGAACGGGTCGAGCTGGACCTGCTGGTCCGGCTGCACCGGCTGGTCACCGTGCTCGGCGCGGGCGGCGGGGGCAAGACCCGGCTGGCGGTGGAGCTGGCCTCCGGGATGGTCGAGGCGTACCCGGACGGGGTCTGGTTCGTCGACATCGCCACGGTCACCGACCCGGGGCTGGTGGCGTTCGCGGTGGCCGCGGTGCTCGGGCTGCGTCCCGAGCCGGGTCGCCCGATCCTGGACACCCTGGTCGAGTACGCCGCCGCCCGCCGGATGCTGATCGTCCTGGACACCTGCGACGTGCAGCCGGCGGCCTGCGCCGAGGTGGCCTCCCGCCTGCTCACCGGCGGGGGCGGGGTACGGGTGCTGGCCACCAGCCGGGAGTCCCTCGGCCTGCCCGGCGAGGTGGTCTGGCGGATCCCACCGCTCTCGGTGGACCCGCAGCCGGGTCGGGAGAGCGACGCGGTCGCGCTGCTGCTGGACCGGATGGCGGCGGCCCGGGGCGGCCGGCTGCCGGACTGCGCGGAGGTCGCCGACCTGCGCCGGGTGGTGCAACGGCTGGACGGGCTGCCGCTGGCCATCGAGCTGGCCGCCGCCCGGCTGCGGGTGCTCTCCGCCGGCCAGCTCGCCGCCCGCCTGGACGACGTGCTGGGCACCCTCGACGCCGGGCGCGCCGACCCGGAGCCGCCCGCCGACAAGGGTTGGACCGGCAACCAGCAGGACACCGTGGACCTGGCGGCCGCGGCGGCCGGTGGCACCCCGCCCACGCCGGCGCACCGGGCGGTGCAGCGCTCCGCCATCGAACGGCACCTGACCATGCAGGCGACGGTCACCTGGTCGTACCGGACGCTCGGCCCGCGCGCGGCCCGGTTGCTGCGCTGGATGGCGGTCTTCGCCGGCCCGGTCGACCTGACCACGGTGGAGTGGCTGCTCGACGACGACCCGCTCGATCCGCTGTCGGTGCTGGTGGACAAGTCGATGGTGCTGGCCGAGCCGCACGCGTCGGGCAGCACGTACCGGATGCTCGACCCGATCCGGGCGTACGCGGCCCGCCGGCTGATCGAGGCGGGCGAGGAGCGCACCGCCCGGGACCGGCACGTGGCCTGGTCCGCGCACGCGCTGGAGCGGGCCCACCTCGGCCCGGACGGGCGACCGGTCACCCTCTCGCTCTACGCGCTGGATCCGCTGGCCGGCGAGCTGCGGGCCGCGTTGCGCTGGTGCGCCAACGGGGGCAGCGCCCGGGCCGGGCTGCGGCTGGCCGGCGGGCTGGACCAGTGGTGGCGGGAGCGCGGGTTGTCCCGGGAGGGGCGGCTCTGGCTGTTCCGGCTGTACGGCCGGATCGCCGAGACCGGAGAGTCGATTCCGGAGGCGGAGCTCGCGGCGGCGTACCACCTGCACTCGCTGCACGCCGGCGCGGACGGCGAGTTCGCCGAGGAGCTGCGCTTCTCCCAGCGGGCGGAGGCGGCGGCACGGCAGGCCGGCGACGCCGGCCTGCTCGCCCGGGTGCTCGCCGGCCGGGCCGCCCCGCTGATCGACATGGGACAGTTCGCCGAGGCGGAGCGGGTCTGCCGGGAGGTCATCGACTGGGCGCAGGAGCAGGACGTGACCGGCGACGCGCTCTTCGCCATCTACAACCTGGCCGAGCTGCTCTGGCGCCGGGGCGCGCTGGCCGAGGCGGCGGAGCTGCTCGGCGCGGCCCGCCCGGTGGAGGCGGCCCGGCCGGTGGAGCGCGGTCACCGTTCGGTGGACATGCTGCTCGGCATGGTGGCGCTGGCCCGGGGCGACCTGGTCGCCGCGCACGAGCACCTGCTGGTGGCGCTGCGGTCCCGGATGAGCCACGGCTACCACGGGCGGGCCTGTGACACGGTGAACGCGGTGGCGGTCCGCTGCGCGGCCGGCGATGACCCGCTGACCGCCGCGCGGCTCTTCGGCGCGGCCCAGGCGACCCGGGCGCAGCTGCGTGCGACCCCCGGCATCTACGGCAGCTACTGGCTGGAGCAGCAGGCGGAGCTGCGCCGGACGCTCGGCGACGCGGCCTTCGACGCCGCGTACGGCGAGGGCGGCGAGCTGGGGCTGGAGGAGGCGGCGACGCTGGCCCTGGCGGCGGAGCACCCCGACCTCGCGGCCGACTCGGTGCGCTTCGGCGCCGCCGCACTGCGCCAGTCCGGCCCGGCCTCCCGCGAGGTCGACCACCGCGAACGCGCCTGACGCCGGCGCGCCCGCGTCGACCACCGGCACCGACCTGCGCGGCAGGACTGCGACGGCGACGGCGACGGCGGGAGGCTCGCGTCAGGATCCGGCGACGCGAACCTCCCGGTCGGCGGGGCGTGCGGGTCAGCCGCGGAGGGCGGCGCGGCGCTCGGCGTCGGCCTTCATCCGGGCGGCCCGGTCGATGTCGGACTGCTGGACGGCGGCCACGGAGCCGAAGATGCTGACCGCCTCGTAGTAGGTCCAGGCCAGGCTGTAGCAGGCCGGCCGGACGACGATGTTGTAGGTGGCGCAGACCCGCTTCAGGTCGGCGTAGAAGGCGCTGTCCAGCCGGGACTTGTTGGCGGAGAACTGGCCCATCGCCTTGTAGTTGCGGTAGCCGAAGTCGTGCCGGTAGCAGGAGAGGCTGAAGCTGAACCCGAGCGGGTTGTCCGGGCTCGACGAGCAGTAGTCGGTCGACCAGTCGAAGGCGTACTCCGACCAGGCGGCCTTGTTCAGGCGGCCGGCGTTCCAGGCGTTGTAGCTGGTGGCACTGGTCTGCGTCCAGCTGGAGAGCACGCTGAGCTTCTGCGCGGTGCTCACCGCGGCGGACGCGGGCGAGGCGACACCGAGCGCCATGAGCAGCGCGAACGTGCCGGCGGTGAGTAGGGTGGCGAGGCGTCTGGGCACGGTTACCTCCGCGGGGGTGAGCGGTACGGGCGGTTACCGGCGGGTCACCGGATGCCGATCAGTGTCGATCAATCGGCGTACGTGAATCTCCATCCGACGCCGACTATTGATGACCTGCGCCGAAACAGACGAATGCCCCGGGCGCGGGGGCGTCCGGGGCATCCGTCGGTCGTCAGCGCACGAAGTGCGGCGGGCTGACCCGGCTCTCGTTCCACAGCCGGTCGAGCGCGGTCACGTAGTACGTGTACCGCTGGCCCGCCTCGGCGGTGGGGTCCACCCAGGACTGCACCTCCTCGGGCGTGGCCCGGACCGTGTCGACCAGGTGTGACGCGTCGGCGAAGTCGCAGCCGTCGGCCAGATCGGTCCCGTTGAACCGGTAGATCGCGTACGACGTCGCGGTGCCGAAGGGGCCCTTGCCATCGGCCGGCTGCCGCCAGCTCAGCCGCACCCCGTCGTCCTGTCGCTGCGACCCGGTGACCACCGGGAGGAGCAGCGGCTTGGACGGCAGGTGCGGCATGGCCGGGACCAGTGCCGGACGCGAGTAGTGCTCGGCGGCGTAGATGTCGGTGGCACCGAGCCGGTTGGCCCTCACCTGCACGGCCGAGAAGTGCACGTTGCCGAGCACCTCCGGGTACGACCGGTTGAGCGTCAGGTGGTCGGACAGCTCCCGCGGGTTCTGCCAGAACGGCCCGTAGACCGGCTCACCGCTCTTGTAGTCGGCCTGTCCGATGTAGAGCTGCACCCGGGTCCCGCGCACCGTCTCGGCCCACCACGGCACCAGTCGCGCGTAGTCGGCCGCCGGGTACTGGCCGATGTACCAGTAGAGCTGCGGGACGACGTAGTCGATCCACTCCTGCTTCACCCAGGTGCGGGTGTCGGCGGAGATGATGTCGTAGGACTGGCTGCCGGTGGTGTCCGAGCCGAGCGGGTCGACGGACTTGTTGCGCCAGATGCCGAACGGGCTGACCCCGAACTTCACCCACGACTTGGCCGCCTTGATTTTGGCGTTCATCTCCTGGATCAGCAGGTTGATGTTGTCCCGCCGCCAGTCGGCCTTGTTGGTGAACCCGCGGTTGTACGCCGCGAAGGTGGCGTCGTCGGGCACCTGGTGGGTGCCGCTCGGGTACGGGTAGAAGTAGTCGTCGAAGTGCACGCCGTCGATGTCGTACCGGTCGACCGCGTCCATCATCGCGGTCTGGACGAACTCGCGGACCTCGGGGATGCCGGGGTTGTAGTAGAGCCGGCTGCCGGCGACGCCGGCGGGCGGGTACGCGAAGGTCCAGTCCGGGTGCTGCCGGGCCGGGTGGTTCGGGGCGAGCTTCGAGATGTCCGCGCCGGCGCCGCCCGGGGCCGGCATGGAGATCCGGTACGGGTTGAACCAGGCGTGGAACTCCAGGTTGCGCTTGTGCGGCTCCTCGACGAGGAAGGCCAGCGGGTCCCAGCCGGGGTCCTGGCCGCGAACCCCGGTCAGGTACTCCGACCACGGCTCGTACGGCGACGGCCAGAACGCGTCCGCGGTCGGGCGGATCTGGACCACCACGGCGTTGTGGTTCAGCTTCTGCGCCAGGTCGAGCCAGCCCAGGTACTCCGCCTTCTGCTTGGCGACCTGGTCGGGCGCGGTCTGCGAGGCCTTGCTGGGCCAGTCGATGTTCGTCACCGACGCGATCCACATGGCCCGGAACTGGCGCTTCGGGGTGGCCGGGTCGGGGGTGCAGGTGGTCGTGGTGGGGGTGGTCGCCGAGTCGGTCTCCGCGGCGCTCGCGGGGGTGGCGGCGACGAGCGCGCCGAGCAGTGCTGCGGCGAGCCCGGCGGCTCTGAGCCGAGTTGCCTTCATGCGGTGTGTCCCTTCGTCGGGCTCCCGGGTGTGCGGCTTCGCGTGGCAAGATTCGCCAGCGGCTATCTACCGCTGGTAGGAAATTTTCACACCGGATGGGCTTCGCGCAAGGGTCTGACCTCGGATGTCCGGATACCGGTGACCGGCGTCCGGAGCGGCGCGGATCACACCGCCGACCGTGACCGGCTCCACACGCCCGGTCATGGCCCGATTGGCGCGAGAAGTGGTGATTGACGAGGGTCCGTGCTCGGTAGCATCGCCGGTCACCGGCCGCCACGGGGGTGGTCGGACGGTGGGAGGGGTGAACGCGGTGTCCGTGCTGCGGACCAAACCGATCAAGGACGTGATAGCCCAGGGCGAGGCCGACGGCAGCGACGGCAAGCTGGGACTTAAGCGCCACCTCGGCGCCCGTGACCTCACCGGCTTCGGCATCGGCATCGTGATCGGCACCGGCATCTTCACGCTCACCGGCATCGAGGCGCGGGACAGCGCCGGGCCGGGCGTGGTGATCTCCTTCGCCATCGCCGGCGTGGTCGCCCTGCTCGCCGCGCTCTGCTACGCCGAGCTGGCCTCCAGCGTGCCGACGGCCGGAAGTGCCTACACCTACGCGTACGCGACCATGGGCGAGATCGTCGCCTGGATCATCGGCTGGGACCTGCTGCTGGAGTTCGCGCTCGGGGCGGCGGTGGTGGCCCGGGGCTGGTCCGGCTATCTCGCCGAACTCTTCGGGCTGCCCACCGCCTGGTTCGGCGAGGAGGGCAGCATCGTCAACGTCGGCGCGATCGGCGTCGTGCTGCTGCTCGGCATCGTGGCCATCGTCGGCATCCGCGAGTCCGCCAAGGTGACCAACCTGCTGGTGCTGGTCAAGGTCGCCATCTGCGTCTTCATCGTGGTCGCCGGCCTGTTCTTCGTGAAGGCCGCCAACCTCACCCCGTTCATCCCGCCCGCGGAGCCCGCCGGCGCCGGCGACGACGGCATCAAGCAGCCGGTCACCCAGGCCCTCTTCGGGCTGGAGCCCTCGGTGTTCGGCTTCGTCGGCGTGCTCAGCGCCGCCGCGGTGGTCTTCTTCGCGTACACCGGCTTCGAGGCGGTGGCCAACCTCGGCGAGGAGACCCGGCGGCCCCGCCGGGACCTCACCCTCGGCCTGCTCGGCACGCTGCTGATCTCCACCGTGCTGTACATCGGCGTCTCGCTGGTCGTGGTCGGCATGGTGCCGTACACCGAGATCGACCGGGGCGCCCCGATCGCGTCGGCGTTCAAGGCGGCCGGCGCGGGCTGGGCCGGGGTGCTGGTCTCCATCGCCGCCATCGCCGGCCTGACCAGCGTGATCCTGGTCGACCTGGTGGCCATGGGCCGGATCGGCTTCGCCATCGCCCGGGACGGGCTGATCCCGCCCTCGATCGCCAAGGTGCACCCGCGCTGGGGCACCCCGTACCGGATCTCCGCGGTCATGATCGTGGTGGTGGCGCTGCTCGCCGGCTTCCTGCCGCTGTCGGCCCTGGCCGACCTGGTCAGCATCGGCGCGCTCTGCGCGTTCGTGATCGTCTCGATCGCGGTGCCGATCCTGCGCCGCAAGCGGCCGGATCTGGACCGGCCGTTCAAGGTGCCGTTCTCCCCGGTGCTGCCGATCGTCTCCGCGCTGGCCTGCTTCTACCTGATGTTGAACCTGTCGGTGGAGACCTGGATCCGGTTCCTCGTCTGGATGCTGCTCGGCGCGGTCATCTACTTCGGCTACGGCTACCGCCGCAACCGCCTCGCCGCCCACGAGCCCGCCGTCATGATCAACGCGTCGAGGGGCCGGGGGTGAGTGAGTAGGGGCGGGTCAGTCGAAGAAGCGGGAGAGGTGGGATGGGGAGGGGGGTGCGGCGTCGGGGGGGAGGGCGGTGAGGTCGGCGAAGATGGAGGCGCCGTCGCAGCCGGCGTGCAGCGGGTACCACCGGGGCTTGCCCGGCGGGCGCCGGCCGCAGATGCCCTTGAAGGTCTGCACGTCCAGCAGGCGTACGTGGGTCGGGTCGGCGACCGCGTTCACGTGCCCCCACCAGGGGCTCATCACATGCAGCACGCCGCCCGGCCGGAGCGCCCGGTGGCACTCGTCCACCAGCGGCAGGAAGTCGATCAGGTGCTCCAGGATGTGCACCGCGAAGAAGACGTCGACCGAGTCGTCGGCCAGCGGTAGCGACCCGGAGAGGTCGGCCACCGCGTCCACCCCGGTCGCCGGGTAGATGTCCAGCCCCAGGTTCGTCGGGTACTGCTTCTGGCCGCCGCAGCCCAGGTCCACCACCACCGGGTCCCGACCGGCGACCCGGACCCGGGACCAGATGCCGAGCACCCCGGCCAGCCGCCCCACCAGGTCGCGGACCAGCCGCAGCTGGGCCGGTTCGGCGACCTCGCCGGTGAGGTGGGCGACCCCCCGGTCGAACCGCACCTCGACCGGGAGCCCGCGTACCCGCTCGTCGTGCCGGGCCTGCTCGGCCCAGGCCTCGGCGAGGAACCCGTCGATCGCCCGCAGCCGGTCGGCCGAGGGCGGCGTCTGCGCCAGCGCGACCATGGCCACCTCCCGCCGGCCGTTACCCGCATCTCCGCCCGGTATGCGTGGCAGGTCCGGACGGCGGGGCCGGCCAGAGCCGGGCGGCGGGGGCCGCGGCCGGGCTCAGCCGGAGATGGTCCGGCGGGTGCCCCGCCCCGCGCCCCGGATCCGCTGCCGCGGCTGCGGGGTCACCGCCTTCGGCCGCTTGAGGTGGTAGCGGTGCAGCTCGGTGAGGCCCTCGAGGGACGGGTCCTCGCTCATCCCGACCAGCTCCCAGCCCTGGTCGCCGGCCCGGTTGAGGTGGGCCAGCGCGGTGTCGCCGTACGGCGTGACGTCGACCATCGAGCCGTCCGGGCTGTACCAGATGAAGACGACCTCCCACCCGATGTCGGTGGTGGCCGCCTGGCGGCGGCGGACCAGCAGCGCGTACTCCCACTTGAGCATGGAGTCATTCTCACCCGGCGCGCGCCCGCCGGCACGGATCAATCCTCGGCGATCCGTCCGGCGTCGACCCGCAGCCGCCGGTTGACGGTCACCGCGTCCAGCATCCGCCGGTCGTGGGTGACCAGCAGCAGCGTGCCCGGATAGCTGGCCAGCGCCGATTCCAGCTGCTCGATCGCCGGCAGGTCGAGGTGGTTGGTCGGCTCGTCCAGCACCAGCAGGTTGACCCCGCGCCCCTGCAACAGCGCCAGCGCCGCCCGGGTCCGCTCGCCGGGCGACAGCGTCGCCGCCGGCCGCAGCACGTGCGCCGCGCGCAGGCCGAACTTGGCCAGCAGCGTCCGCGCGTCCGCCGGCGCCAGCTCCGGTACGGCGGCACCGAACGCGTCCAGCAGCGGCTGGTCGCCGAGGAAGAGCCCGCGGGCCTGGTCGACCTCGCCGACCACCACCCCGGGGCCGAGCGCGGCGTGCCCCTCGTCGAGCGGCAGCCGGCCGAGCAGTGCGGCGAGCAGGGTGGTCTTGCCGGAGCCGTTCGCCCCGGTGATCGCCACCCGGTCGGCCCAGTCGACCTGGAGGTCCACCGGGCCGAGGGTGAAGCCGCCCCGGCGGACCGCCGCGCCACGCAGCGAGGCCACGATCGCGCCGGCGCGGGGCGCGGCGGCGATCTCCATCCGCAGCTCCCACTCCTTGCGCGGCTCCTCGACCACATCCAGCCGCTCGATCAGCCGCTCGGTCTGCTTGGCCTTCGCCGCCTGCTTCTCCGTCGACTCGGCGCGGAACTTGCGGCCGATCTTGTCGTTGTCGGTGGCCTTGCGCCGGGCGTTCTTCACGCCCTTCTCCATCCACGCCCGCTGGGTGCGCGCCCGGGCCTCCAGCGCCCCCCGGGTGTCGGCGTACTCCTCGTAGCCGGCGCGGGCGTGCCGGCGGGCCACCTCCCGCTCCTCCAGGTAGGCGGCGTAGCCGCCGCCGTAGTGCCGGACCTGCTGCTGGGCCAGGTCCAGCTCCAGCACCCGGGTCACCGTGCGGGTGAGGAACTCGCGGTCGTGGCTGACCAGCACCGTGCCGGCGCGCAGCCCGGTGACGAACCGCTCCAGCCGTTCCAGGCCGGCCAGGTCCAGGTCGTTGGTGGGCTCGTCGAGCAGGAAGACGTCGTACCGGCTGAGCAGCAGCGAGGCCAGCCCGGCCCGGGCGGCCTGGCCGCCGGAGAGGCCGGTCATCGGGTGGTCCAGGTCGACCGTCAGCCCCAGCTCCGCGGCCACCTGCTCCGCGCGTTCCTCCAGGTCCGCGCCGCCCAGACCGAGCCAGCGCTCCAGCGCCTCGGCGTACGCGTCGTCGGCACCGGCCGCGCCCGTGCCGAGCGCCTCGGTGGCGGCGTCCAACGCCGCCTGCGCCGCGGTGACCCCGGTACGCCGGGCCAGGAAGTCGCGGACCGTCTCGCCCGGCCGGCGCTCCGGCTCCTGCGGAAGGTAGCCGACGGTGGCGGTGGGCGGGTTGAGCGAGACGCTGCCCAGCTCGACCGGCTGGATCCCGGCGAGGGTACGCAGCAGCGTCGACTTGCCGGCCCCGTTGACCCCCACCAGGCCGACCACGTCGCCGGGGGCGACCACCAGTTCCAGGTCGGAGAAGAGCAGCCGGTCACCGTGGCCGGCGGCGAGGTCCTTGACGATCAGCGTGGCGCTCATGAGGAGCCGAGCGTACCGGGGCGGGCACCGGTCGCCGATCGGATGACCCGGCGTACGTGCGCCGGGGAGCTGAGAGAGACTCACGGCGTGGTGACCACTCTGGCGATCGACTGCGGCGGCGGCGGGATCAAGGCCTCGGTGCTGGACGGGGCCGGCACAATGCGGGCCCGGCCGTTGCGGGTGCCCACGCCGTACCCGCTGCCGCCGGCGCTCCTCGTGAAGACGCTGCTGGAGCTGGGCGGCCGGCTGCCCGCGGCGGACCGGGTGACGGTCGGGATGCCCGGCATGATCCGGCACGGCGTGGTGGTGGCCACCCCGCACTACGTCACCCGCTCCGGGCCGCGCAGCCGGGTCGACCCGGACCTGGTCGCCGAGTGGTCCGGGTACGACGCCCGCAGCGCCCTCGCCGACGCCTTCGGCGTGCCGGCGCTGGTGCTCAACGACGCCGAGGTGCACGGTGCCGGGGTGGTCGCCGGCACCGGCTGCGAGCTGGTGCTGACCCTCGGCACCGGGCTGGGCAGCGCGCTCTTCGACGGCGGGCTGCTCGCCCCGCACCTGGAGCTGTCGCACGCCCCGGTGCGCTGGGGCACCACCTACGACACGTACGTGGGGGAGCCGGAGCGCCGCCGGCTCGGTGACGCATTCTGGTCCCGGCGGATCCGGCAGGTGGTGGAGGGGCTGCGGCCGGTGTTCCGCTGGGACCGGCTCTATCTCGGCGGTGGCAACTCGCGGCTGATCCGCCCGGAACAGGTGGCCCGGATGGGGGACGACGTCGTGGTCGTCCCGAACACGGCCGGGATCGTGGGTGGCGTCCGGGCCTGGGAGCTCGCCGCCCAGCGGTACGACCCGACCGGTTGAGCCGTCCCCGGGCGTGGCCGTCCCCGAGGAACATTCGCGGTACGGCTGATGTTGTGCCAGCGTCGGATCAGTGGCGGCGCGAGACGAGGAGGTGGGTCGGGATGGATCTTCTGGCGGAGTACCGGCGGGCGACCATGTTCTTCGAAGCGGGTGACCCGACCGCAGCGGCCCGGCTGCTCGAGCCGATCGTCGAGGCCGAGCCCGGCAACTCCTCGGTACGCCAGCTGCTGGCCCGGGCGTACTTCAAGTCCGCCCAGCTCAGCCGGGCGGAGGAGCAGTTGCGGGAGTTGGTCGACCGGGACCCGAGCGACCACTACGCCCACCACGTGCTGGGCCGGACGCTGGAGCGGCTGAACCGCTACCCGGACGCGCTGCGGCACCTGCGGATCGCGGCGGCGATGCACGCCACCAACGACGACTACGTGACCGCGCTGCGCCGGGTGGAGAGCCGGCTCAGCGCGGGCCGCTGACGGCAGCGGCGGACGGGACGGATGGGACGGTCGGGGCAGCTCGGGAAGGGCTGCCCCGACGCGTGTCCGGGGCCCGGCGGCCGGCCTAGCATTGCGGGCATGGGACCTGACCTGGCGGTGGACGCGGCATGAAGCTGAAGCTGGACCTGCACGACGTCTTCAACAAGGGCCACGACATCGACCGGGCGCTGCGCGGGATCATGGACGAGGCGGTGGCCAAGAAGGCCACCCTCGTGGAGATCATCCCTGGCAAGGGGTCCGGTCAGCTCAAGAAGCGGGTGCTGCGGTTCCTCGACCAGAAGGACGTCAAGCAGCTCTACCACCGGGTGGAGAAGGACTCGAAGAACTTCGGCCGCCTCTTCGTCCACTTCCGCTGGAAGTAATAGCCCCGGCTTTCCCGACCTCCCACGCTTCCCCCGAGATGGCTCCTGACCTGCCGAAACGGCTTCCGTCGGTTTCCGGCATCTTCCGCTGCTACTCGTGCTCAGTTGTGCCGGATCTGTGCCACGTGATCATGACGAACTTGCCGGCTTCCGCGGCCGGCCCTTGGTCGAGCAGCGCTACCGGGCCGACTTGGGGCGCACTGTAAATCCGTCGCGAAAGCTTCAGAGGTTCGAATCCTCTACCCGCCACCAGGTGCGAAGACGGCCCCTGATCAGCAGAAATGCGGTCAGGGGCCGATCTTGTCTGGTCCCGCTGAGTCCAGCCGCTACCCGCCGTCGCTCAGGGTCCGGGGGCGTATCGGGGGTGAACCGGGAGAGGGTGGGACTAGACGTGCCGTCCCCTGATAGGGGCCTCCTAATCGGGCCAGGAGTGGTTGGCGGTCACCGGTGGGTGGCTTCCCACTGGGTGTACGACGTTCAACCCCCGGTCAGCCTGCGTTGTGCCCGGCGAGTATGAGCGGTATGGGGGATCGGGAAGGCGGTGGACAGGGTCAGGACCTGTTGCAACGTCGCGAGGACGTGCGGCAGGCCAACTTCCTGGAACTGTTCGTCGACCTGGTGTTGGTGTTCGCCCTGGCCGGGGTCGTCACCCGGGTCGCGCGGGACATCGTCAGCGAAGACGTTGTCGTCCGGTGGCGGGCGATGGCCTTCCTGCCGGTGCTGTCGCTGCCGCTGATCTGGCTGTGGATCACGACCGCGCACATCACCAGCTGGTTTGACCCCCGCCGCCGCAAGATCCAGTGGATCGTGCTGGCCAGTGCCTTCGGGCTGCTGGTCATGTCGACCTCGCTGCCGCGCGCGTTCGTCGGCCGCGGGTGGGCTTTCGTGCTGCCGTATGTGATCCTGCAGTGCGGCCGGCCGCTCATCCTGATGCCCGCGCTGCGCGGACATCCCCTGCGGCAGCTTTACCTCCGGTCGGTGCTGTGGTTCGCGGCCTCGGCGGTGATCTGGTTCGCCGGCGCGGCCGTCAGTGGCGGCGCCCGGGCCGCCCTGTGGGGGGCCGCGGTAATCGTTGACTTCGTCGCCGCGCAGCTGCGCTGGCCGGTACCGGGGATGGCCGGGCCGACGGTCAGTGCGTGGGCCACGGACAGCCGCCACCACCTGCCCGAACGCTACCAGCAGCTCTTGATGATCGCCCTCGGGGAAACCCTGCTCGCCGCCGGTACCACGCTGACCAACCAGCCGGTTACCGCAGCGACCGCCGCGGGGCTGGTGGTGGCGTTCCTGTCGACGGTGCTGCTCTGGCGCATCTACTTCTACCGCTCCGGCCAGGTCCTCGCCGAAACCGTCGCTGCGGCGGGGGACAGGGACGCCGCTGGCCGCGCCATCGGCACTGCCCACGTCGTCATGGTGCTGGGCATCGTCGCCACCGCTGTCGGCTTCGAGATCGTGCTGAAACACCCGGACGGCCCGCCCGAGCCGGCGTGGCTCATCGCGATCCTCGGCGGTCCGGCACTGTTCCTCTACGCCCGTATCCGTCTGGAACGCGCCGTGTTCGACCGGCTTTCCATCCGCCGCGTCGTCGCCATCGCCGCCCTGGCGGTCGCCGCAATCCCCCTGTATTTCGTCCCGACGCTGCTCGCTGCGGTCGTGGCCGGGCTCGTACTGCTCGCCGTCGCCCTCGCCGACGCCCGCCACGCCGCCGGCCGGCCCCCCGAGGCTCCCTCCCCGGCGCACTAGGTCATGTTTCCTAAGGCCTGGCCCTTCCCAGGGCTGAGCGCCGTCCGGCTCGGGAGCCAACAGGGGCCGACAGCGGCCAGGCCGAGGTGGAGCTCTGACCCCCGCCGGGGGGATGCGGACCGAAGTTGTCGGCTGCTGCGGGCTGGTAGCGGCTCGTGTCGGGGAGCAGGTGCGGGTTGCCGTCGGTCGACGTTCGGCACCGACCCCGATCAGAGCTCCTGCTGCCTTCTCGCTGCCTCGCTGCTGCCCGACGCCTCGTTTACAAGCTCTGTGCAGCACGTCCGTCCTTGTCCGGGGACGGTCGTTAGCTCGGAGTACCGTCCGTTCCCGCCCTCACTGATGCGCCGCCGTCCGGTGCGGTTGCTGTCGGCGTTGCTGTCGGCAGCTTGCCCGCCGGCCCACGCCTTTCGAGAGGGCCTGGGATGATCGGGAGAGCCGGGTTGTTCTAGGAGGCGAGCGTGACCACGGTCGCGTGGGCGGTGCGGCGCGAGCACCGCTACCACCACATCCTGCACATGCTGCGCACCGAGGCCCGCCGCCGAGCCGGCGAGCCGATCCCGGCCGCCCAGCTGAAGAAGCTGGAAGGCTGGCTGCGGAACCTGAGCGAGCAGGACGTGGTCGTCCACTACGACCCGGACACCGAGCAGGGGTGGTGGCTGGTCCACCGCCGGCCCGGGGTTGACGACGACCTGATCCGCGTTCCCGATCGCGTGACCCGTCAGGGTGGGTCCAGGGAGTAGTCGGGCTGGCGCTACGGAGAGCAAGCTACGTGACGCGACAGCAGCTCCACTGCGTTCGGACAACGTCCGGGTCTCTTCAGCTTCGGCCCGGCGGCCCACGCTCCCGACCCCCGCCGGGGGGAACCTGGTCGGCGTTGCCGACCAGCGTCAGCGGGTGTCGCCCTGTAGCCTTATCCTCTGTGCCATGCCGGCTGTGACCATCGGCGTTGGTCACGCATAACGGCGTTCGCTGACTTTCTGCTGACTCCCCTAGTCGCTGGACGACTGGACGCACCATCGACCTCTTCGTCCCGAACCTGGCGGCAACACGGCCCGGTTCGGTCTGGTGCGAGGGCCAGGCAGGCTACCTCGGCTCGGTGTAGGCGCTTCCGGTTGCCAGCGTTGCTGTACTTCGCTGCTGTACCGACCCCCACACTGCCATGAGCCGGCAAAGGGCGGCCCAGTGTTGCTCAATGGTTCCGCCGAGGTACGGGTGATCCGGCCGTGTGTGGCGGCTTGGCTACTCGCGTGGCTACTCAGGCGTGCCGAGCCATCGGTTCTGAGCCTGCTATGAGCGCGCTGTGAGCGCGGGGCGCCATCCTCGTCCGGGAACTCCACGCCAAGCTCCTGCACAGCTGTCGAGGCAGTCGCTCGAGCGGCAACGCCATCGACGACCAGCCCAACGGCAGCTTCATGGTTGACGAAGAGGGCGAGATCAGGCCCGCCTGAATTCGGAAGTTTTGCTGGGTGGGTCTCGGGCCGGGGCCACCGTCTGGCTAGTTAGGAAAGAAGGTGCGACATGCTCAGGAAGGGCTTGGGGTGTGGCATGGTTGGGGGTGCGGCGTCCGCCGTTCTCGCTGGCCTGTTGGCGGTGGTGCCGTCGGTGGCGATGGCACAAGCGGGTGGGGTGACTTTCAATCCGCCGACCGACTTCCCGGTTGGCCTTACCCCAGCCTCGGTCGCGGTGGGGGATCTCAACGGGGACAACCACCCGGACCTGGCGGTCGCCAACTTCGACGCGGGCACCGTGTCGGTGTTGTTGAACGACGGTTTTGGTGGATTCATCAACCGCACCGACTTCCATGTCGGCGCCTGCCCAGCCTCGGCGGCGGTCGGGGATCTCAACGGGGACGGCCGCCCGGACCTGGCTGTCGCCAACTTCTGCGAAAATACCGTGTCGGTGCTGTTCAACGACGGTTCTGGTGATTTCGCCAACCGCACCGACTGGCTGGTTGGCTTTGCGCCCAATTTGGTGGCGGTGGGGGACTTCAACACCGACGGCAATCCCGACCTGGCTGTCGCCAACCTTGGGGATCATACCGTGTCGGTGTTGCTGAACGACGGCTCTGGTGGTTTCGCCAACCACACCGTCTTGTTGATCGGCGGCAGTACGGCTTCTGTGGCGGTGGGGGACTTCAACACCGACGGCAGCCCTGATCTGGCAGTCACCGACACAAGTACCAACCGTAAATTGCGGGTGTTGTTCAACGACGGTTCTGGTGGTTTCGCCAACCGTACCGACTTGTCGATGCCCGCAGCCCCCAATTCGGTGACGGTGGGAGATTTCAACACCGACGGCATCTCCGACCTGGCAACCGCCAACGCTGACGGGCCCACTGTCTCGGTGTTTCTGAACGACGGTTCTGGTGGTTTCGCCAACCGTACCGACTGGTCAGTCGGCCTTTCCCCGAGGTCGGTGGCAGTGGGGGATTTCAACACCGACGGCAGCTCTGATCTCACTACCGCCAACAATTTCGCGCATAGCGTGTCGGTGTTGCTGAACGACGGTTCTGGTGGTTTCGCCAACCGCACCGACTTCACGGTCGGCGCCGTCGCCCAGCCACTCTCGGTCGCGGTCGGAGATTTCAACAACGACGGCCGCCCCGACGTGGCAACCGCGAACACTCCCGGGAACAGTGTCTCGGTGTTGTTGAACACCACGGGGTCCAACGCACCGCCCACCATCACCGTCGCGGCGGGTGGGCGATGTGTGACTGGCACGTCCGGCAGCATCAACCTCAGGGTGGGCGATGCGGAAAGCCCAGCCGGGGATCTCGTCGTGACTGTGACCTCGTCGAACCAGGTACTGGTTCCGGACGCCAACATCACCCTCGGTGGTTCGGGCGCTGACCGCACCCTGTCGGTAGCCACGGTGGCATCCCAGACCGGAAGCGCGGTCGTGACTTTGCAGGTCAACGATGGCACCAACACCAGCGCCCCCGTCAACGTCAACGTCATTGCTGGGCGCCCCCAAGCGGAAAAGATCGGCGGTACCGCGCACCCCGATATGATCTTTGGCAAGAACGGAGACGACACCATCGGCGGCCGGGACGGAAACGACCTGTTGTGCGGCGGGAACGGCAACGAAAGCCTTGGGGGCAACGGCGGTGACGACACGATGTACGGCGCCAACGGCGACGACATGCTCTTCGGCGACGCCGGCGCGGACTACTTCAGCGGCGGGAACGGAACAGACGCCGCGGAAGACCTGAATGCTGCCGAAGGAGACACCCACGACGGCACCATTCCCTAAGCAGGCGAGGATGAGGTGAGGTGGACCGGCCCAAGCACCTGTCCACCTCACCCGTGCCACGGTCCGCGATCGTCCGCCGATGGTCGCCGGTTTGGCTGCTCGGCGGGAACCTGACGCCTCGCTTACAAGCTCTGGGCACCTCGTCCGCCCGCATCCGCGCATGTCCGTCAACTCGGGCAACCGTCCGTACGGTGCCGACCACGGCTGTGCTCGTCCGGGTCGGTTGCTGTCAGCGTTGCTGTCGACAGCCGCTCGCCCCACCAGGTAATCAACGACCGGAGGCCGCGGGGCCGTCGCGGTGGCACCTGCTCATGGCGCGGGCGGTGTTCCGCCAGGCATGGCCGCCAAAGGTGCCGCTGCGGATGCCCGCCTCACCCCCGGATACGGTTCAGACGTGGCCGACTTCAATCGGTGGTGGAACAGCCTCTCCGAATACGACCGTGACCTGTTCCTCCAGCACGTCGACTCACCGACACTGCCAGTAGAGGTCATGCACCGGGCATACACGACAGCCCAGCGCACCGCCCCCGACATCTGGCCGCGAACGAGCGGCGCCTCGGGTTCGGCTTCCCGACCGGGATGCAGCAGTTCCTTCGAGAGAAGGCCGCCGAGCCCCGCCCCCCACGGCATGAAACGAACCCCAAGCAGCCGCGGCGCTGTCGTTCTGCGGCGGCCCTCCGCTTCCCGCTCTCCGCGCCAGCCGCCGGGCATCAGGCGTGACGCCGCAGAGCGCCAGCGGCAGCGGCGGCGGCGCGCGCCCAGGCGGCGGCGCGTGCGGCCCGTCTCGGGCCGCCTTGAAGACGTACAGAAAGTTTGAACCAGTTCGCCGGCATCGCCGGCAGCCGGCCGATTCGAACGCGTGTTTTGATTAAGCCGCTTCGGGTGGCGGTGTGTGATCGCCGATGGAATGGGGGCACGGGCCGGCGGGACATCTGGGTGGCGATCGGTCAGACGAGGCGCGGTGCCGCGCCCGTTCCGGCAGACTGCGCTGAGGACGTCACGATTCGATAATCGAGGAGTCACGAATGCGCCTGACCAAGTACGGCCATTCCTGCGTACGCATCGAGCACGACGGGGGAGTGCTGGTCATCGACCCGGGAGTGGTCAGCGAGCGGGACGCACTGGACGGCGTGGACGCCGTGCTGATCACCCACGAGCACCCCGACCACGTGCACGTCGAGGCGCTGACCGCCCAGCACGAGCGGCGCCCGTTCACCCTGCACGGGCCGGCGTCGCTGGCCTCCACTCTGGACGGCCTGGCCGACCTGCTCGAGCCGGTGGAGCTGGGCTCGAGGTTCACCGCCGCCGGCATCCCGGTCCGCGCCTACGGCGGGCGACACGCCGTGATCCACCCCGACATCCCGGTGGTGGACAACCTGGCGTACCTGGTCGACGACCGGGTCTACCACCCCGGCGACTCGCTCGTCGTGCCGGAGGACATCCAGATCGACACCCTCTTCCTGCCCATCCACGCCCCGTGGACGAAGTTCTCCGAGTCGCTGGACTTCCTCCGGGCGGTTGGCCCGCGCCGGGCGTACGCGCTGCACGACGGGTATCTCAACGACAACGGGCTGGGCGTGCTGAACGGCAACTTCAGCCGGCTCTACGAGGGGGAGTACCGCCGGCTCGAATCGGGTACCCGGGTCGACGCCTGACCCGGCGATGCCCGGCCCCCCCCGAGAGCTGGTGCAGCGGATCTACACCACCCCACCGGACCGGTCCGTCGCGATCCACGCGGCCACGACGGAGGGTGCCCCGCCGGCCAGGAAGCTGCCGCTGGCCGAGGTGGAGGTGGCCCTGAACGCCGCACTCTCCGATCCGCCATGCTCCCGCGACCGGTAGCGTCACCGGCTCAACGGCAGATATCTGCCCGCACGTGCATGCCACACCATGCCGGCAGGTCCGCTGCCCACACCCGCCAGCCGCCAGCGTCTCGCCGCGTCTCGAACCGCCACGGGTGGGCTGTGCCGCTGAGCTCCGTGCGAGCGGCAGCCTTCCACCGCCCAAGTCAATCGCGGGCCGGGCGCCTGCTGCACGGCCCAGGCGATCAGGTCGCTGTAGCCGTCAGGGCTCGCCTCGACGGTGATGGTGGCGACCTCTCGGCCAGCGCCATCGACCAGGCAAGCGATTCGGCGCGAAGCTCGATCTGCTGGCGGCTTCGGTGGAGGCACATGGTGGGCGGGTAGTGAGCCGGCACGTCCAGCGGCGGGGTGTCTCGCACGGCGGTGCGGCCAAGATGAACGTACCGTTCTCTCGACGGACGCTGATTAGCCCCGGCAAGGCGCGCGAAATCGCGCAAGCGTGCCGAGCTGCGGAGGTCGGCGTTGCGGTCTTCGCGAACCCGCTGACGAAGCACCAACGAGCTGTCCTCGGCGGCATGTTCGGGTGCTTCGTGATCAGCGGCGAGGACCTTTTCGCCCTCGGGCGGTGAGCGCCCGGACATACCGCTCCGGGCGGCCACGTCAGCTTGCCAGGCCATACGACCAGTGCAGCGCGACGTCGGGCTTCATCAGTAGCCACAGGGCGGAAGCCGGCGAGTCGTCCGGGAAGTCGAGCCGTAGCAACTCGCGACCATGGATGCGTTCGACTCGGACGCCCTGAACGCCACGCAGATCCAGGTCGAGCAGCTCAGCTCCATCGGGAACCGTCCGCAACCGTAGCCGAACGACCTCATATCTTGGCTCGATGTGCATCTCGATGTCGTAGCCGGCTCGCCTGCTTCGGAACGTCACTGCCGTGTAGGGCCACAGCTCTCGCCAGTAGCGCCGGGATACCAGGCGTTTCATGGCGGTCAGCAGACCTCTGCCGTGGCCGGACAAGATCAGATGTACGGATCTGCCGCTGTCCGCGCGTCCCTGGCGCGCACTTGTCCGTCGACCGGTAGCAGGCGGCGGATCCGTCACGCGGTGTGACGACCTGGCACCCGTCGGCCGACGAACTGTCACCCATCAACTGGAACAGATGCGTAACGTAAGTGGAGCCCGACACCCGGCAGTCGGCCGAGTCAGCACAGGCGTTCGATGAGCGCCGAACTCTCGGCACTATCCCCCGGTCATCCGCCGAACGAGATCAGCTGATGCCGCCCCGACGACAGCCACTGCGGCTACCAAAAAGACCCCGGCCACGATGTACTGCATGACGCGCGAGAAGGCACGCTCGTGGTCGGGGTCTGGCTCACCGAAGAACTTCACCCCCGGATTGAACCGGCGGCCCGTCGCGATCGAGCGACGCGCGTGAGAATCACGGTAGCGCCGGAAGTTGGTGATGATGGCGATCGGCCACAGCGCTAAGAGCAGGCCGAAGATGAGCATGAAAACGACCGCTCCCGCGCTGGAGTCGGCGAGTGAGTTGGCAGCCATGGGGTTCCTCCATCGACGAGGGGTCCGACAACGCTACGGCGACGCAAGGAATGCTCGTAGACCGGCAGCGCGACTGACTGAACCACACCGGCCTGTGCGCCGCTCGATGTCGACGAGGTAGATGGTCACCGGGCATTGCGCCACTACTTCGCCACGCTGTTGATCCACGGCGGGGCGAGCGTGAAGACGGTTCAGATGGCGCTGGGGCATGCGACGCCGATCACGCTGAACACGTACGCGGGGGAGTGGCCGGAGGCGATCGATCGGACGCGGAACCTGGTTGACGCGGCCCTATGCCAGCAGTCCGGCGCTCGGCTGGTGACCCGGTGATGAGCCGAGTTGTGCCCGATCTGTTCCCGCGATCTTGGGTCGGCGTTGCGTCGCAGGTCAACGTCGTGGTCTTCTCCGATTCGTGCATTTCCGCTGGAAGTAAGAGCCCCGGCCTCCCGACCTCCCACGCTATCCCCGGCATGGCTTCTGACCTGCCGAAACGCCTTCCGTCGGCCGCTGCTGGTCCTCTCGATGTCACCCGCGAGCCGCCCGAGCGCCCGTACGGGATCGACTTTGGCATCCGCGACCCGCTCGGCAACAGGACCCGCATCGGCCAGATGCACCTGCGGGGCTGAGGGGCGGACCGACCGCCGGGGCGCTAGGAACGACGTGGTGGGGCCCCGGTGGAGATGGCCCGCCCCACCACGTCATCCGGTCAGGGGCTGACGACGCCCGCGTCGACCACTGTCTCGCCGCCCGCGGTCACCTCGACCACCGCACTCCGGGCGATCCGGTAGTACGAGTTGGTGTCTTCGGTGGCGATCACGTCCGAGTCGGTCGCGTCGTCGCCGACGTTCGGCGGGCTGAAGTCCTTCAGTTCGCCCTTGTCGACGGCCACTTCGAGCACGTACCGGCCGGGCTTCAGCGCGACCCGGTAGTCCCCGTCGTACGGCAGCGACACCGGGATCTCCTGCGGATCTCCGTCCGCCGGGTCCTGCGGCAGGATGGTGACCCATTCGGCCAGCATGTAGCTGCCCGAGTCGAAGTCGTCGCGGATCCCGTCCCGGTCGCCGTCCCCCCAGATCGCACCGCTGAGGTGACCGGCCTCGACGACGGTGATCGGCGCGGTCGCCCTGTTGTTCGTCGTCACCTGCTCCGCGCCGGACTCGTCGGCCGCGGTGGACGTGGCGGTGAGGGTGTCACCCGCCGCGGCGTTCTCCACCTGCAGGGTCAGGGTGAGCGGCTCGGCGCTGCCACCGGCCGGCACCGCGTTGTGCAGGCACAAGTACGACTGGATGTTGGTCACCGTGTCCGTGCCCAGGCTGCAGCCCCAGCCGTATGGGCCGCTGTAGGAGACGCCCCGCATGCCGGCCGGGACGAAGAGTTCTACCTTGACGCCGTCGGTCGCCGCGCCGAGGTTGCGGACGTCGATCCAGTAGGTGACCTGGCCTCCGACGATCACCTGTGTGGGCTTCGCCGTCATGCTGATCGCCAGGTCCGGCGCGACGTAGCGCAGGGCGACCTGGCCGCTGTTGTTATCGAGCAGGGGCTCCTGGCTGGAAGTGGTCGCCACCGCGCCGACCATCGCAGTCTCGCCGGCCTGCCCGGCTGGGAGGGAGAGGCGCAGCAGCAGCGGCTCGGCGACCGCGCCGACGGCCAACGGCTCCGTCGTGCAGGTCCACTCGGTGCCGAAGTCGCAGTTCCAGCCGGGTGGGGACGGATTTTCGCCCCAGCCGCTGTAACCAGTGCCGTCGGGTCGGGAGATGGCGACGGTGGCGCCGTTGGCCGTGCCGGTGCCGACGTTGCGTACGTCGATGGTGACGTCCGCTCGGCCGCCCACCGTGGAGATCTCCGTCTGGTCGGCGGTGACGGTGACCGCGAGGTCGGCCCGTCGCGGAGCGGCGTTGGCGGGGTTCGCGGGTGCCGCGAGGGTGGCGCCGAGACCCAGGGTGAGAAGGGCGGCCGCGGCTCTGACCGGGCGTGTGGGGATGCGATGCATACGGTCCTCTTGTCTGTCGGACTATGGTCGAGCGGATCTTGTCCGGCTCATCAGCAGCAGCGTCGGCATCGTGCAAAGGGTTACATCCGTCCGGCCTGGATGGTGGATGACCAACCAGCTGGGCGGACAACTGCTCCAACGTCACATCACCGTCGTCCGCGCCTTCTAGTAACCGCGCGGAGGGCGGTGCCGGAGCCCGGTTCGAACCCTCGCTTGTAAGCTCTGTGCGCCTCATCCGCCCGCATCCGTACGTGCCGGCTACCTCGGGGAACCGTCCGCACTGTCGACAACGGGTGAAAACTGGATCTGGATCTGGCCCACTTTCCGTGATCGGGACTGACCCGGATCGGGGTGCCGGGTCCACTGTGTAGGGCGCGTCGTGCAATCGGCTGACCTTGTTGCGGTCCTGCCTCATCTGGCGCCTGTCGTGGTTGAGCGAGTGGAACGGTGTGCGGCTGGTCTGCGGATTTGGGCGCGAGCGCGAGCCCGCCGTGTGGCGTGTACCGGTTGTGGGCGCCGGGCCCGGCGGGTGCACAGCCTCCGTGCGCTGCGCCGGGTCCGGCCGGCGGAACAACGGCCGCAGATGGTCCCGATTCAGCCGGAACCACGTGGTCAGTTTTCAGGCGGAGCCGACAGCCGGCCGCACGGCACTACTGCCGACCGGTACGGTTCTGTGAGCTCGGACGGCAAGGCACTTCCCAAGCTGACCGTGAGTCTCTACGAACTACTGCCGAGCTCGCGCCACCAGTGTTCGTGGCCGCCGAGCCGGCCGAGCGCGACGTTGCAGTCTCGGGTATGCAACAGCGCGAGGAACCTATTGCCCATGAGCAGATGCTCATATGAGACCTGGGCGATGACGTCGGCGAGCGTCCGCGCCCACGACGGATCGGCATTGAAGGGTTCGTCGAACTCGCGGATGACCAGCGCCCAACCCGTAACGCCCGCGAAGTCGATGTCGCGCAGGGTGTCACAGACCGCGTCGAGGTTCTTGACCGACCACCCGCAATAGCGCATCGAAACCTGAGAGAGCAGGTGCGCGAGCATGGTCGGTCCAGTGCCGCCGCATGTCTGGGCAACTCCGTAGCCCAGGCACCTGGGTAGCCGTTCAGCACGGAAGTACAGGCCCTTGACCTGCTGACCCAGCCTTGAGCGACCGCCTCGCCGGCAATCCATAGGTTCAGGGCCAGGACGCGCGCGCCTCGACCACTACCGGAAGCAGGCAGCGAACGCGTCGCCTGCGGGAGACGCGCCACGACAGCAGGCGGGGTCGTAGCCGAGCTAAGAGGTACGGGATGACAGCGGATGGCAGCAGACGACGCACCGCAGCCGCGTTCGGGACGAAGAGGCCAAGGTCGCGGCGGTGAGGTGGGCAGAGCTGCCGTGGCACCATGCTGCGGTGACCTTCGACGATGACCGGTACCTGGATGCCTTTGTCGACTACAGCAGAGGGCGTCACTTCGTTCGGCTTGATGTCGAAGTGCCGGCGGAGACTCTCACGGAGGGGCTCGCCGGTCCCGATGACGACGTGCCACACGGCTCGTTGTGGTTATCGGCCGACCGGGCAGAGGCGCTGGCTCAGTCTCTGCTGAGCTGTGCGGCAGCGGTAAGAGAGAACAGCGAACAGGGTGACGCCTGAGAGCCGTTGTGGAGATCGCCGGTGGGGTGCCGCGCTTTCCAGGGGAGCCTCCGCCACGTATGGAGCCCGACCGTCAGGGCGACGCAAGGCACCGTTCGAAATGACGTTGCGACCGAGGGTCCCGTCCCGGGCCGCCGTCTGGGCCGTTTGGGCCGTCGCCGGGCCGTCAGATGCCGACCATCTGTGGCTACGAGGCAGCAGAGGACGTCGAGCGTCGGCTGCTCGACCACGCAGGCTGGCAACAATCGACACGAGGCGGCGCGGTCTGTCCGGCTCCCCCCGGCGGGGGTCGTCCCGTTCCGCGATTCGTGCTCGCTGCAGCTCCTACGCCCCCCACTCCCGGCGCACCGGAGGCTGCTCCGGCTCCTCGTGCGGGGGTTCTGTGTCTACGGTCTCGACCAGGTCCTCCGCCGGCGCGACTCGGGCTGGCAGCTCGCCGAACCTGACGTGCCGCAGGCGGGCGAACTCCTCGTCCGTCGACCGCTCGGTATGCCCTCGATCCTCACCCATCGCCAACCTCCCTCGTCGGCTTCCATTGTCCCCGCTGAGGCAATCTTCGCGTTGGTGGCGACCTCACGGTCGGCACGGTCGTGGCCACCGTACCGTCCGCCGCGCTGGGCGCGGTGATTCCGAAACCGCACGAGAAGCCGCCGCCAGGAGTTCGGGACGAAGGGATACCGGCGGGCCGTACCCAGTTCTGAGGCAGCAGGTCGCTGGCATGATCAGGCCGTCCCCAGGCCGTCAAAGGCGAACCAAGGGTGGCCATCGTTGACCACCGATGATCGGCGTGACCCCGACAGCGACCACGGGAACACGCGCTGGTCGTGGCCCCGCAGTGGACCCGGCCGTCGCCTGGTGCCACCCGGCTGCCGCCCGTCGCCACCTGGCAGCGGCCGGAGCCGCAGCGGGGCGACTCCCGGCCGTCGGCTAGAGCGGGTAGGTGCGGGCGACCGCGAGCATCTCCGAGCTGTGCGAGCCGGCCACGCCGACATCCGGCGGGCGGGGGCGGAAACCGGGTAGCGCGTCCAGGCCGTCGCTGGCGTCCATCGCCCGCAGCACCACCTTGGCCGTCCTGGGCACCAGGGTCAGCGTGATCTCCACGCCCTCCGGCGGCGGGGCGTGGAAGACCAGGCCGAAGCCCCAGCGACTGCCGGGCACCTGCGGGGCGATCGGCAACGGCTGCCCGGCGGCGACCGCCTGCTTGACCGTCGCCGAGTCGGCCTCGACGTGCAGCGAGGCGAGGCGGACCGTCCGCTGCGGGGTCAGCCGGACCCGCAGGGTGCGCTCGCCGCCCGTGGTGGTGTCGGCGAGCACCTCCAGCTTCGGTGCGGGCAGGTTCGCCGCCGTGGCCTGACCGTAGAAGATCCGCTCGTCGCCCAGGGTCGGGAAGAACCAGGCGACGGAGCCCTTCTCCTGGACGTACGGCCGGGTCCAGGGCTGGGGCTCCTCCTCGTGACTCAGCCACTCGGCCTCACCGTTGTCGGCGTCTAGGGCGTACATCAGGTGGGTGGGTACCGGGTGGGCGGCGTCGAAACGGTCGACGCGGAGCCCGACTCCGGCGAGCACCACCGCCGCGAGCCCGGCGGCGACGGCCGGCAGCGCGCCCAGTCGGCGCGCGCGGAGGGCCACCAAGCCGCGCTGCCCGCCGGCGGCCGGGTGCAGCAGGTCGACCACCGGAAGTGCGGCCAGGCCGAGCAGCACCGCGAAGAGCGCCGCGACGCCGCCCATCGCCATGCCCAGCGCCGGGAAGAGCAGCACGACCGTCGGCAGCAGGATCACCACGGCCACCGCGCCGGCCAGGGTCACCGCCAGCACCGGCCACGGGCCGTCGATCCGGGTGCCGAGCGCGAGCAGGCCGGCGAGCGCGCCGGTCAGCGCCGGCAGGGTGGCCAGGTACGACCCGCCGGGCACCAGCGCGGCCAGCACCACCCCTAGTACGGCCAGCCAGCCCAGCCCGCCGATCGCCAGCGCCGCCGGACCGGCCCAGCGGCGGGTCAGCGCGTACCAGGCGAAGAGGATCGCGGCGGCGAGCGCCACCACGGCGAGCCGGAACCAGGTCGGCCGGTACGGGTCGAGCAGCTCGGCATAGCCGGGGCGCAGCGCGGTGATCCCGGCCCAGAGCAGCTGCGCGGCGAGCGGGGCGAGCACGATCGGCACCAGCGCCAGCCCGAACCCGGCCGCCAGCCGCCCGGTGCCGGCCCGACCCCGGCGGCGGGCCAGCCAGGCCAGCGCCAGCACCGCGACCAGGGCCGCCGCGGCCAGTGGCCAGGTCAGCCAGCCGGGGTACCGGACCAGGCCGCCGGGCACCGGAAAGTAGGTGGCGTCGTGGCCGGAGCGCAGCGCCGCCAGGTCGGTACGGCCGAACTCGCGGGCCAGCCCGAGCGCGTTGTCGCCGTGCTGCTGGAGGCTGCCCCGGTCCATCGCCTCCGGCGTGTCCAGCGGGGTGTGGTAGATCGCGCCCCCGTCGATGTACGCCGAGTTCAACCCGACGAAGTCCTCGTCGAGGAACGCGGTGAAGTCGGTGTCGTTGGGCAGCGCCCGGTAGATCTCCACCGCGAACGAGGTGCCCACCGGGTGCGGGGCGGCCCGACCGAAGACGTCCACCAGCTTCGCGTTGTTCCGGGACGTCTCGAACATGATCACCGGGCCGGTCGCGCCGCGCGCCTCCAGGTTGAGCACCACCCCGCCGTCCGCGGCGAGCGGGTGGCTCGACGCGAACGCCGAGGCGCCGCAGAGGCACGCCTCCTCGGCGTCGGTCAGCACGAAGACGATGTCGTTGCGCGGTCGGGGGCCGGCCGCCAGCGCCCGGGCCACCTCCACGATGGTGGAGGTGCCGGCGGCGTCGTCGTTGCCACCCGGCCCGGACTGCACCGAGTCGTAGTGCGCCACCAGGAAGACCCGCCCGGTCGAGGCGGTACCGGGCAGCCGGGCCACCACGTTGCGGACCCGGGCCAGGGTCGCCCCGCCGGCGGCCCCACTCAGCTGACCGGCCTCCGGGGCGACGGTGTCCTGCACCTCGGTCTCCAGGCCCAGCCCGCTCAGCACGCCGACCAGGTGCTCGCGTACCTGGTCGTTGGCGGCGCTGCCGGCCACGTGCGGCCGGGCCGCGATGGTCTGCACGGTCCGGTACGCCCGGCCGGCGCTGAACTCGTCGGCCGGGGCGTCCGCCGGGCGCGGCGCCGGGGTGGAGAGGTCGACCAGCATGGCGGCGCCGACCGCGAGCAGCGCGACGAGCGCGGCCAGGGCGGCGAGCGGCCGGCGGCGGGGCCGGGCCAGCGCCCGGTCGGCGAGCGGCCGGCGGCGGGGCCGGGCGATCGCCCGGTCGGCGGCGGGGGTGGGGGGTGCGCCCACGGCGGGACTCCTCGGAGGTGGTGCGGGGGTGGGCACCATCCTGCACCGGGGAGGCCGGCGCGGGACTCCCCGGGACCGAACCGTGACGCTCAGCGGCGCCCCGGCGCTCACCGAGCGAGGGCCTTGCCCGGGTGCGCCCGGGCCGGCGGGGTCGTGTTGTGTGCGACCGTTGTCTAATACAGGATCAGCAGGGCACTCGGAAGGAGCCCGACATCACCAGCGAACTCCCGCGTCTCGCGGCGGTGACCCGGCCGCACCGGGGGCCCGGCATGGCCGGTCCCTCCGTCGCGCCGTACCCGCACGGCGGCCTCGGGCGCCATCCCAACCTGCCGCCCGGTGAGCGGCTGCGGGTCCTGCTGGTCGAGGACGACGAGGGCGACGCCTTCCTGGTGACCGAGCTGCTCGCCGAGACGAACTCGATGATCGACCTGCTCGTCGCCACCAGCCTCAGCGAGGCGCGGCAGCGGGTGGCGGGCGTCGACTGCGTCCTGCTCGACCTCGGGCTGCCCGACGCGCAGGGCCTGGACGGCCTGCGCCGGGTGCTGGAGATGTCCACCGGCGCCGCGGTCTGCGTGCTGACCGGCCGCTCCGACGAGCACCTCGGCATCGTCGCGGTCGCCGAGGGCGCCCAGGACTACCTGGTCAAGGGCCAGGTCGACGGGGTGCTGCTGACCCGGGCGCTGCGCTACGCCGTGGAGCGCAAGCGGGCCGACGAGAACGCTCGACGGCTGCGCGAGGTCGAGCTGCGCCAGGCCGAGTCCGCCCGCCTCGAACGCGGCCTGCTGCCCCAGCCGCTGATGACCACCGACGAGGTGGCGGTGCACACCTTCTACCGCCCGGGCCGGCATGCGGCCCTGATCGGCGGCGACTTCTTCGACGTGGTGCAGACCCGGCCCGACCGGGTCGACCTGATCGTCGGCGACGTCTGCGGTCACGGGGTGGACGAGGCGGCCCTCGGCGTGGAGCTCCGGGTCGCCTGGCGGGCCCTGATCCTGGCCGGCGTCCCCGACGACGAGGTACTGCCCGCCCTGGAGCAGGTGCTGATGAGCGAGCGGCGGCTCCAGGAGATCTTCGCCACCGTCGCCACCGTCCGGCTCGACCTGCACCGCAACCGGGCCATCGTCCGGCTGGCCGGCCACCCGCCGCCACTGCTGCTCGCCGGGGGTAAGGTCGCGCCGGTCCCGGCGCGGGGCGGCCTGCTGCTCGGCGTACGACCCCGCCGCACCGTAGCGTTCGACCTGGAGTTCGCCACCGATGACTGGTCCCTGTTGATGTACACCGACGGCCTGATCGAGGGGCGGGTGGGCGACGGCGACGAGCGGCTGGACGTCCCCGGGCTGACCGGCCTGCTGGAGGAGCCGGCCAACGAGGCCGTGCCGCTGTCCGAGCTGCCGGCCTGGCTGGTCGGCCGGGCGGAGCAGATCAACGGTGGCCCGCTCGCCGACGACGTCGCCATGCTGCTGGTCACCCGGGGTGGTGGCCGGTGAAGTCGTACCGGCGGGGGTGGACCCTGCGCCGGCGCGTGAGCGTCCTGCTCACCGTGGTCGTCGTGCTGCTGCTCGGTCTCGCCGCGGCCGAGGCCGCGCTTGCCGCCAAGACCCGGCAGAACATGGACGCGGTGCTGGTGAAGACCGGTCCGCTGCGGGTGCAGGGCCAGGAGCTGCTGAACGCCCTGCTCGACCAGGAGACCGCGATCCGCGGGTACGCGGTCAGCGGCGACCAGGCCGACCTGGGTCCGTACGAGAGCGGCATCCAGCAGGAGCGGGACACGGTCGGCAAAATGAACGAGCTGATCCGTGACTACCCCGACATCGAGCGTGAGCTGCGGGCCGTGGAGCAGCAGGCGGCCGACTGGCGGCGCACCGTCGCCGAGCCGGTGATCACCACGACCGGGCGGGACGGCACGGCGGCCGGTCAGGCGCTCATCACCGACCAGTCCCGGCGGCAGTTCGACCAGGTCCGTGCCTCGGTCGGCGACCTCCAGGCCGAGATCCTCACGGAGCGGGAGCGGACCGCCGCCAAGGTCTACCAGAGCAGCAACATCCTGGTCGTCCTGCTGATCGTCGCGGCGGTGGTGGTGGCGGTGGCCGGCACGGTGCTGCTGCTCTCGCTGGACCGGATGGTGATCAAGCCGCTGACCGGGCTGGCGCTCCAGGTGCGGGAGGTCGCCGAGGGCGACTACCAGCACCACATCGAGGGCTCGGGGCCGCCGGAGTTCCAGCGGCTTGCCGGCGACGTGGACGCGATGCGGCAGAAGATCGCCAGGGAACTCGCCGAGGTGCGCGAGGCGCGCGAGAGCATCGAGTGGGTCAACAGCCAGCTCCAGAAGCAGGCCGAGGAGCTGACCCGCTCCAACCGTGACCTGGAGCAGTTCGCCTACGTGGCCTCGCACGACCTGCAGGAGCCGCTGCGCAAGGTGGCGAGCTTCTGCCAGCTGCTCCAGCGCCGCTACGCCGGGCAGCTCGACGAGCGGGCCGACCAGTACATCGCCTTCGCCGTGGACGGCGCGCAGCGGATGCAGCGCCTGATCAACGACCTGCTGGCGTTCTCCCGGATCGGCCGGCTCACCAGCGGCTTCACCGAGGTCGACCTCAACAAGGTGATGGGCGACGTGGCCGGGCAGACCGAGGCCGCCGTGCAGTACGCCGACGCCGAGCTGACCTGGGACCAGATGCCGGTGATCCGCGGCGAGGAGCCGCTGCTGACCAACCTGCTGGCGAACCTGGTCAGCAACTCGATCAAGTTCCGTCGGGCCGACGTGGCGCCGAAGGTGCACGTCTCGGCCCGGCTGGTCGGCGACGAGTGGGAGATCAGCTGCCGGGACAACGGCATCGGGATCGAGCCGGAGTTCGCCGACAAGATCTTCGTGATCTTCCAGCGGCTGCACGCCAAGGACGCGTACCCGGGCACCGGCATCGGCCTCGCCATCGTCAAGAAGATCGTCGAGTACCACGGCGGCCGGATCTGGGTGGACACCGACCTCGACGAGGGGACCGCGATCCACTTCACCCTCCCGGCGCTGCCCGAGGACGTCGAGGCGGCGAAGGCGGCCGAGGCGGCGGAGCCGGACGGCGAGGCGGCCCCGGCCGGATCGACCGAGAGCGGCACCGACCCCGAGGCGGCGGAGGGCCAGCCGGCGGAGGGCCAGCCGGCGGAGGCCGAGCCGGCGCCGGTCGGCGCGACGGACGGGGACAGGCCCGACAGGGCGCCGGAGCACGGGACAACGGGTGGCATGAAGGAGACGGTGGGATGACGGCGCCAGCGGACGGCAAGAGCCCGATCGAGGTCCTCCTGGTTGAGGACGACCCGGGCGACGTTCTGATGACCCAGGAGGCGTTCGAGGAGCACAAGCTCCGCAACCGGCTGGCCGTCGTCTCCGACGGCGCCGAGGCGCTGGCCTACCTGCGGCGCGAGGGCCAGTACGCGGACGCCATCGTCCCCGACCTGATCCTGCTCGACCTGAACCTGCCGCGCCGGGACGGCCGGGAGGTGCTGGAGGAGATCAAGAACGACGAGGAACTGCGCCGGATCCCGGTCGTGGTGCTCACCACCTCCCAGGCCGACGAGGACATCCTGCGCAGCTACCAGCTGCACGCCAACGCCTACGTGACCAAGCCGGTGGACTTCGAGCGCTTCATCTCGGTGGTCCGCCAGATCGACGAGTTCTTCGTCAGCGTGGTCAAGCTCCCGCCGCGTGGCTGATCGGCTGCGGGAGGACGTCGGCGAGCTGCTGCGGGAGACCGCGGCGGACGTCGTGCTGCCGCTGTTCCGCAAGCTGGACGACTCGCAGGTCGCCGAGAAGGCGCCCGGTGACCTGGTCACGGTCGCCGACCGGCGGGCGGAGGAAAAGATCTCCGCCGCGCTGCGCCGGCTGCGTCCCGGCTCGGTGGTGGTCGGTGAGGAGGCCGCCGCGGACGACCCCGCCCTGCTGCGCCACCTGCGCGGCAGCGGCGACGTCTGGCTGGTCGACCCGATCGACGGCACTGCCAACTTCGCCGCCGGGCGACGGCCCTTCGCGCTGATGGTCGCGCTGCTCACCGACGGTGAGCCGGCCGCCGCCTGGGTGCTCGACCCGCTGGCCGGGACGCTCGCGGTGACCCGCGCCGGCGAGGGCACCGAACTGGACGGGCGGGTGGTGCGCACCGGCCACGGGGTGCCGTCGGTGGGCGCGCTGCGCGGCACCGCGGTGACGAAGTTCCTGCCGCCGGAGGCCCGCCGGAGCGCCGAGGCCGGCGCGAAACGGATCGGCGAACTGCTGCCCGGGCAGCACTGCGCCGGCCGGGAGTACCTCGACCTGCTCACCGGCGACCAGCAGTTCGTCCTCTTCTGGCGGACCCTGCCCTGGGATCACGCCCCCGGCGTGTTGCTGGTTCGCGAGGCCGGCGGGGTGGCCCGCAGGTTCGACGGTACCGAGTACCACCCGGCCGACGAGGGCATGGGGCTGCTCGTCGCCGCCGACGAGCGGACCTGGGCCGAGGCGCGCGAGGCCCTGCTGGGCGGCTGACCCGACCCGAGGCCGCCCCCGACCCCGCAGCCGACGCGGCCCTTTGTCGGCGCTCGGCGACCACCCCGGCACGCTGCGTCGATGATCGATGCCCCGAGGGGTCGCGGACCTGGTCAGCGGCGTTCGGTCCGGTATCGTGACCGGCGGTCTCCGCCCCCAGGCCGCCGTCCGGGGCCGGCGGGGGCCGCCGCCGCGCACGGTCGACCGGGGGCCGGCGGCAGAGGGAAGGACACCGTCGTGCCCAGGACCAGCTTCACCCGGCCGCGCGCCCGCCGGCTGCTGACCGTGCTGCTCGCCGCAGTGGCGCTGCTGCTCGGGGCCGGGGTCGTCCCGGCGGCCGCCGAGCCCGGCGAGGGCGGCACCAAGCAGCTCCGTGAGGCGCTGGAGGCCGCCGCCAAGGGCCACATCGAGGCCAAGGCCAAGCTGGACAACTCCAAGCGCCGGCAGGTCGCGCTGGTCGCCGAGCTGAAGACGGTCGAGGGACGGCTGGGCCAGCTGACCGCCCAGGTGGGCGAGGTGGCCGCGCAGTCGTACCGGTTGGGTCGGCTGACCCCGACCGCGATGCTGCTCGAGAGCACCACCCCCGAGGGGTTCTTGCGGCGGGCGGCCGAGCTCGACGTGATGGCGCAGCGGGACGGCAAGCGGCTGCGCTCGCTCACCGAGGCGAAGCAGGCCGCCGCGAAGGCCAAGGCGGCCATCGACAACGAGGTGCGCGAGCAGCAGAAGCAGCTCGCGGTGCTGGCCAAGAAGAAGCGGGACGCGGAGCGCGCGCTGGCCACGGTCAGCTCGGGCAGCAGCGCCGGCTTCAGCGGCGGGTCCCGCTCGGCCAGCCCCGCCCCGCGCAACTCCGACGGGTCCTGGCCTTCGGAGACCTGCTCGGTGAGCGACCCGACCACCGACGGCTGCATCACCCCGCGCACCCTGCACGCGCTCAAGCAGGCCCAGGCCGCCGGCTACAAGCGGTACGTCTCCTGCTTCCGCAGCGGCGGCGGCGGCGAGCACCCCAAGGGCCGGGCCTGCGACTTCGCCGCCGCCACCAGCGGCTTCGAGGACAAGACGGCCACCGGCGGGGACAAGGCGTACGGCGACAGCCTGGCCAGCTACTTCAAGAACAACGCCAGTCGGCTCGGCGTGCTCTACGTGATCTGGTACCGGCAGATCTGGATGCCGAACACCGGCTGGCGGTCGTACAGCGGCTCCGGCAGCCCGGCCGCCGACCACACAAACCATGTTCATCTTTCGATGTACTGACCCGGGCCGCCAGGAACGCTGCGTACCATCGCGACGGTGAGCAGCTCATCGTCCGACGTTGTGGTCGACCCGGCGTCCGTCGCGCCGGCCACCACCCGCGCGCTGCCCAACGGGCTCGCCGCGTTCCTGGTGTTCCTCTCCAGCGGGGCCGTGCTGGTGCTGGAGACCGTCTCGCTCCGCCTGGTCGGCCCGTACGTCGGGGTGACCCTCCAGGTGACCAGCTCGGTGATCGGCATCGCGCTGGCCGCGATCGCGTACGGCGCGTGGACCGGCGGTTGGCTGGCCGACCGGCGGGACCCGCGCGGCCTGCTGGCCCCGGCGCTGGTGCTGGCCGGCATCGCCTCCGCGGTCACCCTGCCGGTGGTCCGGTACGCCGGTGAGGTGTTGCGCGGCGGCGCCGTCAGCGGCATCCTGCTGCTCACCGCGCTCGCCGTCTTCGTGCCGGCGGCCCTGCTCGCCGCGGTCACCCCGCTGGTGGTGAAGCTCCAGCTGGCCGACCTGCGCCGGACCGGGCAGGTGGTCGGTCGGCTCTCCGGCATCGGCACCCTGGGCGGCATCACCGCCACCCTGGTCACCGGCTTCGTGCTGGTGGCCGCGCTGCCGAGCACGGTCATCCTGATCGCGCTGGCGGTGTTGCTCGGCGTCACCGGCCTGGTGCTCGGGGCGTACCTGCGCCGGCGGGAGGGGGCGGGGCTGCCCGGTCCGGCCCGGACGAAGGCCGCCCTCGCGGTGCTCGGGCTGGTCGGGGCGGGGCTGAGCGCCGTCGCGCCGAACCCGTGCGACGTGGAGACGGCGTACCACTGCGCGCGGGTGGAGACCGACCCGTCCCGGTCCACCGGACGCACGCTCTACCTCAACTCCGCCCAGCACTCGTACGTGGACCTGGCCGACCCGACCCACCTGGAGTACGCGTACACCCAGTGGATCGGGGCGGTGGCGGACGTGCTGGCGCCGACGGGGCGGCGGCTGGACGCGCTGCACCTCGGCGGGGGCGGCTTCACCATGCCCCGCTACCTGACCGCCACCCGCCCCGGCACCGACAACCTGGTCTTCGAGATCGACGGCGAGCTGGTCGACCTGGACCGGCGGCAGCTCGGCGTCCGCACCGGCCCGCAGCTGCGGGCAGAGGTGGGGGACGCCCGGATACTGGTCGGCGGCGAGTCGACCGACAGCCGGGACTTCGTTGTCGGGGACGCCTTCGGTCACCTGGTGGTGCCCTGGCACCTGGCCACCCGGGAGATGGCGGCGGAGGTGAGCCGGGTGCTCCGGCCGGGTGGGGTCTACGTGCAGAACGTCATCGACTACCCGCCGGACCGCTTCATCCGCGCCGAGCTGGCCACGGTCGCCGCCGAGTTCCGCACCGTCGCGCTGATCGCCCCGGCCGGCGCGATCGCCGGGGAGCAGGGCTCCAACTTCCTCATCGTCGCCTCGGACGCGCCGCTGCCGCTGGACGCGCTGCGCCGGCGGCTGGGCACCGTGGACGCGCCGCCGGACCTGCTCGTCGAGGGGCAGCTGGCCGGGTTCGTCGGCGACGCGCTGGTGCTGACCGACGACTACGCGCCGGTGGACCAACTGCTCGCCACCGCCTGATCGGGTGACTTCGCTGACCGATTACGACCATTGAGGTGTAGCTGGGGCGGAGCCGGGCAACACCTCCACCATGGGTGGAGCAGTACGGAACGGGGCGCAGCTCCTCGGTGAGCGGTACCGGCTGATCGAGCAGCTCGGCTCGGGTGGCATGTCCGTGGTGTGGCGCGGCTACGACGAGGTGCTCGGTCGCCAGGTCGCGATCAAGGTGCTCGCCTCCCGGCTGGCCAGCGACAAGGCGTTCCGGCACCGGATCCGGATCGAGGCCCAGGCCGCCGCGCGGCTCTGCCACCCCAACATCACCAACGTGTACGACTACGGCGAGTCCGAGCAGGTCGGGCTGACCGTGCCGTACGTCGTGATGGAGCTGGTCGACGGCGACCCGCTGACCGCGCGGCTCGGCCGCGACGGGCGGCTGTCCTGGCGGGAGGCGATGACGATCGGGGCCGAGGTCACCTCGGCGCTGGCCACCGCGCACGCCCGCGGCGTCGTCCACCGGGACGTCACCCCGGGCAACGTCATGCTGACTCCGACCGGGGTGAAGGTCGTCGACTTCGGCATCTCGGCGCTGGTCGGGGAGAGCGAGAAGGGGCCGGACGGCCACCTGCTCGGCACCCCCGCCTACCTTGCCCCGGAGCGGCTGGACCACGGACAGGTCTCCCCGGCCACCGACGTGTACGCCGTCGGCCTGCTGATCTACCGGATGCTCACCGGCCGGCTGCCGTGGCAGGCCAGCACCACCACCGAGATGCTCCGCGCGCACATGTACAACGACCCGGAGCCGATGCCCGAGGTGCCGGGGCTGCCCGACGAGGTCGCCGAGCTGGTGGGTCGGTGCCTGGCCAAGCGTCCGGCGGACCGGCCGAGCACCGCCGAGGTGGCCCGTACCCTCGCCGACGCGGCCGGGATGATCGCGGCCGTGCCGGTCTCCCCGGCGCCCGGGACGCTCGACCCGGCCCTGCTGGCCAGCGCCGGCACCACGATCCTGCCCTGGTCGACCGACACCGACGCGCTGCCCTTCTCCGGCCTGACCCGCACCCGCCGGGCGTTGGTCCGGCGGCGCAAGGTCGAGGCCGGGGTGGCCGCCGCCGGCCTGGTCGCGGTGACCGCGGCGATGTGGGGGGTGACGTCCGGCAGCTCCGCCAGCGGCGGCGTGGACGCGCCCAACGAGGCCCGGATGGGGATGGAGCAGCCCACCCCGTGCGAGGTCGAGTACGCGCTGCGCAGCGACTCCGGCAAGGACTTCGCCGCGCAGCTGACCCTGACCAACACCGGCACCCGGGAGCTGCGGGACTGGACGATGAGCTTCACCTTCCCCGGCCGGCAGACGGTGACCAAGGCCAGCCCGGCTTCGGTCCGGCAGCAGGACAGCACGGTCGCGGTCGAGCCGGCCGCCGGGCGGGCCCCGCTCGCGCCGGGTGCGTCCGAGAAGGTCGCCCTGACCGGCTCGTACACCGGGACCAACCCACTGCCGGTGGAGTTCAAGCTCGGCGACGCCACCTGTGGGGTACGGGTCTCCGGGGTGGCCGCCACGGTCCCCAGCACCGCCCCGGCCCCGAAGGCCCCGGTCGTGAAGGCGCCGGCGAAGCCCGCGACGAAGGCGGCCACCGGCAGCGGCGGGTCGGGCTCGTCGAAGGCGCGGTCCGGCAGCTCGGGCAAGGGCTCGGGTGGGGACAAGGGAAAAGGCGGGAAGTAGCGGCGAAGGGTGGCGGCAGGGCCAAGGGTGAGGGGAAGTGACCCTCAGCCGAGCGACGCGAACTGCTGCACCTGCCCGATCGTGCCTTCCACGATCAGCACAGTGCCGGGGCCGAGCACGGTGTCGGGCGTGGCGTACCGGAAGCGTTCCTCCGGCAGCTTGGCACCGACCACCACGACCCCGTAGCGCTCCGGCACGGCCAGCTCCCGCAGTGGCCGGCCGACCAGGGACGGGGGCACCGGCACCTTGGCGATGGCGAAGTCGTCGCCGAACTCGATGAAGTCGAGCATCCGGCTGACGATGAGGTGCGCCACCCGTTCCCCCATCTCGGCCTCGGGGAAGACCACGTGGTGGGCGCCGACGGTGGAGAGGATCTTGGCGTGCTGCTCGGAGGTGGCGCGGGCCCAGATCTGCGGCACGCCGGCTTCGGCCAGCGCCAGCACGGTCAGCACGCTCGCCTCGAGCGCGGTGCCGATGGCGACGACGACGCGCTCGAAGTCGGCCACCCCGAGCTGCCGCAGCGTCAGGTTGTCCGTGGCGTCCGCCTGTACGACGTGGGTGAGGAACTGCGACCACCGCTGCACGTTGGCCGGATCGCTGTCGATGGCCAGCACACCCTGACCCAGGCGGGACAGGGAACTCGCCACCTGGGCGCCGAACCGGCCCAGCCCGACCACGGCCACGTCGCGGGGGCCTTTGCCATGTTTTCTGCTAGCCGACAATGGGTCGCTCCTCCGGGTAGTGGTACAGCCGGTGTCGGGTGTTCAGGGCGAGGGCGGACGCCGCGGCGATCGTGCCGACCCGGCCCAGGAAGAGCAGGACGATCAGCAGGTACTTCGCCGGTTCGGGGAGCCGCGGGGTGATGTCGGTGCCCAGACCGGCGGTGGAGAAGGCCGAGGTGACCTCGAACAGCGCGCGGTAGAACAGGACGTCGTCGGTCAGCCCGATGACGATGAGCGAACTGATCGCGACCACCGCGACACCGAGCAGGGCGATGGTCAGTGCCTGGCGTTGGGTGATCTCCGCGATCCGCCGCCGGCCCACCACCACGTCGGGTTCACCGCGCACCTCGGCCCAGATGACGTACGCCAGCAGGAAGAACGTGGTCACCTTGATCCCGCCGGCGGTGCTCGCACTGCCCCCGCCGATGAACATCAGGGCGATGACGACCGTGCTGCTCTCCTGGCTCATGGCGCCGTAGTCGACGGTGTTGAAGCCGCCGGACCGGGGGATGGTGCCCTGCACGAACGCGGCGAGCGCCTTCGTCGGTGCGTCGAGACGACCGAACGTGGCCGGGTTGTTCCACTCGAACAGGAGCAGCGCAAGGAAACCGGCCACGAGCAGGATCAGTGATCCACCCACGGTCAGCCGAGTGTGCACCGACCAGCGCACGGGTTGACGCCAGTTGCGGCGCAGTTCGAACAGGACCGGGAAGCCGAGCGAGCCGACGATCACGCCGGTCGTGGCGGGCAGGCACATCCACGGGTCGGCGACAAATTTGCTCCAGCCGCCGTCGAACAGGGTGAACCCACTGTTGTTGAAGGCCTGGACGCCGTGGAAGACGCCGTACCAGGCGGCCCGGGCCAGCGGGAAGTCATAGCTGAGCCAGAGCCGTGCGGTCAGCAGCAGCGCCACCGCGCTCTCCCAACCGAGCATCGTCATGCCGATCCGGATCAGCGTCCGTCGGGCGCCGCCCAGCCCGATCCCGGCCCCCTCCGCCTGCAGCACCAGCCGGGTACGCAGCCCCAGTTGCCGGGAGACCGCGAGGGTCAGCAGCAGGGCCATGGTCATGATCCCGAAGCCGCCGGCCTGGGTGAGCAGCATGATGACCACGTGCCCGAACGGCGACCAGTAGGTCGCGGTGTCCTCGAAGTCCAGGCCCGCGGTGCAGATCGACGACGTGGCGACCACCAGGGCCTCGATGAACGGGGTGCCGCCGGCCCCCGCCCTGGCGACCGGCAGCATCAGGACGGCGGTGCCGACCGCGATGCCCGCCAGCAGGACCAGCGGCACGAGCCGGACCGGACGTCGGAGAGCGTCGGCCAGCCTCCCCCGCATCGTCACCGGCCCTGCTTACCACCCACGGCAATCGTCCATCCGGCACTTGGGGGAGGTTCACCCGGCGGTCAGCCGTTGCCCGACCGGCCGTCGCTCCACGAGAGTTGACTCGCATCGATCAACCTACGTGAGGAGACCCCTGGTGCGACGTATCCTTTCTGCCCTCGGCGTGGCCGGTGCCCTGCTCGCGGTGGCCGTTGCCGTGCCCGGCGCGGCGTCGGCCCGCGAGGACCGCGCGGACCGCGCGGACCGGGCCACCCACCAGCCCATCGTGATCGGCCACCGGGGCGCCAGCGGCTACCGCCCGGAGCACACCCTGGAGGCGTACCGGCTGGCGATCCGGATGGGCGCCGACTACATCGAGCCCGACCTGGTGTCGACCAGGGACGGCGTGCTGGTCGCCCGGCACGAGAACGAGATCTCCGGTACGACCGACGTGGCGGGCCGGCCGGAGTTCGCCGACCGCTACGACCCCGACCGGCTCATCGACGGGCGGAAGGTCGCGGGCTGGTTCACCGAGGATTTCACCCTGGCCGAGCTGAAGACGCTGCGGGCCAAGGAGCGGCTGCCGCAGGTCCGGGTGGCCAACACCGCGTTCGACGGGATGTTCGAGGTGCCGACCTTCCAGGAGGTCATCGACCTGGCCCGGACGGAGAGCCGGAACCGGGGCCGGACCATCGGCGTCTATCCGGAGACCAAGCACCCGAGCTACTTCGTCTCGGTCGGGCTGGCGTTGGAGGAGCCGCTGGTCAAGGTGCTGAAGGCGAACAAGCTGACCCACCGGCGTGACCCGGTGTTCATCCAGTCCTTCGAGACCGCCAACCTGCGCAAGCTCGACACGATGATCGACGTGCCGCTGGTGCAGCTGCTGGACGCTTCCGGCCGCCCGTACGACTTCGCCGCCGCCGGTGACACCCGCACCTACGCCGACCTGGCCTCGGCCCCGGGCCTGAAGTGGATCGCGGAGTACGCCGACGGCGTCGGCCTGAACAAGAACCTGATCGTGCCTCGGGGCGCGACCGGCAGGCTGCTCGCCCCGACCACGGTGATCCGGGACGCGCACCGGGAGAAGCTGCTCGTGCACGCCTGGACGTTCCGCGCCGAGAACCAGTTCCTCCCGGCCGACTTCCGGATCGGCGCCGACCCGAACGCCCGCGGCGACATCACCGCCGAGTACGAGCTCTTCCTCGGCCTCGGCCTGGACGGCGTCTTCGCCGACCAGCCGGACACCGCCGTCGCCGCCCGCGCCGGCCTGCCCCAGCACTGACCACCTCGGCCCGGCCGTGTCCGGGCCCGATGATCCAGTCCATGTCCCCGATATGGGGGTGTCCGGCCGCTCCGGACACCTCCACATCGGCGCAACGGAGTCGATCAGCCAGGGTCGGCCTCGGCCTCGGCCTCGGCGTCGGGGCGGGGTGCGGGTGCCGAGCGGCCGGTGTGGCCGCGGGCGGCCGAGGTGCGGTCCCCGAGCGCGTCGCGCTGGCCGGTCGTGCCGCCGCCAGGGCCGGGGCTGGGTCCGCGTCGCTACCAACCTGATGGCGTAGACGAGTAGGTCCGCGTGTCCGTGTTCGCGCCTACGGCTATGCCGGGCCCGGGCACGGTCCTGCGGGTCCTTTGGAGCTGATGTCGGGAACGACTCGCGCGGGTTCTGGGCCGAGCGTTTCCGAAGATCGTGCAAGATCCTGCCAGCAGTGGTGTCGCGCGGCCGACGAGGCCCCTGTTCCAGGATCGAGCGCGATCCTCAGCGCGATCGAGGTCGGTCCGGCGGGTGATCCGTTGACGTCATCAGGTCTGTAGCGCCGGAGAACCCCTATCGGGTCGGGCGTTCGGCGACATATGTACCGCGGCCGACCTGCCCGCCGCGCTGCGATTCGCCCGGGCGATCACCCGGGCTCTCTCCTTCCTGGTCGATGTGGACCGTGCGGGTACGACGGTCTCGGCCGAGGACGCGCAGTCCGTACGGCACTGGGTCTTCTGCGACCGGCGCCTCGACGGCGGCCGCCGGTGCCCACGGCCGGCTGATCACTCAGGTCCGTGCGGTCCGAAGGCGACGGGCGGGTGAGGAACGGGGGCGATGGCGGGGCGCGACACAGCCATGGGCTGCGCGGTAGGGTCGGCGACCATCGTGTGCCGGTGTGGTGAACTGACCTGGCCGCAGCTTGTTACGGCCGGCCATCCCACCCGCGTTACTTGTGTGTTGCCGCCACATGGCCCGTGGGTGACGTCACTTCTAGCGTGAGCCGACACATGCTTCCTGTCCTCACCTGGAGTCGCGATGACGGTCCGGCACACGCGGCGGGCGTTCCTCTCCGCCGCCACGATGATGGCCGCGGCGCTCGCCGCCACGGCCTGCGGTAGCCCGCAGGACACCGCTTCCGGTGGCGGTGACAGCACCGCCCCGGTCAAGGTCGGCCTGGTGTACTCCCAGTCCGGCCCCCTGGCCAGCTACGGCAAGCAGTACATCGAGGGGTTCAAGGCCGGCCTCGACTACGCCACCAAGGGCACCGGCAAGGTCGGCGACCGCACCATCGAGCTCACCGAGGTCGACGACGCGGGCGACCCGGCCAAGGCGGTCTCCGCGGCCAAGGACCTGATCGGCAAGGGCACGAAGATCATCGCCGGATCCACCGCGTCCGGCGTCGCGCTTCAGGTCGCCCCGATCGCCGCGCAGAACAAGGCGCTCTTCATCTCCGGCCCGGCCGCCACCGACGCGCTCACCGGCGCCAACAAGTACACCTTCCGCTCCGGCCGGCAGTCCTACCAGGACGTGGTGACCGCCAAGTCGTTCATCGGCGACCCGGCCGGCAAGAAGGTGGTGGTCTTCGCCCAGGACGGCGCGTTCGGCGACGCCAACGAGGCCGCCGTCAAGAAGGTCATCGGCGGGGCGGGCGCCACCGTCAGCGCCGTCCGCGCCCCGGCCAGCGCCGCCGAGTTCACCCCGTTCGCCAGCCAGATCAAGGCCGCCAAGCCGGACCTGCTCTTCGTCGCCTGGGCCGGCACCACCGCCCCCGCGATGTGGCAGACCCTCGACCAGCAGGGTGTGCTCTCCTCCACCACGGTCGTCACCGGCCTGGACATCCGGGCCTCCTGGCCGACCTTCGGCGCCGCCGGCGCCAAGATCTCCTTCCTGTCGCACTACTTCGACGGGGCCAGCGACACCGAGGCCGCCAAGGCCGCCAAGGCGAAGATCCCCGGCGGGACGATCGACCTGTTCCACCCGGACGGCTTCGCCGCCGCGCAGATGGTCGTCCGCGCCGTGCAGGAGGGCGGCGACGACGTCGACAAGATGGTCAAGGCCCTGGAAGGCTGGTCGTTCGACGGGATCAAGGGCCCGATGACCATCCGCGCCGAGGACCACGCCCTGCTCCAGCCGATGTACCAGGCCAAGCTCTCCGGCAGCGGCACCGCTTTCACGGCCACCGCGCCGAAGAGCCTGACCGGTGACGAGACCGCGCCGCCGGTCACCCAGATGAAGGGCTGACTTGTGCTCGCCACCCGCGGTCTGACCTGGCGGATCGGAGAGGTCGCCATCGTCGACAGCGTCTACCTCGACCTGGCGCCCGGGGAGTTCCTCGGCGTGATCGGGCCGAACGGCGCCGGCAAGACCTCCCTGTTCAACCTGATCACCGGCCTGCGCCGGCCGACCGAGGGCCGGATCCTGCTGGACGGGGAGGACATCACCGCCCTCCCGCCGCACCGGCGGGCCCGCCTCGGGCTGGGACGTACCTTCCAGGCGTCCTCGGTCTTCGGCTCGCTCACCGTCCGGGAGAACGTCCGGCTCGCCGTACAGGCGCACCGGGGTGGCTCGATGAAGTTGTGGCGGCGGGCGGCGGCCGACCGGGAGGTGGCCGCCGCCGCCGACGCGGCGCTCGACCGGGTCGGCCTGCACCACCGTGGTACGGCGCTCGCCGGCACCCTGGCCCACGGCGAGAAGCGCAAGCTGGAGATCGCCCTGCTGCTCGCCGGGGAGCCCCGGGTGATGCTGCTGGACGAGCCGATGGCCGGGGTCAGCGCCGAGGACGTGCCCGAGCTGGTCTCGGTGATCAAGTCACTGACCGGGGACAGTGGCCGGTCGGTGCTGATGGTGGAACACCACATGGACGTGATCCTGGAGCTGGCCGACCGGATCGCCGTGATGCACCACGGCGCGCTGCTCGCCTGCGACACCCCGGACACGGTGATGGCCAACGCCACCGTCCAGGAGGCGTACCTGGGGGAATCACTATGACGGAACCCGTCCTCAGCGTGGAGAACCTGTCGGTGCGGATCGCCGGGCTGCACATCCTCCAGGGGGTGTCGTTCACCGTCGCGCCGACCGGGGTGACGGTGCTGCTCGGCCGCAACGGGGTCGGCAAGACCACCACGCTGCGCGCCGTCGTCGGCCTCACCCCCCGCAACGGCGAGGTGCGCGGCACGATCCGGATGGGCGCGCAGAGCCTGCTCGCCCGCCCCACCCACCGGCTGGTCCGCGGCGGGCTCGGCTACGTGCCCGAGGACCGCTGCGTCTTCGCCGGCCTCACCGTCGCGGAGAACCTCCGGCTCGCCGAACGGCGGGGCACCACCCCGGCGTACGACAAGGTCTTCGCGCTCTTCCCGGAGCTGGACCGGCGCGGACGGCAACGGGCCGGTTCGCTCTCCGGCGGGCAGCAGCAGATGCTCGCGATCGGCCGGGTGCTGCTCAACGACAACCGGCTGCTGCTGGTCGACGAGCCGACCAAGGGGTTGGCGCCGAAGGTGGTGACCGAGGTGGCCGAGGTGCTGGAACGGGTGGCGGAATCCGTGCCGGTGCTGCTGGTCGAGCAGAACCTGGCGGTGGTCCGGCGGCTGGCCAGGGACGCGGTGGTGCTCGCCGCCGGCCGGGTGGCCTGGGCCGGGGACGCGAAGGAACTGCTGCTGGAGACCGGGCTGACCAAGTCGCTGCTCGGCGTCGGCTCCGGCGGCCACGACAGTGGCGTCCGCGCCCCGGAGGTGCGTTCATGAGCGGCATCGTCCTGCTGACCCTGACCGGGCTCGGCCTGGCCGCGCTCTACTTCCTGGTCGCCTCCGGGCTCTCCCTGGTCTTCGGCCTCGCCGACGTGCTCAACTTCGCGCACGGGCTCTTCCTCGGCGTTGGCGCGTACGCGACCTGGTGGGCCGCCGGGAACCTGCCCGGCGCCGGCTCGGACGGCTTCGGCTTCGTGCTGGCCGTCGCCTTCGGCGTGCTCGCCGGTGCGCTGGTGGCGGTGCTGGTGGAGCTGGTGCTGATCCGGCCGCTCTACACCCGCACCATCGAGCAGGTGCTGGTCACCGTCGGCCTGTCGCTGGCCGGGGTGGCGCTGCTCCAGGCCACCTGGGGCGCGGACGCCCGGCCGTTCCCGCGGCCGGAATGGACCCGGCAGGTGACCTCGATCCTCGGCGCGAACGTGCCCAACGGCGGGCTGCTGCTGATCGTCGCGGCGGTGCTGGTGCTCGGCGCGCTGCTCGCCTTCCTCCGCTGGACCCGCTACGGCCTGGTGATCCGGGCCGGGGTGGAGAACCGGGAGATGGTCACCGCGCTCGGCATCGACGTGCGCAAGGCGTTCACCCTGGTCTTCGCGATCGGCGGGGCCGCCGCCGCGCTGGCCGGCGCGCTCGGCAGCACGTTCTACGGCACGGTCTCGCCCGGGCAGGGCGGCTCGCTGCTGATCTTCGCGTTCATCGTGGTGGTGATCGGCGGGATGGGCTCGGTGGTCGGGTCCGCGTACGCGGCCGTCGCGGTGGGGCTGGTGCAACAGTTCGTCAACTACTACGGCGAGTCCGGGCTGGGCGACATCTGTGTGGTCGGCCTGCTCGCCGCGGTGCTGCTGCTGCGGCCCCAGGGCCTGGCCGGAAAGGTGGCTCACGCATGACCGACTCGATGGTCGACGCGCCCCCGGCCCAGGTGCCGGCGGAGCTGACCCCCGGGCACTCGCGGTGGCACGGGCTGCGGCCCTGGCTGCCGCTGGTGGCGCTGGCGGTGGCCGCGGTCGTGCCGTACTCGACGGTCGCCCTGCCGGGGATCTTCGAGGGGCCGCTGAACTCGCCGGGCACCCTGCAACTGCTCGCCATCTGCCTGGTCTTCGGCGGACTGGCCGCCGGGTACGACCTGCTCTTCGGCCGCACCGGGATGCTCTCCTTCGGGCACGCGCTCTACTTCGCCGCCGGGGTGTACGGCACCGACATCCTGGTCACCCGGGCCGGGCTGCCGCTGTGGCAGGCCGCGCTGCTCACCGTCACCGGTGCGACGACGCTGGCCGCGCTGCTCGGCGCGATCGCGCTGCGTACCGTCGGGATCGCCTTCGCCATGGTGACGCTCGCCTTCGCCCAGGTCGGCGCGATCCTGGTGGCCCGGGACTTCTACGGCTGGACCGGCGGCGAGGAGGGACTGCCGCTGGACGTCTCCGGGCTGCCGCCCGCCCTGGTCGGGGTGACGAACACGGTCAACCTGTACTGGCTGGCGCTGGCGTACCTGGCGCTGGTGGTCCTGGTGGTGCACCGGGTCTCCGGCTCGCCGACCGGGCGGGTGCTGGCCGGGTTGCGCGACGACGAGCGGCGGATCGGGGTGCTCGGGCTCGACCCGTACCGGTTCAAACTGGTGGCGTTCACCCTGGCCGGTGGCCTCGCCGCGGCCGGGGGAGTGGTCTACTGCCTGATCGTCGGCGGCGCCTCACCGCACCTCACGTCGTCCGAGCTGACCCTGTCGCTGCTGGTCATGGTGGTGCTGGGCGGCCCGGGCACCCGCTGGGGTCCGGTGCTCGGCGGCGTCCTCTACATGTACCTGGACCACCGCCTCACCGCCTTCGGCACCAGCGACGCCGTCAACAACCTCCCCGCGTTCCTCAGCCACCCCCTCTCCCAGCCCCTCTTCGTCCTCGGCACCGTCTTCATCCTGGCGGTCTACTTCTTCCCCGGCGGCCTGGCCAGCCTCCGTACCCGGCTGGCCCCCCTCCTCCGGCTCCTTCCTCGCCGCCCCTGACCCCCGTCGACCTCTTTGATCATGAGGTTGGCGGGGCGCCACGCCACGGCGGAGCCCGCTAACCTCATGATCAACGGGGCCTGACGGACGGGAGGTGGCGGCAGTGGGAGAGCGGTTCGCGGTTGTCAGTGGCGGTGGGACCGGGATCGGGGCGGCCGTGGCGCGGGGCCTGGTGGCCGACGGGTACGACGTACTGATCGTCGGGCGGCGGGCGGACGTGCTGCTGGCCACCGCCGAGCGGATCCGGGTCGAATGCGGGCGGGCCGACGCGGTCACCGCCGTGACCGCGGACCTGACCGATCCCGCGCAGGTCGCCGGGGTCGTCGAGACGGTCGGCGACCGGATCGTGGACGCGGTGGTGAACAACGCCGGCGGGTACCTCGGGGGGGACACCGGGACGCTGGCCGGGACCGCGGCGCACTGGCGGGCCAACCTGGACGCCAACGTGCTCACCGCGGTGCTGCTCACCGAGGCGCTGCGGCCGGCCCTGCGCCGCCCCGGCGGCCGGATCGTCCTGCTCAGCTCGATCGCCGCGCAGCGCGGCGGCGGCGGGGCGTACTCGGCGGCGAAGGCGGCACTGCACGGCTGGGCGTACGACCTCGCCACGCAGCTCGGCAAGGAGCAGATCACGGTCAACGTGGTCAGCCCCGGCTACGTCGCGGAGACCGAGTTCTTCGGCGACCGGATGACCCCGGAGGGGCACGCCACCCGGGTGGCGGCCACCCTGGTCGGCCGCGCCGGCCAGCCGGACGACATCGCTGCGGCGGTCCGCTACCTGGTCGGCCCCGCCGCCGGCTACGTCACCGGCCAGGTGCTCGGCGTCAACGGCGGCTCGGTCCTCGGCCGCTGAGCCCGCGCGGCCCGCTGACGACGAAAGGGCGGCGGCCCCCCGTGCGGCCGCCGCCCCCTGCGTCGTGGTTCAGCTGTTCAACATCTCGTACGCCATCGCCGGCGCCTTCGTCGCCGCGCCGCCGGTCGGCACGGTGATCTTCGGCGTGCTGCCGTAGTCGGCGTACGTGACCACGTATTCGTACGCCTTCCGCTTGCCGGCTGCGGGGATCTCCAGCGTCAGCGAGGCGAGGTGCTCGTCCGGCCCGACCAGCGCGGTGAACGGCACGTGCTTGCCGGCCTCGCCGAGCGCCGCCGCCTCACCGTCCTCCAGCGCCTGCGCCGCGTTGCCGCTTGTCACGTCGATGAAACCGACGTACTTGCCGGGGCTCTGCTCCTCGACGGAGGTGGCCGCCTCGATGAGCGGGCCGGCATTGCCCTGGTCCGCGCCGTCGTAGGACGGCACGCTCCCGCTGTCGGTCAGCTTCGCACGGTCCAGCTTCATCCACTTGTTCGGGAAATTCGGCAGGCCCGGGTGGCCGCTGAACTTCGCCTTCATCCAGATCTCGTCCCCGATCAGCAGGAACGACATCTTCATCGTGATGCCGTCCTTGTCCGGCGCCATGGCGGTGTTGATCTCGAAGGCCTTCGACTCCGGGTCGATTCGCCCGGTGAGGTTGCTGGACGCGTCCTTGCCGGTGAAGCGGAAGGCTCCCTCCGTGCCGTCGGGGACGGCGTCGAGGAGCGCCTCCTTCGGCGCGGCGCTCGGGCTCGTCCGGGGCGCGGCGGTCGATCCGACCTTCGGCCCGCAACCCCCGAGCAGGGTGGTCGCGGCCAGCAGGGCGGCGGCCGTGCCGACCGCCCGTCGGATGGTGCCGGCGCTGCCCGTTGCCTGTGTCATCGCACTTCTCTTTCTCGCTGCGTGGCTTCTGCCGTTGACGATGCTGCCGGCCGCCACGGCGGTCCGGCTGCCGATATGCTGCCGTCCGGCTGCCGGGCACTGCCGCCCGGTCCCCAGGGGGTGTCAGGAGCGAAAACTCGCATGTCAGGAACGCTGCGTTTCGGGATCCTCGGGCCTCAGCGGGCCTGGTACGCCGACCGGGAGCTCGACCTCGGCCCCGGCAAGCAGCGCGCCGTGCTGGCTGTGCTGCTGCTCTCCGCCGGCCGTCCGGTCCCGACCGGACAGATCGTCGAGGCGGTCTGGCCGGAGGAGCCGCCCGCCAACGGCCCCAACGTCGTGCAGAAGTACGTCGCCGGACTGCGCCGGGTGCTGGAGCCGGACCGCTCCCCACGTACGCCCGGGCAGGTGCTCAGCCTGACCGACGCCGGTTACCTGCTCCGGATCACACCGGAGGCGGTCGACGCGGTCCGCTTCGAGCGTGGCGTCCACCGGGCCCGACAGCGGTACTCGGCGGGGCGTACGGCCGAGGCCCTGGCGGAGCTGACGGCGGCCCTGGAGCTCTGGCAGGGGGAGCCGTTCACCGGGTTCGCCGGGTCGGTCTTCGAGGCCGCCCGGCACCGGCTGGTCGAGCTGCGGGCCGTCGCTCTGGAGACCCGTGCCGACCTGGAGCTGGAGTGCGGGCGGCACCGCGAGCTGGTCGGCGAACTGGTCGAGCTGGTGGCCGAGTTCCCGGTCCGGGAGCGGCTGCGGTACCAGTTGATGCTGGCGCTGCATCGCAGCGGCCGGCACGCGGAGGCGCTCGCCGCGTACCGGGAGTTCGCCAGCCTGCTCCGGGAGGAGTACGGCATCGAGCCGGGCGAGGTGCTCCGGGAGCTGCACCGCCGCATCCTCCGCTCCGACCCGACCCTGCTGAAGGCTGCCCCGACCCAGCCGGTGGAGGCGGCCGCGGTCGAGCCGGCGGAGGCGGACCCGGTCGAGGAGGGGCCGGGCGGGTCGGAATCGGCTGCCGGAGAGATGCCCGGCCCGCTCGTGTCCGCAGGCACGCCCGACGTGCCCGCCTCGCCGCCGGCCGGGTTCGCGTCGCCGTTCGTCCCCGGCTTCCCGCCCGTACCTCCGGCGGCCACCGGCTTCGCGCCGATACCCGCGCCGGCCGCCGGGCCCGGGTCCGCGCCGAGCGTCGGCTTCCCGCCCGGACCGGTCGGCTCGCCGGTCGCCCTCCCCGCGTCGCCGGCCGGGCCGTCGCCCGCCCCGTTCCTCCCGCCACCGCGGTACGAGCAGCTGCCCGCCCGTCCCCGGCCCCAGCCGGTGCCGCGCTGGCTCAGCGTCAGCGCAACGGTGGTCGGCGCGCTGACCGCGATGCTCTCCTTCGGCCTGCTCACCTGGCTGGTGGTGCTCGTCTACGCCGGCTGGCGGCGGAGCTGGCGCAACGCGCTCGCCGCCGTCTGCTATCTGTCGTTCGCCGTCACGTTCATCGTCGTGCTCGGCAGCGGCGACCCGGACTACGTGACAGACGCCGAGGGCCTCCTGATCGTGGCCTGGTTGGTCGCCTGGCTGCTCGGCGTCCTGCACGCGATCCTGCTCAACGGCGTGGTCTGGGCGGCGGTCAGGGGTCGGGGCGGCGCTGGGCCGCCGGCCGACGACCGCCGGATCCGCCGTGAGCAGGCCCGCTACCTGCTGTACCACTACCCGGTGGCCCGGCAGGAGCTGCACATCGGCCGGCCCGACCTGCCCCGCACCTTCGACGACGGGGGCCTGGTGGACATCAACGCGGTGGGGGAGAAGGTGATCGCCCGGCTGCCCGGGATCAGCGCCGCGCAGGCCCGGCAGGTGGCGATGGACCGGTGGCTCCGCGGCCCGTTCGGCTCGATGGAGGAGCTTGCCGCCCGCTGCCTCCTCCCGCCGCTGCTCACCGACTCCCTCCGCGACCTCCTCGTCTTCCTCCCCCCGCTGCCCGACCCCGCCCCGTCCAGCACCCCGCCCCCGCCAGGGTGATCAAGAGGTTTGCCTCCGTCCGGACCCGGAATCGTGACGCAAACCTCTTGATCACCGGGCGGAGGCGGGGGCGGGGAGGGGTGGGGGCGGGGGCAGCGCTGGTAGAAATGCCGGATGAGCCAGGATCGGGCGGCGGTACGGGAACGGGCCGAGGCGGTGCTGCGCCGGCTGGCCGGCGAGCACGCCCGGCTCCGCGAGGACCAGTGGCGGGCGATCGAGGCGCTGGTGGTCGACCGTCGCCGGGTGCTCTGCGTACAGCGCACCGGCTGGGGCAAGTCGGCGGTCTACTTCGTGGCCACCGCCCTGCTCCGGGAGCGCTCCGAGGAGCGGGCCGGCCCGACCGTGATCGTCTCGCCGTTGCTGGCGCTGATGCGCAACCAGGTCGAGTCGGCGGCCCGGGCCGGCATCCGGGCCCGCACCATCAACTCCGCCAACCTTGATGAGTGGGACGAGATCACCGGCGAAATCCACGCCGGCACGGTGGACGTGCTGCTGATCAGCCCGGAACGGCTCAACAACCCGGACTTCCGGGACACCGTTCTGCCGAAGCTGGCCGCCACCACCGGCCTGCTGGTGGTGGACGAGGCGCACTGCGTCTCCGACTGGGGGCACGACTTCCGGCCGGACTACCGCCGGCTGCGGACCTTCCTGGGCAACCTGCCCGAGCGCACCCCGGTGCTGGCCACCACCGCCACCGCCAACGAGCGGGTGACCGCCGACGTCGCCGAGCAGCTCGGTGACGCGCTTGTGCTGCGCGGCACGCTGGACCGGGAGTCGCTGCGGCTGGGCGTACTCGACCTGCCGAGCCCGGCGCACCGGCTGGCCTGGCTCGCCGACCACCTGGACCGGCTCCCCGGCTCGGGGATCATCTACACGCTGACCGTCGCGGCGGCCGGGGAGACGGCGGAGTTCCTGCGGTCGCGGGGCTGGTCGGTGGCCTCCTACACCGGTCAGGCCGAGGACGCCGACCGCCGCGCCGCCGAGCAGGACCTGCTCGACAACAAGATCAAGGCGTTGGTAGCCACCTCCGCGCTGGGCATGGGCTTCGACAAGCCGGACCTCGGCTTCGTGGTGCACCTCGGCGCGCCGCCCTCGCCGATCGCCTACTACCAGCAGGTCGGCCGCGCCGGCCGGGCCGTCGAACACGCCGAGGTGCTGCTGCTGCCCGGCGTCGAGGACGCGGCCATCTGGCGCTACTTCGCCTCCCTGGCCTTCCCGCCGGAGGAGCAGGTCCGGGCCGTGCTCGCCGCGCTGCCCACCGACCGGCCAATGTCCACCCAGGCCCTCGAACCGGTCGTCGACCTGCGCCGGGCCCGGCTGGAGCTGATGCTCAAGGTGCTCGACGTGGACGGCGCGGTCCGCCGGGTCCGCGGCGGCTGGCTCGCCACCGGCGAGCCCTGGGTCTACGACGAGGCCCGGTTGCGCCGCGTCGCCCAGGCGCGCACCGCCGAGCAGCAGGCCATGCGGGAGTACGCGACCACGACCGGCTGCCGGATGCGGTACCTGCGCGAGTGCCTGGACGACGCCGGTGCGGGCGACTGCGGCCGGTGCGACCGGTGTGCCGGCCCGCTCTTCGCCGCGGAGGTCTCCGACGCCGCGCTCACCGCCGCGCAGACCTTCCTCGGCCGGCCCGGCGTGGAGATCGCGCCGAAGAAGCTCTGGCCGACCGGGCTGGACGCGGTCGGCGTACCCCTGAAGGGGCGGATCGCCCCCGGCGAGCAGACGCTGCCCGGGCGGGCCGTGGGGCGGCTCTCCGACCTGGGCTGGGGCGGGCGGCTGCGCGGCCTGGTCGGGCCGGAGGCCGCGGACGGCCCGGTCCCCGACGACGTGGCCGGGGCCGTGGTGGAGGTGCTGAAGGCCTGGGCGCACGGCGACGACCCGTGGCCGCGCCGCCCGGTCGGCGTGGTGGCCGTGTGCTCCCGGACCCACCCGGTGCTGGTCGGCTCGCTCGCCGAGCGGATCGCCACCGTGGGCCGGCTGCCGCTGCTCGGCCAGGTAGTCCCCACCGGCCCGTCCGGGCCCGGCGGGCCGCGTGGCAACAGCGCCCAACGGGTACGCACCCTGCACGACGCCTTCGCCGTCCCCGACGAGCTGGCCGACGCCCTGGCCGGGCTGGACGGGCCGGTGCTGCTCGTCGACGACCTGGTCGACTCCGGCTGGACGATGACCATGGTGGCCCGGTCGTTGCGCCGGGCCGGCGCCCCGGACGTGCTCCCGCTCGTCCTCGCCGTCGCCGGCTGACCGTCGACGCGCTCCGGGCGGCCCGGCCGGGCTGATCCCGGCCCGGGTGGGTGCCACCCCGGAAAGTTCCCCGGGCGGGCCGAATGCGATGGTCGCCACGGTCACCGACCGTCGACCGGCCCGCACCCGATCCGGCGGTACCGTGGGTGCATGGCCGACCAGCGACCCGTCACCCAGACGTACGCCGTCACCGGGATGACCTGCGAGCACTGCGTGCGCGCGGTCACCGCGGAGCTGTCCGCGCTGCCCGGGGTTGACGAGGTCCGGATGGACCTGGCCGCCGGCACCGCGACGGTCACCAGCGTCGCGCCGCTGTCGGAGGAGTCGGTCCGGGCCGCCGTGGACGAGGCGGGCTACGAACTGGCCGGCGGCGGTGCCTGAGCGCTCGCCCACGCCTCCGCCCGCCGGCCCGGCGGACGGAGGCGGCCCGGCGGTGGCCGACGGGCGCCCGGTGGCCGGTGACACCCCGCTCGGAGGGCCGGACGGTGACCCGATCACCGGCCGGCGCGGTGCTGACCTGCCGCCCGACGACGGGAACCCGGGCGGCCCCGACCGGAGCACGCTGCGGCTCGCGCTGGTCGTCGGCGGGCTTGTGCTCGCCGTCCTGCTCGGCTTCGGCCTCGGCCGGGCCAACCCCCGGCCGGCCACCCCGGGCGCGACGGGCGCCGACGTGGCCACCGGCGCGGAGCACACCCACGCCCCCGGCACCGGGGCGCACAGTCACGGCGCGGCCGCCGACCAGGCGTCCACCGACGGGGCCGGTGGACTGTCGGTCACCTCGGCCGGCTACACCCTCACCCCGTCGGCCGGGGAGTTCACCGCCGGCCGGGCCGGCGAGCTCCGCTTCCAGGTACGCGACGACCAACGCCGCCCGGTCACCCGGTTCGCCGTCGTGCACGACAAGCCGATGCACCTGATCGTGGTACGCCGCGACCTCACCGGTTACCAGCACCTGCACCCGACGATGGCCGCCGAGGGCACCTGGTCCGTGCCGCTGACCCTGCCGCAGCCGGGCGTCTGGCGGGCGTACGCCGACTTCACCGCGCTCGCCGACGACGGCCGGCAGACGGCGGTGACCCTCGGCGTGGACCTGGTCGCGCCCGGCGGCTACACCCCGTCGCCGCTGCCCGCCGCGGCCACCAGCACGACCGTCGACGGATTCACCGTCGGCTACGAGGGCGTCCCGGAGGTCGGCAGGGCGGTGCCGCTGCGGTTCCGGGTCCGCGCTGGTGACGCGCCGGCCGCCCTGGAGCGCTACCTCGGCGCGTACGGCCACCTGGTCGCGCTCCGCGAAGGCGACCTGGGCTACCTGCACGTGCACCCGGAGCCGGCACCGGCCGGCGACCCGGTGACCTTCTGGGCGACGGTGCCGGGGCCGGGCCGCTACCGGATGTTCCTGGACTTCCAGGTGGCGGGCGAGGTGCGGACCGCCGAGTTCACCGTCGACGTGCCCTGAGCGTGGCCCGGGCGACTCAGCCGGCCCGTCGGACCGGGCGGCGGGCCAGGTAGCGGAGCAGGTCCCGGATGTGGTGCTTCTCCTCGGCCGGCACGGTCGGGTCGGCCAGCCGGTCCAGGATGACCCGGACGTCCGCCTCGACCGGTGCGTCGTCGGCGCGGCGGCGGGGGGCCGGGCCCGCGTCGGGCAGGCCGAGCGCCCGGAACGCCGCCGCCACCGGCAGGTCGAGGGCGGCGCAGAAGCCGCGCACCTTGGCCAGCTCGGGGTAGTCCTGCCAGTCGCCGGCGAGCCAGCGGAAGACGGTGGACCGACCGACTCCGGTGTGTGCCGCCAGGTCGCTCACCGTCCACCCCCGCTCGTCGCGGGCGTCGTCGATGGCGCGTCGCACGAAGCGCGCGAAGGCCATCTGTGGTGAAACGTCTGCGGAACCCATTCCTGCGAGGTCGTCCCTTTCCTGCCGGGGCCCGGTGTCGGTGCGCCCCTTCGAGGGTAGTACGACAAACCGTAGAAGCAATTGACCGACCGACCTGTACGTCCCGTCCACGGAACCCGACGTCGAGGGGCGGGCGGTGGCGGGGCTGTGGCCAGCGACGATTGTCGTCCATCGACTAAGCTCGACATGTCCGCCGTCACCCACCCGTCCGCCCGGCGCGTCCCGGCACACCGATGAGGAGCAGCATGGCCGACCCCGTCCGTCCGGTGCCGCACCGCCCGGGTGCGATCAGCCTCTTCTTTGTGGCGAACGCCGGTGTCTTCGCCCTGGCCTTCTGGATCTGGCTGCTGGTGCTGGCGCTGACCGGCGAGCAGGCCACCGGGGCGCACGTCCTGGCCGCCGCGGGGGCGGTCACCACCACCCTGGTCGGCGTGGTGCTCGGCATCCGGCTGGCCCTGCAGCTCAGCGCGGCCGTCCGGCACGCGGAGCTCAAGCGGCTGCTGGTCGACATCTCCTGGAACGCCTTCACCGCCGCCGGCAACGCCGAGACGCCGGGCAAGGTGGTGCCCTTCCCGACCATGTCGGGGGAGGACGAGCGGTCGCCGTACGGCGGTCACGGCGACCGGATCTCCGTCTTCGAGCGTGGCCCGTCGGGCGAGCGGTCGGGTCGGGGCCGGGGCGCCAACGGCGGGCGGCGCCGCTGACCGGCTCCGCCCGGCGGCTCAGGCCCGGGGCGGGTCCGCGGCCAGCAGCGTCTCCAGCCGGGGCGTGATCTGCCACTGGTCGACCAGCTCCCGGTACTCGGCCTGCTGCCCCTCGGTGGGCGCGGGGCCGGTCCGCCGGGCCCGGATCAGCAGGTTCCGGGGGGTGTGCGCGGAGTCGACGAACTCCACCACCTCAGCCCGGTAGCCGTGCAGCCGCAGCAGCCCGGCGCGCAGCGCGTCGGTGAGCACGTCGGCGAAGCGTTCCCGCAGGATGCCCTGGCGTGTCAGCAGCTCGTAGGGGGCGGGGGCGGGTCGGGCGCGCAGCTGCGCGGCCAGGTCGTGGTGGCAGCACGGGGCGGCCAGCACCCACCGGGCGTTCCAGCGCACCGCCCGGGCCAGCGCCTCGTCGGTGGCGGTGTCGCAGGCGTGCAGCGCCAGCACCAGGTCGGGGGCCGGCTCGACCACCGCGTCGGCGATGGTGCCGGCCACGAACGAGACCTGGTCGCCCCAGCCGAGCCGCTCGGCCAGCTCGGTGTTGCGCCGCCGCTGGTCCTCGCGGACGTCCACGCCGACCAGCTCGACGGCCAGGCCCCGCTGAGTGAGGTAGCGGTACGCGGCGAAGGTCAGGTACGCGTTGCCGCAGCCCAGGTCGACCACCCGCAGCGGGCTGGTCAGGTCGTCGGGCAGGGTGGCGGCGAGCGCGCGCAGGAAGGCGTCAACCTGCCGTCGCTTGGCCGCCGAACCGCCGATCTCGGCGAAGATCGGGTCGCCCGGATCCAGCAGGTACTCCTTGGCCCGATCGTGCCCGCCCGGCTCGGCGGCCGGCCGGGCGGCCGCGGCCCGGTGCACCTGCGCCTCGCCCGACTTGGTGACCCGCAACTGGAGGGTCCCGTCGGCGGTCTCCACGTGCCAGTTGCCGAACGGCTCGGCCAGCAGCGCGTCCACCGCCGCGTCGGCCTCCGCGCCGGGGGCCACGTTCCGGGTGTACGGCCGGGCGCCGTCGGAGGTGGAGATCTGCAACCGGGGACCGGTCTTGAGGGCCACCGGGCGTAGTTCGGCGCGGACCACCGAGGGACGCTGCCCGCGGCGGCGGCCGGCGGCGACCGCGCGGGTCAGCGCGGGGTCGAGCAGCAGCGCCCGGACCTCGGTCAGGGCGGCGTCGAGTGGTTCGGGCATCGCTCCATCTTCCTCGTCACGTGGCCGGTGCCACCGGTAGGGGGCCACCGTTGATCCACTCCATGTGCGGTATGTCGCCGTGTCCGACCGCTCGCGATGGCGCAACATCCCGCAAATGGAGTCGATCAGGTCGGCGCGGCGCGGCACGGCGCCGCACGGCGGGAAAGGGGACATCCCCCGTACCGCGTAGGCGGTGCGGGGGATGTCGGGTGTGGCTGGTGTCAGTCGGCGGTTGCCTCGGCCGGCGTACCGGCGCCCGCGCCGCCACCACGACGGCGCCGGCGGCGGCGCGGCTTCGACGGCTCGCCCTCGACGGCGGCCGCGGCCGGCTCGGTGCCGCCGGAGTCGGCGGTGATCACCGCGGTCGGCTCGCCGGCGACCACATCGCCGGCCCGGCGGCGACGCCGGCGGCGCGGGGTACGGGTGCCCTCCTCGGCGGAGGCGTCGGCGGGCGCCTCGGCGTCCGGCGTACCGGCGTCGGAGCGGCCACCGCGCTGGCGGTCGCCCCGCTCGCCCCGCTCGCTCCGCTCGCCCCGCCCACGGCTCTCGCCGCGCCGGGAACCCCGGGCACCGCCGTCGCCGCGCGGCGGCCGGCCGCCCAGGTCTTCCTCGACCTCGGCGGCGAGCCCGGCACGGGTCCGCTCCGCGGTCGGCAGGGTGCCAGTGACGTCCCGGGAGATGTCCAGGTCGGTGTAGAGGTGCGGGGAGGTGTGGTACGTCTCCGGCGGCTCCGGCATCTCCAGGCCGAGCGTCTTGTCGATGATCCGCCAGCGGGGCATGTCGTCCCAGTCGACGAAGGTCACCGCGACGCCGGTCGCCCCGGCCCGGCCGGTACGACCGATCCGGTGGGTGTAGGTGTCCTGGTCCTCGGGGCAGTCGTAGTTGATCACGTGGGTGACGCCGGTGACGTCCAGGCCCCGGGCCGCCACGTCGGTGGCGACCAGGATATCGATCTTGCCGGCGCGGAACGCGCGCAGCGCCCGCTCCCGCGCGCCCTGGCCCAGGTCGCCGTGGACGGCGGCGACCGCGAAGCCGCGGAAGTCGAGGTCCTCGGCGACCCGGTCGGCGGCCCGCTTGGTACGGGTGAAGATCATGGTCAGCCCGCGCCCCTCGGCCTGCAGGATCCGGGCCACGATCTCGACCTTGTTCATCGAGTGGGTGCGGTAGACCAGCTGCTGGGTCTGCGGGGACGGGCCGGTCTCGGCGGTGTGCCCGGCGTGGATCGTCACCGGACGGCGCAGGAAGCGCCGGGACAGCGCGACGATCGGGTCCGGCATGGTGGCCGAGAAGAGCATCGTCTGCCGGTCCTCCGGCAGCATCGCCAGGATCTTCTCGACGTCGTCGAGGAAGCCCAGGTCGAGCATCCGGTCGGCCTCGTCGAGCACCAGCGCGCGCACCCGGTCCAGCCGCAGGTGCTTCTGCTTCTGCAGGTCCATCAGCCGGCCCGGCGTGCCGACCAGGATCTCGACGCCCTTGCGCAGTGCGTCGATCTGCGGCTCGTACGCCACGCCGCCGTAGATCGGCAGCACCCGTACGCCCCGGGTCCGGCCCGCGGCGGCCAGGTCCTTGGCGACCTGGATGCCCAGCTCGCGGGTGGGGACGACGACCAGCGCCTGGGGCACGCCGTCGCTGCCCTCGCCCGGCGCGAAGACCCGCTCGAGCAGCGGTACGCCGAAGCCGAGGGTCTTGCCGGTGCCGGTCGGCGCCTGGCCGATCAGGTCGGTGCCGCGCAGCGCGATCGGCAGCGCGTACTCCTGGATCGCGAAGGCGCGGGTGATGCCCGCCGCGGCCAGGGCCTCGACGGTCTCGGGCCGCGCGCCGAGCGCGGCGAAGGTGGGAGCCTCCGGACGGACCGGGGCGGTGGGGACCAGCTCCTGGCCACCCAGCTGTTCGAGAACTTGTTCGCTCATTTGGATCTGGGGGTGCCCTCTCGTGGTGCGCCCCGTCTTGTCCTCAGGGCGCGATCGGTTTGACGCGGGCCACGCGGTCGGGGGCGGTATCGCCGAGCCGGACCGGGCCGCACGCGCGCCGCAGGCAGGACTTCGATCAGATCGGCGCCCGCGGCAACTGCTCTATCCTACCCGAGCGCCCTGCCGGGCGACCCGACGCGCAGTGACCGGGCCTGCCCCGGGGGTGGCAATTGTGACCTGCGTCACCCCAACGGGGCGGAAAGGTGACGGCCCGGACGGTAGCCTGCGCGTCGTGTCCGCCCCGACAAGCCCCGACGCCGTCGTCGACCTGCTCGGCCTGGTCGCCTACGGCGAACTGCTCGCCTTCGACCGGATCGCCGCCGACGCCCGGCTCGCCCCCGACCTGCGCCGCCGGGCCGCGCTGAGCGAGATGGCGGCGGCGGAGATCGGCAACTACCGCCGGCTCGCCGACTGGCTCACCGCGCTCGGGGCGACCCCCGACGACGTGATGGCCCCGTACGTCGCGCCGTTGCAGGCGTACCACGACTCGACCGAGCCGAGGGACTGGCTGGAGGCGGTCACCAAGGCGTACGTCGGGGATGGGATCACCGACGACTTCCTCGGCGAGATGGCCGACCGGCTGGACGAGCCGTACCGGGGCCTGGTGCGGGACGTCCTGCACGAGTCCCGGTACGCCGAGTTCGCGGCGGCCGAGATCCGGGCCGCGATCGGGGTCGACCCCCGGGTGGCGAACCGGCTCTCGATGTGGGCGCGGCGGCTCGTCGGCGAGGCGCTCTCCCAGGCGGGGCGGGTCGCGGCGGCGGACCGCGGGGCGCTGACCGCGCTTATCGCACGGGACGGGATGGACGTGCCGGCGCTGTTCCGGAAGCTCACCGCCAACCACACCGCCCGGATGACCGCCGCCGGTCTCAACAACTGACCGGCGGCCACGGTGCGGGCCCCGGCCGCCGACCGCGGGACGCGTGCGGTGAACCGGGCGCCGGGTCCGGCCCGCGGCGGACTCAGCCGCCGCGGAGGCCGGACCGGGTCAGCGGACGGTGAACCCGACCGCCCGCGGGGACGCCTCGGCGATCTCGACGTAGGCGACCTTGCTGACCGGCACGATGACCCGCCGGCCCTTCTCGTCGGTCAGGGAGAGCGTCCCCTCGTCCTTGCCGAAGGCGTCGGTCACGATCTGCTCGATCTCGGCCGGCGACTGCGCGCTCTCCAGAACCAGCTCGCGGGGCGCGTACTGCACGCCGATCTTGACCTCCACTGTGCCTCCTCAGGTGGGCGAAAGAGCCGCCGATGGGAAGGCTATCCGATCTCGGGGCCGGATGTTCCGGCTGACTCACCTTGCAGCGGGAAGCTGGCGATCCCACGCCAGGACAGGCCCGCCACCAGCGCCTCCGCCTCCGCCTTTGGTACCTGGCGACCACCGGCCAGCCAGAACTGGGCGGCCGTCTCGGCCGCGCCGACCAGGCCGGAGGCGAGCAGCTCGGCGTGCGCCCGGCTGACGCCGGTGTCCGAGATGATGGTGTCGGTTATCGCCGCGATGCAGCCCTGCTCGACCCGCTCCACCCGCTGCCGGACCGCTGGGTCGTTGCGCAGGTCCGACTCGAAGACGAGGCGAAACGCCTCGCTCTCGTGGTCGACGAAGTCGAAGTACGCGCGCACCGAGGCGCCGACCCGCTCCTTGTTGTCGTTGGTCCCGCGCATCGCGTCGTGCACCTTGGCGACGATGGCGTCGCAGTGCGTGTCCAGCAGCGCCAGGTAGAGCTCCATCTTGCCCGGGAAGTGCTGGTAGAGCACCGGCTTGGAGACCCCCGCCCGTTCGGCGATGTCGTCCATCGCGGCGGCGTGATAGCCCTGGGCGACGAACACCTCCTGGGCCGCCGCGAGCAGCTGCTTACGGCGCGCCGATCGGGGCAGCCTGGTGGGCCGGCCGGCGGTCTGGGCACCGTTCCCCACAGCGGTCATGGGAACCTCCGAGTTTCTTCGTACGAGCCGGCACTTTTACCCCGTACCGGCCGGGCATCCACCCCGGTCCCGGAATTGGCCCGCCGCCGTAACCTATCGCCACTGTCACCACACGGTAGCCTCAGCGGGGGCGACCAAGGAGCGCACGGTGAGTGAAACAGGGCAACCCGGTGCCGCCACCCCGGGTGAGCACGGCGACGGGACGGGTCAGCAGGACGACCTGGCCCGCTCCGTCAGCGGGTGGGCACCTCCGGCGACCGGGTGGTCCGGCGCGGAGGCCCCCGCCTACCGGGAGCCCGCCTCCCCGTGGCGCCACCCCGATCCCCCCGCCGGCTGGAGTGCCTCCTCGCCCCGCCACGGCGACCTGCCGGCACCGCTCTCCAGCCCTCCGGCCGACGACCCCGCGCCGCGCAACGGGCGGGCCCATCTCAACGGCGTCGGCCACGCCGACGGCGACCTCCCGGGGCGGCCGGCGCCGGTGAGCGCCCCGCCCGCGGATCCGCCCCGGTTCGGTCCCGAGGCGCGGCGCGACCCCGACGGCGACCGACTTGTCGTGCCGGCGCAGCGGCCGGCGCCCCCGGGCGAGCAGCAGTCCGAGCCGGACGCCTCCGTCCGGCACGCCTCCGAGGAACCGTCGGCGGGCCGGGTGAGCCCCTGGGCCGAGGGGATGTTCCCCTCGTCGGCCCCGCCGGCCGTGCAGGTCCCGCCGGTGGGCACCGCCGCCTCCGGTTTCGAGGTGCCCCCCGGCTTCCACGCCCCGCAGACCGGCCGCGCCGAGGCCGAGCCGTCGCCGGTCGCCGAGCCGCCCCGCTGGGCGGACCGGTTCGGCGCCGAGCCGACGGCCGCCGCCCCGGCCGAGGCCGACCGGCGCGGCAGCGAGCCGGTCGCCGACCGCCGGCCCACCCCGCCGGCCGACGAACCGGACTGGTCCGCGCCGAACTGGAACGGGCCGAGCTGGGGCGGCAGCTGGGCGCCGTCCTGGTCGCGTGAGGAGCAGCCGGGTGGTCGCCGGGCCCGCGCGGGCCGTACGCCGGAGTGGGCCGCCGAGCCGAACCGGCCGTACGAGCCCACCCGCCCCGAGCCCGCCCGCCCCTACGAGCCGGTCCGGGCCGAGGCCGCCCGGTCGTACGAGCCGGTGCGCTCGGAGCCGGCCCGTTCCTACGAGGTCAGCCGCTCGGAGCCGGAGCCCCCGGTGGTGCCCGAGCCGGCGGTCCGTCCGGTGCCCGCGCCGACCGAGGAGCCGGCCGTCGACCGGTCGACCCGCGACCGGCCCCCGGTCGACCGGGCCGCCCCCGACCTGCCCGCCGTCGGCCCGCCCGCCGTGGACCGCGCCGCCGTCGACCGGCCCGGCTTCGACCGGCCGGTCGTGCAGCCGCCCGGGTGGGCCGGCGGTCCGTCGGCGACCGCGCCGCGCAGCGCCCCACCCGCTCCGGCCGAACAGCCCACCCCGGACAGCGCCCCGTCCCCTGACTCCACCCCGAGCGCCGAGCGGGTGCAGCGGCCGTTCCGCCTCCGGTCCGTACCGGGGGAGGCCGCCGTCCCGCCGGATCTCCACGGCCACCCGCCGACTCTCGCCGGTCCCGGCGCCGCAGTCCTCCCCGCCACGAGCGGGCCGCGTCGCCTCGACCCCACGTCGTCCGCGCCCGCCCCGACGAGCGCACCCCCCTACGCGGCCCGCCGATCCGCCCCCGATCCGGAGCCCACGACCGAGCCGGCCGTGGACGACGGGAGGTCGGACCGCGGCTCGGCGGTGCTGCCGCAGCGCGTCCCCGCTGAACCGGACGTGCCCGTCGTGCCGGAGCCGCCAGCCGTGGAGCCACCCGCCGAGACCCCGGAACTCGCCCGCATCGCCACCCACCTACGTCGGGACGACGAGCCCGCGCCGCTGCGGGAGCGCCCTGAGGGCTTCGACGTCAACGCCATCCTCGACGCCGTCCGCGAGGTGGCCGGCGTGCGGGACGCGGCGCTGCGCCGTACCCCGGCCGGCGCGCACAGCCTGCGACTCGACCTCTCCGACGGGGCCGACCCGGCGGACGTGAGCCGGATGGTGGCCCGCCTGCTTCAGGAGCGGATGGGGCTGGCCGCGGCCCCGCAGAACCTGCCCGGCGCGCCGGCCGCCCCGGCGCCGCCGCTGCGTCGCCGCGCCGCGGAGAACAGGGCCGCCGAGGGCCGCGCCACGGAGAGCAGGGCCGCGGAGACCAGGCCCAGCGAGGCCCGCACCGCCGAGGGGCGCGCCGCGGACACCAGGGCCGCGGACACCAGGGCCGCGGACACCAGGGCCGCGGAGAGCCGGCTGGCCGAGCCGCGCGGCGCGGACACCCGCGCCGGCGAGACCCGGTCGCGGGCCCGCGAGGCGGACGCCCGACCCACCGATCCCCGGGCCACCGTCCGGGACCAGCAGCCCCGGGCCGGCGGTCCGTCGAGCCCGACCCGCGCGGCCGACCCGCTCGCCCGCGAGGACCGTCCGGTCGCCGGGGCGGGATTCCCCGGCGCGCCGAGCGGCTCCGCCACCCCGGCCGGGTCGGGTGAGCCGGCCGAGACGGTGGCCGGCGTGCCACGGCGACGCCGCCAGGCGCCCATCCACCGGGGTCGGGCCAGTGTGGAGGAGGTGGCCGCCACCTCCGCGCCGCCGGCCGCCGGCAGCCCGGCCACGGTCGGCACGTCGTACTCCGGTGGGCAGATGACCACGACGGAGACCGCGCCCTCCCGCCCGCTGCACACCGGCGGCGTGCCGGGGCCCCGGGTGGTGATCGACCACGTGCAGGTGAGCACCTTCGGTCTGGACGCGACCGTCGAGGTGCGCCTGCTCGCCGGGGGCGAGACCGCCGCCGGGCACTCCACCGGGCCGGCCGTGGACGGGTACGTCCTGCGGCTCTGCGCGGTGGCGGCCGCGGCAGCGGTCGACCAGCTGCTGCGCGGGTCCGAACGGACGGCCGACCGGGGGCGCTGCTTCGTCGAGCACACCGCGGTCGTGCCGTTCGGCAACTGCGAGGTGGCGACCGTGGTGGTGCTGCTGGTCTGCGACGGCTGGGTGGAGCAGCTGGCCGGCTCGGCCCTGGTCGCCGGCGACCCGCGGCAGGCGGTGGTCCGGGCGACGCTGGCCGCGGTGAACCGTCGCCTCGAGGCGCTGTTGTCCTGAGCCGGTGGCGGTGTCGACGCGGGTTCCGGCGGGAAAACTAGGGGAATGAAGCGCGCCGCCCTCTGGCCCGACCACCTGCTGCCCGCCCACCACCTCCCGCCGCCCTGGCCCGGCCGGTCGGTACGCCTCGACGGCACGATCACCTACGTCCGGGAGACGCCGGCCACCGGCCCGGACGCCGAACCCGCCCTCTACGTGCACGGGCTGGGTGGTTCGTCGCAGAACTGGACCGACCTGGCCGGCCTGCTCGCCGACCGGCTCGACGGGCAGGCCATCGACCTGCCCGGCTTCGGGCGCAGCGAGCCCGGCCGCCGTTACACCATCCCGACCTTCGCGGAGCGGGTGATCCGGTGGATCGAGCACTCCGGCCGGGGCCCGGTGCACCTGTTCGGCAACTCGCTGGGCGGGGCGATCTCGGTGCAGGTGGCCGGGCTGCGCCCGGACCTGGTGCGCACCCTCACCCTGATCTCCCCGGCGCTGCCGTTCCTGGCGTTCCACCGCTCGTTGCAGGGGCGGATGCTGCCGCTGCTGGCCATCCCGCGCGGGGAGCGGCTGGCCGCCTGGCGGCTGGCCCAGCTGGCGCCCGAGGTGATGGCCCAGGAGGCGATGGAGGCGTGCGTCGCGGACCTCAGCCGGATCAGCGAGCAGCGCCGGCAGGAGGCGCTGGAGGAGATCCGGATCCGCTACGAGGCGACGCACTACGCCGCCGCGTACGTCCGGACGTTCCGCGGCCTGGTCTCCAGCTTCCTGCGGTCGTACCTGCCGGGGCCCGGCTCGATGTGGCGGATCGCCGCCTCGATCCAGGCGCCCACGCTGGTGGTGGGGGGCATGCAGGACCGGTTGGTGGACGTCCGGGTGGCCCCGCAGACGGCCCGGGTGATCCCGGACAGCCGGCTGCTGATGCTGCACGGGGTCGGCCACGTGGCCCAGCTGGAGGTGCCCCGGACGGTGGCCCGCGCGGTGGTGGGACTCCTCGCCGAAACGGAGGACTCCGCCGTATGTCCCGACATGGCAGGCTGACCGGGATGTCCGATCTCCTCCGCCGCGGCGGCGACAGCGCCCCGCGGTCGCCGCACCGCGCCCGGCCACTCGGGCCGTCCACCCGGTGGCGTCCGGTCCTGTTGCTGGCCGCGCTCCTGGCGGCGGCGCTCGTCGGGGTCGCCATCACCGCCGAGCGGCCGCAGGCCGGCACCGGCCCGCTCGCCGCCGACCCGGTCGCCGTGCCGACCGCCGGTTCGCCGTCGCCGTATTCGGCGCCGGCTCCGACCCTCAGCCCGAGCCCGTCCGCGTCGAGCCCGGCGCCGCCGGTGCTCCGGCTGGCCGGCGCGGTGCCGGCCGCTGGGTGGAGCACCTTCGGGTACGACGACCGTGCCGGCGCCATGCTCGGCCGGTCGGGGGCGGTCCAGCGGTACCGGGTGGCGGTCGAGAACGGTTCCGGCGAGGACGTGCGGGCGTTCTCCGACGCGGTGCAGGCGGCGCTGGCCGGGCCGGGGAGCTGGGTGGACGGCGACCAGCTGCGGCTGCTCCGGGTTCCGGCGGGCGCCCCGGCCGACTTCACCGTCTTCCTGGCCACGCCGGGGACGGCGGGGCGGATGTGCCTCGCCGGGGGCGTGGACGTCCGGGTCGGCGGGCGGCCGTACACGTCCTGCCGGGCACCGGGCAAGGTGATCATCAACCTGGACCGGTGGCGGACCTCGGTGCCGCACTTCGTCCGGGCCGGGGTGCCGCTGTCGCTCTACCGCACGTACGTGGTGAACCACGAGGTGGGGCATCAGCTGGGGCACCACCACGAGGGCTGCCCGGGTGCCGGGCGGCCGGCGCCGGTGATGCAGCAGCAGTCGCTCTTCCTGGGCGGCTGCACGGCCAACCCGTGGCCGTTTCTCGGCGGTAGGCGGTACACCGGCCGGGCGCTCTGAGCCCCGCCGCGCCATGTGAACCACATTCGCGGCGGCTGCGGCAATAGCGCCGTTTTGCCCGAATAGTTTGCCATGCTGGACGGGTGGACCCCATCGACCCGACCGTCACCGACGACCGCCCGGAACCGTCCGGCCGCACCACCCGTCCCGGCCTGGTCCGGATGCGGCGTCGGCGGCGGCGCGCCGTGCTGATCGGCGTGGTCCTGTTCGGCGCGACGGCCACCGGGGTGGCGCTCGCCCGGACCGGCGACCCGGCCACCCCGACCGCGCCGACCGGGGGGCGGCTGGCGGACGGGACGGGCGCCGGTCACCGGGCCGCCGCGTACCCGTCGAGCGGCCCGGGCCGGTTCACCGCCGCCGACGGGCGGTCGCCGATCCAGGGCGCCGACGGTCCGCTGCACCACTACCGGGTGGCGGTGGAACAGGGCACCGGGCAGGACGTGGCCGCCTTCGCCGCCACCGTCGACGAGGCGCTGGGCGACCAGCGCAGCTGGATCGCCTCGGGAGAGCTGCGGATGCAGCGGGTGGCCGCGGCGGCCGCGGCGGACTTCACCGTCTACCTGGCCACCCCGGCCACCTCGGAACGGATGTGCACCGAGGGCGGGCTGAGCACCGACGGCTACACCTCCTGCCGGCTGCCCGGACAGGTGATCATCAACCTGGCCCGCTGGATGGACGGGGTGCCCGACTACGGGGCACCGGTGGAGACCTACCGGACGTACGTGATCAACCACGAGGTCGGCCACGAGCTCGGCGAGGAGCACCAGGCCTGCCCCGGGCCGGGCGAACCGGCGCCGGTGATGCAGCAGCAGACGTACGGCCTGGACGGCTGCGTCGCCAACGCATTCCCCTACGTCGACGGCTCCCGCTACGAGGGCGAGCCGGTCCCCGGCATCTGAGTTGTTCCCGCTCCCGCATGTCGGGCGACGTGTCCCCGCTCATGGCCGACCGGCGGGACGGCGAGCGACAATGGCGCGGTTCACCACTGCCGATCCCGGGGAGTCCACCGTGTCGCTGCCCCCGCTCGTCGAGCCCGCCGCCGAGCTGACCGTTGACGAGATCCGCCGCTACTCGCGCCACCTGATCATCCCGGACGTCGGGGTCGAGGGGCAGAAGCGGCTGAAGAACGCCCGGGTGCTCTGCGTGGGCGCCGGTGGCCTCGGGTCGCCGGCCCTGATGTACCTCGCCGCCGCCGGTGTCGGCACGCTCGGCATCATCGACTTCGACACCGTCGACGAGTCCAACCTCCAGCGCCAGATCATCCACGGCGTCTCGGACGTCGGGCGCGCGAAGGCCGAGTCGGCCGCCGCGTCGATCCGCGAGATCAACCCGCTGGTCAACGTCGAGATCCACAACACCGCGCTGGACCGGGACAACGTCCGCGACATCTTCTCCCGGTACGACCTGATCGTTGACGGCACCGACAACTTCGCCACCCGCTACATGGTCAACGACGCGGCGGTGCTGCTCGGCAAGCCGTACGTCTGGGGTTCGATCTACCGCTTCGACGGCCAGGCGTCGGTCTTCTGGGCCGAGCACGGCCCCTGCTACCGCTGCCTCTACCCGGAGCCGCCGCCGCCCGGCATGGTCCCCTCCTGCGCCGAGGGCGGCGTGCTCGGCGTGCTCTGCGCGTCCATCGGCTCGATCCAGGTCAACGAGGCGATCAAGCTGCTCGCCGGCATCGGCGAGCCGCTGGTCGGCCGGCTGATGGTCTACGACGCCCTGGAGATGGAATACCGCAAGATCAAGGTCCGCAAGGACCCGAACTGCGTGCTCTGCGGCGAGAACCCCACGGTCACCGACCTGCTGGAGGACTACGAGGACTTCTGCGGCGCGGTCTCCGAGGAGGCGCAGGAGGCGGTGGTCGACGCGACCATCACCGCCGGCGAGCTGAAGGAGTGGCAGGACGCCGGCAAGGACATCTTCCTGGTCGACGTCCGCGAGCCGGCCGAGTACGAGATCGTCCGGATCCCCGGCGCCACGCTGATCCCCAAGGGCGAGATCATCTCCGGCGAGGCGCTGGCGAAGCTCCCGCAGGACAGGCAGATCGTGCTGCACTGCAAGTCCGGGGTCCGCTCCGCCGAGGCGCTCGCCGCGCTGAAGGCGGCCGGCTTCCGCGACGCCGTGCACGTCCAGGGCGGCGTGCTCTCCTGGATCAAGCAGATCGACCCGTCGCTGCCCGCGTACTGAGTCGTCGGTCGAAGGGGCCCTTCCGTCGCCGGGAGGGCCCCTTCGCGTACCCGCCGGTGGGCCGGGCCACGTTGGCCGAGCTACCGAGGCGTAACCGCGTTTGCGCCGGTAGCCTTGCCGCCGTGGTCGACTTGGACGCCGCGATCGGCTTCGTCGTGGCTCATGGTGATGCGGTGGACCGCGCCCGCCTCTCCCGGCTGCGCACCGGGGCGCCGGTGCCGGTCGAACTGCTCGACGCGGCCGAGGCCGGGCAGACGCCGGGTGGCGGCTGGCCGGCCACCCTGGGCAGCGACGTCGCCTCCGTCGACGCGACCTGCTTCCGCCTCGGCGAGCTGGACGACCTCGGCGCGCTCGGTCGCCCGGCGGCCCGGCACGCCCTGGACTGGCTGGCCGTCCGGCAGCTCCCCGACGGCGGCTGGGACGAGGACCCGGCGCTGGCCGGGTTCGCCCCCGAGTGGGCCCGTCCCGGCGACCCGGAGGCCCAGCTCTACCTCACCGCCAACGCCGGGTTCTGGCTGACCGTCGCCGGGCTGGACGCCCGCGCCGCCGGCCCGCTCGACCACCGCGTCGGCGGGGCGTACGCCGGGGTGGTGCAGGCCGCGGCGCAGACGCTCGCCGGGCAGCTCGCCCCGGACGGGAGCTGGCCGTCGTTCCTGCCCGCCGGCTGGTTGAGCGCGGCCGTGCTGCACCGGCAGCAGATGTACTACGAGTCGGCGCGGATCCAGGCGGTGCTGGCCGAGCGGATCCCGGAGATGTCCCCGGCCGACGTGGCGTGGCTGGCCGCGACGCTGCGCCGGGTCGAGGTGGGCGAGGAGCAGTGGCTGCTGGTCTCGGCGCGCAAGCGGCTCGCCGAGACGCAGCGCAGCGACGGCGGCTGGGACAGCGACGACGGCCACCAGTTCGACGTGCACACCACCCTGCGGGCGATTCGCGCCTGCCGCCCGGCGGTCGGGTCGGCCACCCCGGCCGGCTGAGCGGCGGCCGGCGTCAGCGCAGGTGCCCGTCCCCGGTGACCACGTACTTGGTGCTGGTCAGCTCGGGCAGCCCCATCGGGCCGCGGGCGTGCAGCTTCTGGGTGGAGATGCCGATCTCCGCGCCGAAGCCGAACTCGCCGCCGTCGGTGAACCGGGTGGAGGCGTTCACCATCACCGCCGCCGCGTCGACCCGAGCCACGAACTCCCGGGCGGCGGGCTGCGAGTCGGTGACGATCGCCTCGGTGTGGCCGGTGCCGTAGCGGCGGATGTGCGCGACCGCCGCGTCCAGCGAGTCGACCACGGCGACCGAGATGTCGGCGGAGAGGTATTCGGTGCCGAAGTCCTCCTCGGTGGCCGGGATCACCGCGGCCGAGTACGCGGCCACCCGGGCGTCGCCGTGCACGGTCACCCCGGCGTCGGCGAAGGCGGCCAGCACCGCGGGCAGGAAGGCGTCGGCGACGTCCGCGTGCACCAGCAGCGACTCGGCGGTGTTGCAGGTGGACAGTCGCTGGGTCTTGGCGTTGAGGGTGACTGCCACCGCCTTGGCCAGGTCGGCGGCCGCGTCGACGTAGACGTGGCAGTTGCCCACCCCGGTCTCGATCACCGGCACCGTCGACTCCTCGACCACGGTGCGGATCAGCGACGCGCCGCCGCGCGGGATCAGCACGTCGACCAGGCCGCGGGCCCGCATCAGCTCCTTGACCGAGTCGCGGGAGGTGGCGTCGAGCAGCTGCACCGCGTCCGCCGGCAGGCCGGCCCCGGCGACCGCGTCGCGGAGCACTGCGACCAGCGCGGCGTTGGAGTGCGCCGCCGAGGAGGAGCCGCGCAGTAGCGCCGCGTTGCCGGACTTCAGGCAGATCCCGGCGGCGTCCACGGTCACGTTCGGCCGGGCCTCGTAGATGATGCCGACCACCCCGAACGGCACCCGGACCTGCCGTAGCTCCAGGCCGTTGGGCAGGGTCGAGCCGCGGACTACCTCGCCCACCGGGTCGGGCAGCGCGGCCATCTGGCGCAGCGCGTCGGCGATGCCGGCGACCCGGCCCGCGTCGAGGGCGAGCCGGTCCAGCACGGCCGCGGTCAGCCCGGCCTCGCGCCCGGCCGCCAGGTCCGTCGCGTTGGCGGCCAGGACCTCCGGCGTACGCGCCACCAGCGCGTCGGCCATCGCGTGCAGCGCGGCGTCCTTGGCGGTACGCGTGGCGACGGCCAGCTCCCCGGCCGCCTCCCGGGCCCGGCGGGCCTGCTCGCTGACGCTCATGGGTCCACTCCTCACAGCAGCACGAGGTCGTCGCGGTGGACGACCTCCCGTTCGTACGCCGGGCCGAGCGCCGCGGCGAGTTCACCGGTGGAGCGGCCGAGCAGTCCGGGCAGCTCCACCGCGTCGTAGTTGACCAGCCCCCGGGCCACCGGGGCGCCCCCGGCGTCCACCAGGTCCACCGGGTCCCCGGCGGTGAACGCGCCGTCGACGGCGGTGATCCCGGCCGGCAGCAGTGACTTGCGCCGCCCCACCACGGCCTGCACCGCTCCCGCGTCGAGGTGCAGCCGCCCCCGGGGCGCCGTGGCGTGCGCCAGCCAGAAGAGCCGGGCGGCCGGTCGCCGCTCGGCGGGGTGGAAGAACGTGCCGACCGGCTCGCCGGCCAGCGCCCGGGCGGCCAGCGCCGCAGCGGTCAGCACCACCGGGATGCCGAAGCCGGTGGCGATCCGGGCCGCCTCGACCTTGGTGACCATCCCGCCGGTGCCGACCCCGGCCCGGCCGGCGCCGCCGATGTCGACCGCCGCCAGGTCCCGCTCGCCGCGGATCTCGGTGATCCGGGCGCTGCCCGGCTGGGCCGGGTCGCCGGTCCAGAGCGCGTCCACGTCGGAGAGGAGCACCAGCAGGTCGGCGTCGACCAGGGCGGCGACCAGCGCGGCCAGCCGGTCGTTGTCGCCGAACCGGATCTCCTCGGTGGCCACCGTGTCGTTCTCGTTGACGATCGGCACCGCCCGCAGGTCGAGCAGCTTGCGCAGGGTCCGGTACGCGTTGCGGTAGTGCGCCCGGCGGGTCACGTCGTCGACGGTCAGCAGCACCTGCCCGACGGTGAGCCGGTGCCGGGCGAGGCCGGCCGCGTACCGGCCGATCAGCAGGCCCTGCCCGACGCTCGCCGCGGCCTGCTGGGTGGCCAGGTCGCGGGGTCGCCGGGCCAGGCCGAGCGGGGCCAGCCCGGCGGCGATCGCGCCGGAGGAGACCAGCACCACCTCGTGCCCGGCAGCGGCCAGCGCGGCGAGCGTGTCGACCAGCTCGTCGACTCGTGCGTCGTCCAGCCCGCCGGTCGCGGTGGTCAGCGAGGACGAACCGATCTTGACGACGATCCGCCGGGCCGAGGTGACTGCTTCGCGCACCCGCCCATTCTGCGCGTCCGGTCCCACCGGAGCCGGTCGCCTTCCCATATCGTGGCCGGTCATGACGCCGGAGGAGTACGTCGAAGCGGTGCTCGCGCTGGTCGAGCGGATCCCGCCGGGCAGGGTGATGTCGTACGGGGCGGTCGCCGACGCCCTCGCCGAGCGCTCGGGGCGGGCCTCGGCCCGGCTGGTCGGCTCGATCATGGCCCGGCACGGCGGCGGGGTGCCCTGGCACCGGGTGGTGAACTCCGCCGGCCGGCTGCCGCCCGGGCACGAGGTCGAGGCCCGGGCCCGGCTGCAGGCCGAGGGCTGCCCGCTGCGCCCGGCCGGGGTGGACATGGCGGCGGCCAGCTGGTGGCCGGAAGAGGGGATGTGAGTCGGGTCATAACGTGACATGCCGGGGCACGAGGTCACAGCCCGCTCTGCCGGGAAACCGACTGTTCATCCGCGCCACCGCCGGGTCGGACCCGGCCGTGGCCCGGCCGGGACGAATCCCGACCGGGCTGTGCCCGCCCCGGCTCACCCGAGCCTGGGGTTGACCTGGTTGTTCTCCTCGTTCCGCTCGATCAGCGCCTGGTCCTCCGGCCCGAGGGCGTGGGCACTCACCAACCTCTCCTCGGGAGTGAAGCCGTATCCCTGCGGCACCTCGAGGCTGAGCCGGACCGTGAGCTCGGCGCCGGGACGGATCGGCCCCAGCCGGCACTGCACCGGATCCCGGGTGCTGCGGTAGTCGTTGCGGCACATCGTCCAGCTGTTCCGCACCGGAAACAGGCCCCACTGCAGGTCTAGCCGCAGGTCGACCCCGGTCGCCTCCCGGCCGCCCAGGTGCCGGATCCGGACGTCGATCGTGCCGGAGCGGGACCCGTCAGCGTTCTTCGTCAGCCGCAGGTCGGTCGACGTGACCGACAGGTCCACCGAGTACGGGTTGACGGGCAACGCGGTCTCGCCGAGCACCTGGTCGAAGCCCGAACCGTCCCACCGGAACGTCCGCCACTGGTGCTGCACCCACTGCACGGGCCAGCCGGAGCCCGGCCCCTGGTCCATCACCTGCACCCGGATCTGGCCGTCCGATCGCACCTCAACGGTTTCGAGCCAACCCTTCTCGGTGGAGCCCGGCAGGGCGACCACCTGCCCGAGGGCGACGATCCGGCCGTTCGCGTCCCGGTCGTAGACGACCACCTGCTCCGGTCCGGTGCCCTCCATGAGGCAGCGCAGGCGGACGACGGTCTCGGCCGCGCCGTCCCGGTCGACGTCCCCGTGGTCGACCGAGACCAGCAACGCGGCCAGTGGACGTGCGCCGTCCGTGGTCAGCCGGACCTGTCCCGACGGGCATTGTGGCCCGTCGGACCGCCACGCGGGGACCGGCACGGGCGCTCCGAGCAGCTGTGACCGGGTGAGGTGGCCGTCCGGCGGCGGCGCGGTCAGCCTCGGCGTCGTCGTACCGGTCTCCGACGGGCTGGGCGACGGGAACCCGGTCGGCGGGGCGGTCGGGTCGACGGACACCCCGGGCACCGGTGCGGTCCGGTCGCCGTGCAGGGCCGCGTTGGCGACCACCGGGGCCGCCACCAGCACCACCGCCGCCGCGGCGGCCACCACGGCCGTCCGGCGCCGCCGGCGCAGGGTACGCCGGGCCTGGTCGGGTCCCGGACCGGCGACCCGGGTGGTCACGTCGCTGCGGTACGCGGCGAACCGCTCCCGCAGTCGCGGGTCGATGTCAGACATTGCCCACCCCCTCGGTGGTCTCGTCGAGCAGCCCGGCCAGCGCGGTACGTCCGCGGTGCAGCCAGGACTTGACCGTGCCTTCCGCCACCCCTTCCTGGGTAGCGATCTGGTTGACCGACAGGTCGGCCAGGTAGTGCAGGATGACCGCCCGCCGGTGGTTGGCGGGCAGCTTCGCCAGCGCCGCGTCGATGGCCACCCGGTCGGGCGTCGGACCGGCCACCTCGGCCTCGGTCTGCCGCTGCCGCAGCAGGTGGTTGCGGGCGGTGCGCAGCCGCCGCCAGCGGCTGCGGGCCAGGTTCCAGGCGACGTGGCGGACCCAGGCCACCGGATCGTCGTACCGGACCAGGCGGTCCCACCGGGCCAGCGCCCGGCAGAACGCCTCCTGGGCCAGGTCCTGCGCCTGCCCCAGATCACCCGTGTACGCGCAGAGCTGCGTGGTCACGCCACGGAAGTGCGCGTGGTAGAAGTCGTCGAAGGTGATCGCCGGCCGGAGCAACCCGTCCGCCGCGCCGAGCGTTGCCGGTGGCTCGTTGGCGCGGGCCCCCATCACTGCTGTCACTGCCCCTCCCCGTTACCGTCGGGCCGGTCTGCCCTGGGCGCCGGTAACACTCCATGCCCCCGGAGGGGGTTGCAGCCCCTCCTGCCGTGAACCCGGCTGTTCCTCCGCGCAACCCGCTGCTCGGAGGGTGGCACCGGACCTGTGGTTGACTGTCGGTGAGGGTCAGGAAGGGGGCGGTCGTGCAGCTGCCGGGAGTGCTCGGCGAGCCGATCCGGTTCGTGCTCAACTGGGGCCGCCGCTACTCACTCTGGGTCTTCAACTTCGGCCTGGCCTGCTGCGCGATCGAGTTCATCGCGACCAGCATGGGCCGGCACGACTTCATGCGGCTGGGCGTGATCCCGTTCGCCCACGGCCCCCGGCAGGCCGACCTGATGGTGGTCTCCGGCACGGTCACCGACAAGATGGCCCCGGCGATCAAGCGGCTGTACGACCAGATGCCCGAGCCGAAGTACGTCATCTCGTTCGGCGCCTGCTCCAACTGCGGCGGCCCGTACTGGGACTCGTACTCGGTGACCAAGGGGGTCGACCAGCTCATCCCGGTCGACGTCTACGTGCCCGGCTGCCCGCCCCGGCCGGAGGCGCTGCTGCACGGCATCCTCCGCCTACAGGAGAAGATCGCCGCCGAGCAGGCCGGCATCGGCGGGGTGTCCCGGCCCGACCCGCTCGCCTCACCGGTGGACGCCGCGCCCCGCGACGTCGCTTCACTCACCGCCCCGCCGGTACGCCCACCCGCGTCCTGACCGCCGGACGGGCCGACCGGCGGCCGTCGGAGTCCGACTGGATGGCGGACATGACCCGGACCGCCGTACCGCCCGCCCGGCCAGCTCGGTCGGACGAGCGCCACGGGTGGCGGACGGGGGTTAGCCTGCGGTCCATGACCCAGTCCGCGGACCAGCGTTCCGCCTTCATCATCGACGTGCTGACCGCGGAGTTCGGCGCGTCGATGGCGCTCGACCCGGCGGCGTTCCGCCGCAAGTTCCGCAAGATGGCCGCCTCCCCGTTCGCCTTCTACCGGGGCAGCGCGTCGCTGTTCTACGCCGACCAGCTCGGCGACTTCGCTGACGACACGTTCCTCGACGACCGGACCAGCCGGGTGTGGATCCACGGCGACCTGCACGCGGAGAACTTCGGCACCTACATGAACGCCTCCGGGCAGTTGGTGTTCAACGTCAACGACTTCGACGAGGCGTACGTCGGGCCGTTCACCTGGGACCTGAAGCGCTTCGCGGCCAGCGTGGCGCTGCTCGGCTACGCCAAGGCCCTCTCCGACCAGGTGATCAGCGACCTGGTCGGCCGGTTCGCCCGGTCGTACCTGACCGAGCTGTCGGCCATCGCCGCCGGCGGGGACGACGCGATCGGCTCGATCACCCTGGACACCGCCGACGGGGTGCTGCGCCGGGTGCTCCAGCAGGCCCGGCTGAACACCCGGGTGGACCTGCTCGCCACGCAGACCACCATCGACAACTACGACCGCCGGTTCTCCCTCGGCGACGGCGTCTTCGAGATCGACGGCGAGACCCGGGAGAAGGTCTGCGCCGCCTACGAGGCGTACCTGGACACCCGGCCGGAGGCGGCGGTCCGGCTGCGCCCGGTGGCGTCGAAGATCAAGGACGTGGTGCTGCGCAAGGGCGTCGGCATCGGCTCGGCCGGCCTGCCGTCGTACAACCTGCTGCTGGAGGGGCACACCCAGGCGCTGGAGAACGACGTCGTCCTCTACATGAAGCAGGCGCAGGTGCCGGCGGTGGCCAGACACATCGACGACGAGCGGGTCCGCGGCTACTTCCGGCACCAGGGACACCGCACGGCCGAGTCGCAGCGGGCCCTGCAGGCGTACGCCGACCCGTGGCTGGGCTTCACCGAGCTGGACGGGACCGGCCAGCTGGTCGCCGAGATCTCCCCGTACGCCGCCGACCTGGACTGGGCCGACGTCAACGAGCCGGAGGAGCTGGCCGGGGTGCTCGCCGACCTGGGCCGGGCGGTGGCCCGGATGCACTCGGTCGCCGACGACGAGTCCAGCCACGACCTGGTGGACTACTCGACCGAGGAGTCGATCGTGGGCGCGATCGGCGCCGACTCGGACGGCTTCGTGGCGCACCTCGTCGACTTCGCCCACGCGTACGGCGACCGGGCCCGGGAGGACCACCAGCTCTTCGTGGACCTGTTCCGCAACGGCCGGCTCCCCGGCATCTGATCCGCGAGCCGCCCGGCCGCTCAGGCCGTGAAGTCCAGCACCACCTTGATGTCGTCCGGTCCGGAGGCGTACGCCTCGGCGTACCCCGACACCGGCACCCGGCGGGTGATCAGCGAGTTCAGCCAGCCCTGGTCGGCCCGGGCGAGCGCCTCGGCGGCCTGGTCCCAGTGCTTGCGACCCGCGTTGACCGAACCGAAGACGACGTTGTTCTCCAGCACCAGCGCCCGGTTGAGCGCGCCGGCGTCGAAGTCGATGGTCCGGCCGCCGCTGGAGACCCCGGTGAGGCAGACGATGCCGGTCGGCGCGGTCTTGCACATCGCGTCGAGCACGACCACCGGCGCGCCGGTGCACTCCACCACCACGTCCGGCTCGAACTCCAACTCGCTCACCGGCACCGTGTGGTACGTCGCGCCGAGCGCCCGGACCAGGTCCGGCTTCGGCCCGGTCATGGCCCGGTCCAGCACGTGCACCGACAGCCCGCGTTGGGTGGCCAGCAGCGCGGCGAGCAGGCCGATCGGCCCGGCCCCGGTGACCAGCACGGTCTGCGGCTTCCACTCGGCGCGGCGACCGATCCGCTCGATGTGGTCCCAGGCCTTCGCCACCACGGTGGTCGGCTCCAGCAGCATCCCGACCGGCTCGAGCACCGGGTCCAGGCCGACCGCGAACTTCGGCTGTACCCGCCACCGGTCCCGGGCGAAGCCGGACAGCGCCTTGATGCCGTGCTCGGTGTACTGCCCGTTGCGGCACATGTCCCACTCGCCGACCGCGCAGTTCGGGCAGGGCAGCGGGTCGGGGTGGCGGACCACCCCGGCGACCAGGTCACCGGGCTGCAACGTGCCGGTCGGGTCCTCCAGCACCCGGCCCAGCGACTCGTGCCCCAGCACCAGCCGTTCCTGGCCGGGCGGCGCCTCGCCGTAGGCCCCGGCGATGATCTCCTGGTCGGTGCCGCAGATGCCCACGGCGAGCCCCTCGACCAGGATCGCGCCCTCCTCGGAGGCCGGCTCGGGCCAGTCCTCGGTCAGGCGCAGCGAGTCGGGGACACCGGGAGTCACAGTCACAGCGCGCACAGTCCTCATCTTTCCCCGCCGGGCCGCCGTCCGCTCGGCAATCGGACAAGCCGACCAGCCCGGGCGCGGGCGGCCCGATACGGGCCCGGGCCGCCGGCCATAGGATCAGCGGCATGACTCCGGAAGAGGTCGGCCAGCGGGTGGTCGCGCTGCTCGCGCCGGTCGAGGCCACCGCGTCGGTCTCCGGCGGTCAGTCCTACGCCCGCGCCACCGTCGACGTACCCTGCGCGAACTGGTCGGACGCGCTCCGCGCGGTGCGGGACGACGACGGACTGGCCTGCGATTTCTTCGACTGGCTCTCCGCCGTCGACGAGCTGGCCGCCGGGTTCGACGTGGTGGCGCACCTCTGGTCGACCCGGCACCGGCACGGGGTGCTGCTGCGGACCCGGGTGCCCCGCGAGTCGCCGACCGTGCCGTCGGTGGTCGACGTCTACCCGGGGGCGGCCTGGCACGAGCGGGAGACCCACGAGATGTTCGGCGTGGACTTCGCCGGCCACGAGGGGCTGCTTCCGCTGCTGCTGCCGCCGGAGTTCGAGGGCCATCCGCTGCGCAAGGAGTTCGTGCTGGCCTCCCGGGTCGCCAAGCCGTGGCCGGGGGCGAAGGAGCCGGGCGAGTCGGAGGCCGGCGGTGGTCGCCGCCCGATCCGCCCGCCGGGCGTGCCCGCGCCGGGGGAGTGGGGCACCACGCCCACCCCGGCCGGCGCGGCAGGCGTGGGCGAGGGCCCGCGCGGCGGCACCCCCGCCCGGCCGTCCCGGGAGCGGCCCGCCCGGCCGGCCCCGGGCGCGCGTCCGGCGCGTACCCCCCGGCCCACCGGCGGTGGCGACGGCCCGGCGCCGGCCGACCCGCCGGCCCCCGGCGACGACGAGGAAGGTACGGCCTGATGCCCACCTGGTTGGAGCTGGTGATCCGGGTCGGTGGCGTGCTGGTCGCCTTCCTCACCCTGCCGCTGCTGGTCGGTCAGGCCGAGCACAAGGTGATGGCGCACATGCAGGGTCGGCTCGGCCCGATGTACGCCGGCGGCTTCCACGGCTGGGCGCAGCTGGTCGCCGACGGGATCAAGTTCGTGCAGAAGGAGGACGTCACCCCGCGCGAGGCGGACCGGGCGGTGTTCCGATTGGCCCCGGTGGTGGCGTTGGTGCCCTACCTGCTGGTGCTGCTGGTCATCCCGCTCGGCCCGGACGACCTGGTCGGGCAGCCGCTGGACATCGGCCTCTTCTTCGTCCTCGCCGTGGTCGGCGTGGGCGTGGTGGCGGTGCTGATGTCGGCCTGGGCGTCGGCCAACAAGTACAGCCTGCTCGGCGGCCTGCGCGGGGCGGCCCAGCTGCTCGGCTACGAGCTGCCGTTGGTGCTGGCCGCCGCCTCGGTGGCGATGGCGGCGGGCACGCTGAGCCTCTCCGGGATCGTCGAGGCGTGGCAGCCCTGGTGGCTGCTCTGGCAGGCGCCCGCGATGATCGTCTTCTTCCTCGCCGGGCTGGCCGAGATCCGGCGGCCGCCGTTCGACATGCCGATCGCCGACTCCGAGCTGGTCTTCGGGTACATGACCGAGTACACGGGCCTGCGCTTCGCGTTCTTCCTGCTCGCCGAGTACGTCGGCATCGTGGTGATCGCCGCGTTGACCACCGTGCTCTTCCTCGGCGGCTGGCAGGGCCCGTTCGCCAACGGGCAGCTCGGCTGGCTCTGGACGCTGCTGAAGGTCTTCGCGGTCTCCTTCGTGATCATCTGGCTCCGGGTGTCCTACCCCCGGCTCCGCGAGGACCAGCTCCAACGCCTCTGCTGGCTGGTCCTGGTACCCCTCTCCCTCGCCCAGCTCGTCCTGACCGCCGCCGTCCGCATCGCCCTCTGACCGTCCCCGGCTTAAGCCGGGCTCGCGTTCAGGGCAGGGGGGTGTGGGCGGGGTCGACCGGTTCGGCGGGAGGCGGTGGGGGTGTGCCGTCGCCGAAGGGGCGTCCGCCGAGGGTCTCGCGGTCGTGCGGGGTGAGCCAGCCGGACAGGTCGGGGCCGAGGGGGACCACGCCGGTCGGGTTGATGTCCCGGTGCACCTCGTAGTAGTGCTGCTTGACGTGGTCGAAGTCGACGGTGTCGCCGAAGCCCGGGGTCTGAAACAGGTCCCGGGCGTACGCCCAGAGCACCGGCATCTCGGTCAGCTTGCTCCGGTTGCACTTGAAGTGGCCGTGGTAGACCGGGTCGAAGCGGACCAGCGTGGTGAACAGCCGCACGTCCGCCTCGGTGATCGTGTCGCCGACCAGGTAGCGCTGCCCGGCCAGCCGGTCGGTCAGCCAGTCCAGCCGGTCGAAGAGCCGGTGGTACGCCTTCTCGTACGCGTCCTGGCTGCCGGCGAAGCCGCACCGGTAGACCCCGTTGTTGACGTCGGCGAAGACCACCGCGTTGACCTCGTCGATCTCGTCGCGCAGCCGCTCGGGATAGAGGTCGGGTGCCCCGGAGCGGTGGTACGCCGTCCACTCGGTGGACAGGTCGAGGCTCATCTGCGCGTAGTCGTTGGTCACCACCTGCCCGGTCGGCACGTCCACAATCGCCGGCACGGTGATGCCCCGCTCGTATCCGGGGAAGCGCGCGAAGTACGCCTCGGCCAGCCGCTCGATGCCGAGCACCGGGTCCCGTCCGCCCGGGTCGAGGTCGAAGGTCCAGCTCCGGGCGTCGTGGGTCGGCCCGGCCACCGCCATCGAGAGGGCGTCCTCCAACCCGAGCAGCCGCCGTACGATGATCAGCCGGTTGGCCCAGGGGCAGGCGCGGCTGACCGCCAACCGGTACCGCCCCGGCGTCACCGGATAGCCGTACCGCCCGTCGGCGGTGATCCGGGTGGCGATGTAGCGCTGGTCCCGGGTGAACTCGCCGCCCGGCTCGACGTACTTTCCGCCGGTCGTCGTGCCTGCCTCGCCGCCCACGTCGCCCCCTCCGGGTCCGCCTGTCGTCTCCGCCCCATCCTGACCGATCTCCGGCATGCCCGGCGGGCACTCCCGCTCGCGCCGCCGCTTCCGGCCGGGGCGGGTCGACGGGCGCTGGCTAGGCTGCCGGGATGACCGATGTGGAGGCGGCGGCCCGGCGCTTCGTCGCGGACGTGTGGAACGCCGGGCGCGAGGAGTCCGCGTACGAGCTGGTGGCCGAGGACTGCCCGGGGCTGGGCGGGACCGGCCCGGAGGCGACCCTGGCCTGGCACCGGGACCGCCGGGCCGCCTTCCCCGACCTGCGCTACAAGCTGGTGGACGTGGTGGCCACCGGGGACCGGGTGGCGCTGCGCTGGCGGGCCGCCGGCACCCAGGCCGGGCGGTTCGGGCCGGTGCCACCGACCGGGCAGGTGGTCAGCTACTCGGGCGCCACGTTCCTGCGCTTCGACGCCGACGGCCGGATCGTCGATGTGTGGAGCGTCAACGAGCTGTTCCAGCTTCTCCAGCAGCTCGGTGTCGAGATGCTGCCCCCGGTCTGACGCCCGTCCCGGGGTGGCGTGCGGTGACTGCCGGATCCGTCGGTGAACGGCCGCGGGGGCCGTGCCGGTCACGGTACCGCCGGCAAGTGCCGGGTGGTGGTCGCGCGCGCCGGGGGCACAGGGCAGGATGAGCGGCATGAGCGAGCGCAGTGGCATTCCCGGCGAGGGGCTGGTGAAGGGGCTGGCGGTCACGCTGAAGACGATGACCCGCCGGTCGACCACCCAGCAGTACCCGGACGTCGCCCCGGAGCTGCCCCCCCGCTCCCGCGGCGTGATCGCGCTGTCGGAGGAGAACTGCACGGTCTGCATGCTCTGCGCCCGGGAGTGCCCGGACTGGTGCATCTACATCGACTCGCACAAGGAGGAGGTGGCGGTGCCCGGCGCCGCCCGCCCCCGCCAGCGCAACGTCCTCGACAAGTTCGACATCGACTTCTCGCTCTGCATGTACTGCGGCATCTGCATCGAGGTCTGCCCCTTCGACGCGCTCTACTGGTCACCCGAGTTCGAGTACGCCGAGTACGACATCAAGGACCTGCTGCACGACAAGGACCACCTCGGCCAGTGGATGGCCACCGTCCCGCCGCCGCCCGCGCACGACCACAACGGCGAGCCGGCCAAGGAGGAGACCACCGCCGCGCGCAAGGCCGCGGCCCCGACCAGCTCCGCCGCCCGCCCCACCGTGGTACGCCCCGAGCCCGGCCCCGCCGCCGACGGGGGTGCGACCCCATGACCGGTGCGGACGTGCTGCTGCTCGCCCTGGGTGCGGTGGCGGTCGGGGCGGGCGTGCTGGTGGTGGGCACGAAGCATTTGGTCCGGGCCGGCCTCTACCTGGTGGTCTGTCTCGGCGCGCTGGCCGGCGACTACCTGGTGCTCACCGCCGAGCTGGTGGCCTGGGTGCAGGTGCTGATCTACGTCGGCGCGGTGGTGGTGCTGCTGCTCTTCGCGGTGATGCTGACCCGCGCCCCGATCGGCGCCTCGGACGACCTGAACCGCCCCGGCTGGCCGGCCGCGCTGATCGGCGGCGGCGCCGGGCTGGGGCTGGCCGTGCTGCTGGTCGACGCGTTCCGCTGGTCCCGGGTGGAGCTGCCGGCGCCGGGCACCGCCGAGCGCCTCGGCGAGCAGGTCTTCCGCTCCTGGGTGCTCCCCTTCGAGGTGCTATCGGTGCTGCTGCTGGCCGCCCTGGTCGGGGCGATCATCCTGTCCCGCCCCGACATCGGCCGCCGCCCCGACCCGGCCGCCGCGCCGGCCGGCCGGGGCCGCCCCGTCCCGGCCGGCGGCGACCGGACCGCCCCGGAGGCGCCCGTCCGGGCCACCGCCGGGACGGCGGCCGACCAGGGCGGTCGCCGGTGAGACCGGTCATCCCGTACGTCACCGCCGCGCTGCTCTTCGGGCTCGGCGTCTACGGCGTGCTGCGTCGGCGCAACGCGGTGCTGGTGCTGATGGCCGTCGAGCTGATGCTCAACGCGGTCAACCTGATCCTGGTCACCGCCGACACCACCGTGCGGGCGCAGCTGCCGCACTCCGGGCAGGTCTTCGCGCTCTTCGTGATCGTGCTGGCCGCCGCCGAGATCGGTGTGGGGCTGGCCATCGTGCTCCAGCTCTACCGGCTGCGGGCCAGCGTCGCGGTGGACGAGGTCCCGCTGACCGAGGCTCCGGCGCTGGTGCCGGCCGAGCGGCTGGCCGCGGGGACCGCCGTCGAGCGACCGGCGGCCGGGGACGCCGACCGGCCGGAGGGGGACCGGTGACCGGACTGCTGGGGGCCGCGCTGCCGGCCGTACCCCTGCTCGCCGGCCTGACCGGCCTGCTGCTGCCGCCCTCGCCGCGCGGCGCGACCACCGGGGAGGACCGGGTCCGGCGGGCGGCGATCGCCCTCGGCGTCACCGGCGCGGCCGGCGCACTGCTGATCGCGCTGGCCCTGCTGGCCCGGGTCGACGACCCGGTGGAGACCTCCACCACCTGGATCGACCTGGGCGGCCTGCGGGTGACGCTCGGGGTCCGGCTCGACGGCGCCGCCACCCTGGTCGCGGTGGCGGTGGCCGCGGTGGCCCTGGCCGTGCAGGTCTACTCGACCGCCTACCTCAAGCGCGGCCCGCACGACGACGTCGAGGTCGACCACCGCTACCCGCCGTACGCGGCGCAGATCAGCCTCTTCACCGCGGCGATGCTGCTGGTGGTGGTCGCCGGCGACCTGGTCATGCTGCTGGTCGGCTGGGAGGTGATGGGGCTCTGCTCCTACCTGCTGATCGCCCACGACCGCCGGCTGCCCGAGGCCCCGGCCGCCGCGATGAAGGCGTTCCTGGTCACCCGGGTGGGTGACGTCGGCTTCCTGCTCGGCATCGCGCTGCTCGGCGTCTCGGCGGGCAGCTTCCGGATCGCCGACGTGCTCGCCCACGACCACTCCACCGGCGTCCTGACCGCCGCCTGCCTGCTGCTGCTCGCCGGGGTGGCCGGCAAGAGCGCGCAGTTCCCGCTGCACACCTGGCTGCCGGACGCGATGGCCGGCCCCACCCCGATCTCCGCGCTGATCCACGCGGCCACCATGGTCGCCGCCGGCGTCTACGCGGTCGCCCGGCTCTATCCGCTCTTCGCGGCCACCCCGACGGCGCTGGCGGTGCTCGGGGTGATGGCCTCGATCACCCTGCTGCTCGGCGCGTTCGCGGCCACCGCCCAGGACGACCTCAAGCGGGTGCTGGCCTGGTCGACGGTCTCCCAGATCGGCTACATGACCGGGGCGCTCGCGGTCGGGGCGCCCGCCGCCGCGCTGTTCCACCTGCTCGCCCACGCCGCCTTCAAGGCGCTGCTCTTCCTCGCCGCCGGCGCGGTGATCCATGCGGTGGGCACCACGCTGATGTCCCGGATGGGCGGGCTGCGCCGCGACATGCCGGTCACCTTCTGGTGCACGCTGATCGGTCTCGGCGCGCTGGCCGGGGTGCCGCCGCTGTCCGGCTTCTGGAGCAAGGACGGCGTGCTCGCCGTCGCCGAGTCGGCCGCGCTGGACGGCGCCGGCCCGGCTCCCGCCTGGGTGGGCTGGCTGGTCTGGCTGGTCGGGCTGCTCGGCGTGGTGGTCACCGCCTGGTACGCCACCCGGCTGCTGCTGCGCACCTTCCTCGGCGAGCCCCGGATGCCGCTGCGGCACCCGCACGACCCGCCGGCCGCGATGCGCTGGCCGGTGCTGCTGCTCGCGGTTCCCGCCGCGCTGCTCGGGCTGGCCGCGTTCCTGCCCCCGTTCGCCGACCGGCTCCTCGCCCCGGCGACCGGGACGGAAACCGATGTGGAGCTGGTGCACCTCGGCCTGGCGCTGCTGCTGCCGACCGCGCTGCTGCTGGTCGGGGCCCTGCTGGCCTGGGCCGGCTGGCGCCGGGACCCGGCCACCGACCCGGCCCGCGCGCTGGGTCCGCTGCGACCGGTCTTCGCGGCGGCGTTCCGGCTCGACGACGTCCAGCACGCCCTGGTCGTACGCCCGACGACGGCGCTCGCCGGGGTGCTGCGTACCGGCGACGAGGTGGTGGTCGACGGCGCGGTGGAGGGCACCGGCCGGGGCGCGTACGGCCTCGGCGGCGGCCTGGCCGCGCTGCACCGGGCGGCGCTGCCCCGCGCGGCGGCGGCGGTGCTGGCCGGCGCGGTGCTGATCGGCCTGGCCGCCGTGCTGATCGGAGGGGCACCGTGAGCGCGAGGAGTGAGCCGGTGTTGCGAGCCCCGCAGTCGCGAACCGAGGTGACTCCGTGAGCGCGAGGAGTGAGCCGGTGTTGCGAGCCCCGCAGTCGCGAACTGAGGTGACTCCGTGAGCGCGAGGAGTGAGCCGGTGTTGCGAGCCCCGCAGTCGGGAACCGAGGAGCAGCCGTGAGCCTCGGAAAGTTCCTGCTGGTCGCGGTCCTGGCGCTGCCGGCGGTCGGGGCGGTCCTGGTGGCCGCGACGCCCCGGGACCGGGCGGCCCGGCTGGTCGGCACGGTGGTCGCCGGGCTGACCCTGGTGGTCGCGGCGCTGCTGGTCGTCGGCGACCACGGCTGGTTCGGGTACGGCCCGGCGCCGGCCGTGCAGCCCTGGCACCAACTCGACCTGACCTGGGTGCCCGGCCTGGACCTGCGCTTCCACCTCGGGGTGGACGGGATCTCCTGGCCGCTGGTGGCGTTGACCGCCCTGCTCACCCTGCTCTGCTGCGGCTACACCGTCTGGAAGGTGCCGGCCGGTGGCGGGAGCGGGCGGGCCCTCGTCGCGCTGCTACTGGTGGTCGAGGTGGGCATCCTCGGCACCTTCCTCGCCCTCGACCTGGTGCTCTTCTTCGGATTCTTCGAGGTCGTCCTGCTCCCGATGTACGCGATCATCGCCGGCTGGGGCGGCGACGACCGGCGGCGGGCGGCCCGCAAGTTCGCCCTCTACACGCTCTTCGGCTCGGTGCTGCTGCTGGTCGGCGTCTACGTCGTGGTCGCCGCCGCCGGCACCGCCGACGTGGTCGCGCTGACCGGCGGGGCGAGCCTGTCCCGAGGCACCCAGCTGGCCGCGTTCACCCTGCTCGCGCTCGCCTTCGCGGTGAAGAGCCCGCTCTGGCCGCTGCACTCCTGGCTGCCCGACGCGCACACCCAGGCACCCACCGTCGGCAGCGTCATCCTCGCCGGGGTGCTGCTCAAGATGGGCACGTACGGCCTGATCCGGATCGCGGTCGGGGTGGCCCCCGAGGGCGCCCGCTGGGCCGCCCCGGTGCTCGGCGTGCTCGCCGTCGCCGCGATCCTGATCGGCTCCCTGGTCTGCCTGGCCCAGGACGAGCTGAAGCGGCTGATCGCGTACTCCAGCGTCGGGCACATGGGATTCGTGCTGCTCGGGGTGGCCACGCTGACCGCCACCGGCCTCCAGGCGGCGCTGATCGGCAACATCGCCCACGGGGTGATCACCGGCCTGCTCTTCTTCCTGGCCGGGGCGGTCAAGGACCGTACCCACACCGGCGCGCTCGCCGACCTGTCCGGGCTGCGGGAGACCGCGCCCCGGCTCGCCGGGCTGCTCGGCTTCGCCGCGGTGGCCTCGCTCGGCCTGCCCGGGCTGGCCGGCTTCTGGGGTGAGGCGTTCGCCGTGGTCGCCGCCGTCCGGCGGGGCGGACCGCTCTGGACCACCCTCGCGGTGCTGGCCGCGGTCGGCGGGGCGCTCACCGCCGCATACCTCCTGCGGCTGCTGCGCCAGGTCACCCACGGCCGGCCCAGCCCGGTGGTGGGGCGGCTGGCACCCGGCCTGGCCGGGGCGGAGCTGACCGCCTGGGCCCCCTTGGTGCTGCTCGCGCTCGCCGTCGGGCTGGCGCCAACGCTGGTGCTCGGCCTCGCCTCCGGTCCGGTGGAGGCCCTGGTGGGGGTGTTGAGATGAGCCTCGTGCAGAGCGTCGACAACGTGGCGCTGCTGCCGGCGTACCTGGCGGCCGGCACCGCCGTACTCGTGCTCCTGGCCGACCTGCTGCTGGCCCGGGCCGGCGCGACGGTGGCCGCGGCCGCCGCGGGCGCCGTCGCCACCGTCGTCGGGTCCTCGCTGGTCGGCGCGGGGGAGACCCGGCGGACGTTCTGCGTCGGCGCGGACTGCTCCTGGGTGTTCGACGGCCGGGCCGCCCTGGTCGCGGCCGTCTTCGCGCTGCTCACCCTCGGCGTGCTGGCGATCTCCGGCCCGCTGCTGCGGGCCGGGACGACGCCGGTGGGTGAGTACTGCTTCCTGCTCGCCTGCTCGATGACCGGCGGCGTCGTGCTCGGCGCGGCCGGCGACCTGATCACCCTGATCGTCGCCCTGGAGACCCTCACCCTGCCGCTCTACGTCCTGGTCGGGCTGCGCCGGGGCAGCCTGGCCAGCGCCGAAGCGGCGGTCACCTTCTTCGTGGTCAGCGTGGTGGCGACCACGCTCACCCTGCTCGGCGCGGCGCTGCTCTACGCGGCCACCGGTGGGCTGCACCTGGACCGGCTCGGCGCGCTCCTCGGGGACCGCCCGGAGCTGCGGGACCTGCCGCTGGCCACCGCCGCCGTCGCGCTGGTGGTGCTCGGGCTGGCCTTCAAGGTGGCGGCGGTGCCGTTCCACGCCTGGGCGCCGGCCACCTACGACGGCGCGCCGCTGCCGGTGGCGGCCTACCTGTCGACCGCCTCCAAGCTGGGTGGCGTGGTCGCCCTGCTCGCCGTGGTGCAGCGCGCCCTGCCGGCCGAGGTCACCGGGCCGGTGCTCGCCGGGCTGGCGGTGCTGACGATGACCGTCGGGAACCTGGTGGCGCTGCGCCAGCGGCGTACCGTCCGGCTGCTGGCCTGGTCGTCGGTGGCCCAGGCCGGCTACATCCTCGCCCCGCTGGGCGCGCTCGCGCTGGCCGCCGGTCGCACCGGCGAGGCCCGGACGACCGCGTACGCCGCCGCCGTCGCGTACGCGGTCTTCTTCGTCCTGCTGGAGCTGGCCGCCTTCGCGGCGCTGGTCGCGCTCCGCCCGGCCGGCGCGGACGGCGGCACGGTGGCCGAGCTGCGCGGGGCGGCCCGCCGGCACCCGTGGGTGGGTGCGGCGTTCGCCCTGGCGCTGATCGGGTTGGCCGGGTTGCCGCCCGGCCTGGCCGGCCTGTTCGCCAAGGTGACCGTGGTCCGGTCACTGCTGGACGGCGGCGCCGGCTGGCTCGCCCTGGTGGTGGCGGTCAACGCGGTGATCGGCCTGGCCTACTACCTCCGCCTCGCCGCCGCCCTCTACGCCGCCGGGCCGGCCGCCGAGGGTGCCGCCGCGCCGGCGGTGGCCCGCCCGGCCTGGACGGTCACCGTGGCCCTGACCGTGGCCACCGCGCTGGCCGTGCTGGTCGGCTTCGCCCCGCAGCTCGTGCTGGACCTCGCGGCCGGGTGACCGGCTCCCGCGCCGACCTGGCCGGACCCGTCCGGAGTCGTCCCCGCTGTCCGGTCGCACAGGAATCTCCAGTCAACTCCCAGCCATGAGCAGGATGGTTGACGGGTACCGGTGACGTTGGACCGGTCAACGGGTCCCGTGCGATCCGCGCACCGAAGGAGCGATCGTGCATCACAACCGTCTCAAGACCGCAGCGCTGCTCGGCCTGTTGACCTCGCTGATCCTCGCGGTCGGCTACTGGTTCGGCGGCAGCGGCGGCCTCGTCATCGCCGTCGTCGTCTCGTTGCTGATGAACGGCGTGAGCTACTTCTGGTCCGACAAGCTGGCCCTGCGCTCGATGCGGGCACAACCGGTCAGCGAGGCGGAATTCCCCGACCTGTACCGGATGGTCCGCGAGCTGGCCACCGAGGCACGGCAGCCGATGCCCCGCCTGTACGTCAGCCCGACCTCGCAGCCCAACGCGTTCGCGACCGGGCGTAACCCGGCCAACGCGGCGGTCTGCGTCACTCAGGGGATCACCGAGATCCTGGACTACCGCGAGCTGCGCGGGGTGATCGGTCACGAACTTTCGCACGTCTACAACCGGGACATCCTCATCTCCAGCGTGGCGGCCGGTCTGGCCGGCATCATCACCCTGCTGGCCAACATCGCCTGGTTCATCCCGCTGGGCTCCTCCGACGACGAGGACGCCCCGAACCCGGCCGTGCTGCTGCTCACCCTGATCCTCGGCCCGATCGCCGCCACCGTGATCCAGCTGGCGATCAGCCGGAGCCGGGAGTTCCAGGCGGACGCCTCCGGCGCCCAGCTCACCCGGGACCCGCTGGCCCTGGCCAGCGCCCTGCAGAAGATCCACGTGGGCACCCAGGCCCGTCCGCTGCCCGCGCAGGGCCAGTTGACCAGCACCGCCCACCTGATGATCGACAACCCGTTCAAGCGGGGCGGCGCCATCGCGGCGATGTTCTCCACCCACCCCCGGATGGAGGAGCGGGTCGCCCGGCTGGAGCAGATGGCCACCGGCGGCGGCCCGGTGCAGTTCCAGCGCTGACCCACCGACACCTCCGCCCGCGTCCGGTTCGGACGCGGGCGGAGCCGTGTGCGGAGCGCGACCCGCCGCCGGATCACTCCGGGCCGGTCGGCAGCCGGTCCGGACGGGCCAGCAGGACGACGACGAGCAGCACCGCGCCCGCCGTCAGGTACGAGGCGGCGGGGGAGAGCACGGCGGCCACGCCGCCGAGCAGGAAGATCCCGCACCCGGAGACCACGATGTTGGCCGCCACGATCGTCGCCTCCACCTGCCCCATCCGTTCCGGGGGCGCCAGCCGGGCGAAGGTGGCCTGCGCGCCGATCAGCCAGCCGCCGCCCGCGCCGATCAGCGCGTTCGCCACCGCCACCGCCCACAGCGGCGCCCTGACCGCGACCAGGACGCCGGCCAGCAGCAGCGCGCCGCCCAACGCGGCCGCCACCGCCACCTGGCCGGCCAGCCGGCCCAGCCAGGCCCTGCGCCCGACCATCAGGACGAAGAACGCGCCACCCAGCGCCGAGGCGGCCAGCACGACGGGTCGCCAGGCCCCTGCGGCGAGGTCCGGGGCGAGGGTCTCCGGCAGCGCGCCGGAGAGCACCGTGGCCAGGGTGAGCAGGGCGACGCCGCGCAGCACCGGATGGCCCGCGATGATCCGTATGCCCGCGGTGGCCGGCGGGCGCGGTCCCCGGCGGTGCTGCGGCTCCGTCGGCAGCCCGGCCAGGACGACCGCCGCGATCAGGAACGAGACCAGGTCGATCAGGAGCGCCACCCGGGGACCGAGCGCCACGGTCACGCTTGCGCCGGCGACCAGGCCGGTCACCTGGCCGACCTGGTTGGCGAAGGCGGAGAGGCCGAAGAGCGGCAGCCGCAACGGGGCGTCCACCGCCTCCGCGGCGACCGCCACGTTGACGCTGGAGTAGGCGGCCCGGACCGCGCCGAGCAGGCCGGCCGCGATGATCGCCGGCACCGGCCGGGGGACCGTCGCGGGCACCGCGATCAGCACGGCGCCGGCCACCGAGAGCCAGACCAGGAGGGTACGCCGGGCCGGCACGTCCAGCCAGCCGCTGAACACGGTGGCGACCAGCAGGGCGGGCAGGGTACGGGCGGCGTAGACCGCGGCCGGCCCGAGGACCGAGTGCGTCTGGTCGTACGCGAGCAGCAGCAGGGCGGCCAGCCCGACGAAGTCGCCCAGTTCGGAGACGCCCCGGGCAGCCACCAGCCGGGAGGCCACCGGGTGGCGGAACAGCGCCCGATAGCCGGGGGGCGGTGCGAGCCGTTCGTCGGCGTTGGTCATCAGGCCGGCTGGTCCGCTTCCTCGACCCCGATCGGCCGGTAACTGGCGTTCTCCCGGAGCCGGCGGGCCTGTTCCCGCCGGTAGCTGCTGCGGAGCTCCGGATCCTGGCGGCGGCGGCGCAACGCCACGAAGTCCGCCCAGGCGTCCTCCGGCCAGGCCGCGAGGCCCTGCCCGGCGACCAACTCGGCCTGCCGTACCGCGTCGAGCGTCGAGCGGTGCATCGGTTGCAGGCACATGATCGGGATGTTCCGGTAGAAGCGCACCACCTGGCCGGGCTCGGTCAGCCGCAGAATGGTGGGCAGGAGCGAGGTGTACCAGTCGGTCTCCACCACCCCCTCGTAGATCTGGAGCCCGCGCTGGGTCGGCCAGTTCGGCACCCCCCGGGCGAGCAGGCACCAGCCCGGCGAGGTGCGCGCCACCACGCCGGTGACCAGCTCGATGGTGTTCGCGGCGCGCGGATCGGCGTCGATGAACGGGATGCTGCCGCCGTACCGGTCGAAGATGTCCAGGTCGTCGCGGAACCGCTCGGGCGCCGCCGCCAGCTGGGCGGCCGCGTCGGGCAGCTTGCCGTCGTACCCGCCGGCCAGCGAGCGCCAGCCGACCGGCTCGTTCTCCTCCAGCAGGCTCCACTCGGTGTCCTGCCCGTCCCAGCGGAGCGCAAAGTCGGCCGGCGGGTGGACGTACCAGCCGAACCCGGAGCCGGCGGCGACCGGTGGGCAGTGCTGCACGGCCCGGGCCGGGAGCGATCCGCGTAGGCTGGGGGAGGCGGCCTCGGCGGGCCGGGCGTCCCCGTACAGCGAGTAGATCTCCACCCGCAGCGGTTCGATCGTCGTGCCGGTCATCGGACCTCCGTACGTCGTCGTGGCGGCGCCTGCGGGCATGGATCCAATTCGATCAACAAACTACCCTCTCGCCGCCGCCCGGGGCAGCCCCGCTCCGCCCCCCGATGTGAGCGAGCCGACCACCTCCGGGGCATGCTGCGGCGTTAGGGTCGGAACGGCTCCCACCCGTTACCTGGCTCCCCGGAGGTGCCCCTGTGGCCGCACTGCGCCAGTACCTGGGCGTCTGGCGGATCCCCGGCGCGCCGATGCTGCTGGTCTTCGGCATCATCGGGCGGCTCGGGATCGGCATGACGCCGCTGGCGCTGCTGCTGGTCGTCGAGCAGGTGACCGACCGGTACGCGCTCGCTGCGGTCGCCGGCGGCATCTACGCGCTCGCCGGCGCCGCGCTCAGCCCGGTCGCCGGCCGGGTCGCCGACCGGGTCGGGCCGACCCCGGTGCTGCTGGCGACCGCCGTCGCCCACCCGTTGGCGCTGGTCGGGCTGCTCTGGGCCAGCCGGGCCGAGGAGGGCAGTCTCGGGCTGATCTACCTGGCCGCCGGGGTCGCCGGGGCGACCTACCCGCCGCTGACCGCGGCGATCCGGGGCGCCTGGAACGACCTCACCACTTTCGCCTCCGGCCGGCAGCACCTGCGCAACACCGCCCTGGCGGCGGAGACCTCGCTCTTCGAAGTCGTCTTCGTGCTGGGCCCGCTGCTGGTGGCCGGCTTCGTACTGGTCGCGGACGCGGCCGCCGCGCTGGTCGGCGCCGCCGTGGTCACCCTGGTCGGCACCGGCGCGGTGGCGCTCGGCCGGGTGATGCGCGGCTGGCGGCCGCACCCGCGCGAGCACCACGCCAAGGGCCTCGGCCCGCTGCGGGTGGGCGGCTTCCCGGCGCTGCTGGTCTGCGTCGGCGGGCTGGGCGTCGCGTTCGGCGCGGCCGGGGTGATCGTGCCGGCGTTCGCCGGCAACCAGCCCACCGCCGCCCCGGAGAGCCTCGCCGGGCTGCTGCTCGCCGTCTGGGGGGTCGGCAGCGCCGTCGGGGGCTTCTGGTTCGGGGTACGCCGGCCGTCGCCGAACATGGCCCGGCAGTTCGCCTGGCTGCTCGGCGGGGTGGCGGGCAGCTTCGCCGTGTTCGCGGTGATGCCGCACCCGCTGGCCCTGGGCGTCGCGCTGGCGGTCGGCGGGGCGACCATCGCGCCCGCGCTCACGCTGGAGAACACCCTGGTCGGGCGGATCGCGCCGGTCGGGATGCTGAACGAGGCGTACACCTGGGTGGTGACCATGTCGGTGGCGGCGAGCGCGGCCGGCGGCGCGGTGGCCGGGCTGATCGTCGACCACGCGGGCGGCGTGCCCTGGGCGTTCCTCTTCGCCGGGGCGGCGGTCGCCGTCGGGGCCGGGGTCGCCGCGCTGCCCGACGGCCCGATCGCCCGCGCCGAGGCCCGGGCGGTACGCGCCGAACACCCCACCCCGGTCTGACCTCGCCGGTGGCACACCAGGGGTGTCTCCGGGGACGGGAGAGGCCCCTGGTGTGCCACCCGGCGGATTGCGGTCGCGAGCGGCGGGTACGGCAGCCGCATGTTCTTCTTCTCGAACCGGATCGGCTGCCTCGGCTCGATCCTGGTCAGCGCGATCCTGACCGTGGTGCTTTTGTTGATCTTCGGGCGCTGACCGCCGCGATCAGCGGTAGTTGGTGAACTGCTGAGATGTCGCCCGCTACCAGCCAAAACACAGCCATGATCGCCGCTAGGCCGTCGCCAGGCCGTCCGACGGCAGCGTGAGGACCTCCCGCCGGGCAACGCGACCCACTGCCCCGTTCCACCAGCGACCAAGTACCTCCACCCGAAGCAGCTTAGTCGAACACACGTTCGATCCGGCCGGCTGCCGGCGTGTCGGGTCTCAGGACGTGCGTGACAGATCAGTCTCGGGATGTGGGTGACACCTCCGGCTAGACGATCTTTTGGCCAGGCCACCGTACTGCGGACTCGGCAAGCGCTTCAGGCGTCCACAGAGCTGGTGCTATCGGTCATGGCAGGATGCACCAAATTGAAGGCCGCTGCGACCGGCGAGGTGGCAGACCGGAGGCACATCGAGGCGGGTTGGAGGGGCATGGTCAGCGACGCGCAGCTATCCCGGATCGGCGGAAAGCTGAACTTGGTGGCCGCAAGCCCTGATCGGTTCCTGACCGCGTTCGGTGCCAAGGAGCACGGCTACCGGCTTAGGCCGCCGCTGCCGGAGTCGAGCGTGGCCGCCTTTGAGGCTGAGCACGGAATCGCGCTACCGGAGAGCTACCGCAGGTTCATCCTGGGGCTCGGCGATGGGGGAGCGGGCCCAAGCTACGGCTTGCTGTCGCTGGCCAACGCGTACGAGGAGGTGTCCGACTCGTCTGCTGGGCATCTGGCTGCGCCCAGCCCGTTCGTGCCCGGCACTCTGTACGAGCCGGACTGGTGGGACGGGTTCTGGGGGCCGGATGACCGCCCGGATCCGCAGCAGGGCACGTTGGCGATCGTGCATCACGGCTGCACCAGCTACACCCTGCTGGTGATCTCCGGCCCGGGGTCGGGGTCGCCTCGTCAACGTGGACCTCAACGGTGTCCCGGCGCCGTACGTGTTGGAGGACGAGGACTTCCTGTCCTGGTATGAGCGCTGGCTCGACGAACTTGTGGCCGGCTACGACGTGACCTGGTTCGGAGACAAGATTCCCGGCGACGAGGCGCGGCTGCTTGGCATCCTGTCCGATGATCCGTCCGCGCATCGTCGGGCGCGAGCTGCGCGATCGCTGGGTACGTTGCCCGCTATCAGCGCAACAGGTGTTCGTGGCCTTGCCGCGGCGGCTGCCGACGAAGACCCCCTGGTACGTGAGGCGGCTCTGAGCGTCGGATGGCGTCAGAAGGCACCGGGGTTGGAGCCAGCGGCACGAGCGAGGCTGGCCGACCCCGAGGCACCAGTGCGTGCGGCGGTGATCGGATTCCTGCGCGCTCTGGGCGTTTCTGATCTCGCCGAACAGGCTCGAGTCTTGCTCGGTGACCCCGACCGCGGGGTGCGACAAAGGGCGATGCAGGCGCTGGCCGATACCGGGACGATGACGGTGGTCGACCTCGCTCCCCTCGTCACCGGCCCAGACGCCGGATCTCGCGAATTCGCCACCTACTGTCTCGCCCAGGCGCGGGGACCAGCTGCCGACCTGCTCGCTGGCGCGCTCGACGATGACGATCCGCGAGTCCGGCGGCAGGCGGTGCAGACCGCTGAAAAGCGCGGGGAGCGGACACTCCTACAGGCCATGCGGCGCATGCTGGAGACCGAGACAGACGCCTACGTGCGGACCAACCTCAACCGCGTGATCACGGCATGGATGCGCGGATGACAAGTTGGCTGTCTACGGGCGGGACAAACCTGCTGCCCACCGGACCGGTCCGAGCGCGTCGCCTGACCGGTGCCGCAGCCCACCTCAAGCACCGCCGCGCGTTTCGGCCCAGCCATCACATCGTCCCGCAGGGACGTCCTTGACGAACACGATCCCATCACTGCTGGCCAACTGGGCCGGGTCCAACGGGGAGTAGCCGAACCAGGGGGACACGCGGGGAGCGGGCGTCACGTCGCCGACGACGGTGGCCAGTCGGCGGGCGTCGACGACGTACCGGTCCTCCGGCAGCGCGTACAGCAGCCCCTCGATGGTGTCCGGAGGTGGGGCGTCCACGCCATGGTGGCGGATCGTGCCGAGGGCTGTGGCCAGGAAGGCGTACCCGTCGCCCAGGTGGGCGCTGACGATCGCGCCGGCGCTCCACCATTCCAGCGGCAGGTCGCCCATCCGCATCCTGCTCTTGTTCCGCTGGAGGTGGCCGTTGTGCGCGTTCACCAACGCCGGCCCCCGCTCGGCGATGGCGAACAGGTTGGCGGCCATCATCGAGTCCCGCAGGGCCAGCAGCCGCGCCATGCGGCTCGGTGACGTGTCGGCCATCCAGAAGTGGTAGCGCAGCAGGCCGGTGGCGGTGCGCCCGTACAGGCGTGCCCGGTCCCAGTCGTCCGGTGAGGACGCCGCGATCAGCTGTGGCGTCTGCGCGTCGAGCAGCGTCACCAGGTCGTCGGCGAGCAGCCGCAGCTGCTTGGCCTCGGGTGTCTGCCCCACGGACTGGGATGGGTCCATCATCGCGGCGGGGTTGGTCCACTGGTCGTCGGCGCCGAGCAGGCGGTCGAGCGTATCGGCGGCGCAGGGGAGCAGGTCGGCGTCGGCCCAGGCGGTGAGGTAGGCGTGGAGTGCGGTGAGGGCCTGCCGGGGGCTCGCGGCGCCGGTGATCTCCAGCGGGCCGTCGAAACCGGCGAAGCGCAGCCGCTCGGACGCGGGCCGGCCGTCGTTGTACGCGCGCATCCAGCGCACCAGCTCGCGGTTGGCCGGGAAGGCGCCCCACTCGTGGCTGAAGCCGCGCTCCATGACCTCGTCGAGGGTGCCCGTGCCGGACGTGACGTAGTCGTCCACGACCAGGCCCATCACGCAGTCGCTCTCGATGGCGATCGTCCGGTAGCCCTCCTGCTCGACGAGCTGCCGGAAGAGTTCGTTGCGTACGTCGAGCAGGAGGTCCTCGCCGTGGGTGGGCTCGCCCAGGGCGAGCAGCCGCGGCCGGGTCGGGAGCAGCCGCATGACGGTCGCGGCCTCGACAGCATGGGCGGTGTCCTTGGCACCAGCAATCATGCCCTCAACGGTATCGTTGAACCTCCGGTTGAAACTTCTCCGCGATGCTGGCAGGACAGTGGGGCGAAACCTTCAAGACGGTGGACGGCTCAGGCCGGTCGACCTGGCGCGCGGGTACGGCCTGTCCACCCAGGCGATCAGGAACTACGAGGCGGCCGGCATCCTGCCGGGCGCCGAACGCACCCTGCACGGTTACCGCACCTACACGCCGCGGCACGCGCAGGCCCTCCGCGCGTTTCTCGCGCTCGTGCCCGGACACGGCCACCAAACGGCCACCTCGATCATGCAGGCGGTCAACCGGGACGCGACCGAGGACGCGCTCCGGCTCATCGACGAGAGTCACGCCCAGCTGCTCGATGACCGCCGCACTCTCCAGGCCGTCGAAGCCGCGCTTCGCGACCTCGATCCCGTACCGCGGGAGCGCGGTGACACGTTCGTCGGCCCGCTGTCGCGGCGGCTCGGCATCCGACCGGCCACCCTGCGCAAATGGGAACGCGCCGGCCTGGTCCAGCCGCGCCGCGACCCGCGGACGGGCTACCGGGTCTACAGCGAGGCGGACGTCCGCGACGCCCTGCTGGCCCACCAGCTCAGACGGGGTGGCTACCTGCTGGAGCAGATCGCCCCGCTGATCGCCCAGGTCCGCTCCGCCGGAGGCGTCGCACCGCTGGAGTCGATGCTGCGCGACTGGCGCGCCCGCCTCTCGGCCAGGAGCCGCGCCATGCTCGCCGGCGCCGCCGCATTGGACGCCTACCTCGACCGCCGCCCTGCTCCGCCCGGATGACGAACGGCCTGCTGGCCGCGAAGCTCCGGGGTGTCTTAGTGATCGTGACGGACAGCCGTCCGAGCAGTGCGGGATTGCTCACGGCCCGACTCTGACAGCAACAGCGACAGCAACCGGCCCGGACGATGACGACCAGGCCAAGCCCGCAGTGGACGACCGTCCGAGGTCACGGTCAGGGACGGACGCCAACGGACGCGGCGCTCAGGACTTACAAATGTGGGGTCACCAGCAGGGATGGCGGCACGTAGACGTGGACGACCGGTAGACACCAGCCACCCCTTGGTCGCGTGAGCTCCAGGCCGTCGCCAGGCCGTCGCAGCCTGACTACCGGCAACCAAGGACGACTATTGATGCCCGCGCTTCCCCAGCTAACAGGGCCGAGTGGAAACGACGACCAGGCGCGGAGAGACCTGCCTACCGGTAGTTGGTGAACTGCAGGGCGACGCCGAAGTCCTCGCCCTTGAGCAGGGTGATGACGGCCTGGAGGTCGTCCTTCTTTTTGCCGGTGACCCGGAGCTGGTCGCCCTGGATCTGCGCCTGGACGCCCTTAGGGCCCTCGTCGCGGATCTTCTTGCTGATCGCCTTGGCCTTGTCCGAGTCGATGCCCTGGATGACCTTGCAGTCGATCTTGAACACCTTGCCCGAGGATCGCGGGTCGCCCGCGTCCAGGGACTTGAGCGAGATGTTCCGCTTGACCAGCTTCTCCTTGAAGACGTCCAGCGCCGCGCTGACCCGCTCCTCGGTCTCCGCCTGGAGGCTGATCGCCTCCTCGCCCGACCAGGAGATCTCCGCGCCGGTGCCGCGGAAGTCGAACCGCTGCGAGAGCTCCTTCTCCGCCTGGCGGAGGGCGTTGTCGACCTCCTGCCGGTCGACCTTGCTCACGATGTCGAACGACGGGTTCGCTGCCATGCTCATGCTCCTGCTGTCCGGCGGTCAAAGCTGTGCGGTCGCGCGCTGACCAGCGGCACGACCCCCTGACGGTACCCGGTTGCGACGGTCCGGGGGGCAACCGCTATCCTTGCTTCCGCCGCCGCGTGGCAACGCGGTGGTACGCCCTGGCGGGTTGCCCGAGCGGCCAATGGGAGCGGACTGTAAATCCGTCGCGAAAGCTTCGAAGGTTCGAATCCTTCACCCGCCACCAGGCAATGGCAAGGCCTCTGACCTGCGGAAACGCAAGTCAGGGGCCTTTGTCGTCTCCGGCTGCTGTTGACCGCCGCTGCCCCTGATTGCCTGGTTGATCGGGCACGCAACGGGCACGTCTCGGAGGGGACGCCGATGGCGACTATTGCTGTTCAGGCCGACGACCCAGGGGAGGAGTTCAAGCGCGTTCACGAGCTATTGGCCCATATGGCGAGAACGTCCGCCCCCTCGACTGGTGCCCTGCCGCGTTGGGCGAGTGTGGCGCCGTCTGGTCAGGGGGTCACCCTCCAAGGCCGGGATCCTTGCAGGGCTCGCCGTCGCTCGCGGGCGCCTCGACCTTGATGACGTGTCCGATCGGGACGAGTTGCTCGCGGGGCATGCCCAGCACCGTGAAACGCACCCGTTGGACGTCGAACGAGAAGCCTGCGCATTCCGGAGGAATCTCCTGACCGAGTCGCAGTGTCACAAACACCAGCAGGCCGGCGTTGGGGCGCAGGTCGACCGGTCGGAACGGAACCGCGTCGGCAGGGCCGAGGTCGACAGGTGAGGGGCTTTTTTCGCGGGAAAGCTCCTTCATCCGGACGCGTTCGTGGGTGTAGGACCCGCTGCCTTCGTCGATCACCTCTTGGAGACGGACGGTGAACGGCCCTGGGTTTGCGATGCCGAACGCGTAGTCGATAGTTGCGCCAGGGCGGGCCAGGTGCCGGTGTTCGGTGACGTTGTCGGCATCGACCCTCGCATATGCGTCGGGACTCCCGAAAAAGAAGCCGGCGTCCAGCTTGTATCGCAGCGTCACGGCGAGGTGTGCGCCGATGACCGAGATCAGGGCCAGCGACGCGGCGAGGATGACCAGGCGTCGGGGGCGGCGGGCAGCGGACAGCGGCATGGGGGGAAGGTAGGCGGCGTAGGGCGCACCCGCCGCCCGGTGAGCTGTCCTCTTCATGACTTGGTGGTCAGGAGAGCCTCGGGATGCTCCGTCAGCGTGGCCGGCCGGCCCGGCCGATGCCGGCCGGAGGTCGCCAGCAGGCCGGGGCCGGGCCGGCGCGGCCCGCTTTGCGGGCCGCCTTGATC